>JAGRGD010000160.1 GCA_020445665.1 Rhodocyclaceae bacterium
TCGATCGCCGACCGGCCGACCTTGGCCAGGCTGTCGATCGAGAACGACTCGACGCAGTAGGAGGCGGTGACCGTGCCGTAGAGCATGGCGCGGATGGTGCCCTTGACCCAGATGGCGGCATACACGTGGACGATGATCGCGACGATCATGACCGTCGCCATCGCGGCGTGGACCACCGCCGCGAGACGGACCGTGCCGACCGCCACCGCGCCGGCGAAGTACTCCCGCCACAGGGCGAGGCCGGACAGGAACAGCAGCACCATGCACAGGGCGAGGGCCCAGAACAGCAGCTTCTGGCCGCCGTTGTACTTGCCCATCTCCGGCATGTTGTGGTCGTTGCCGTCCACCATTTCGCCGACCCGCGAGAGCCACTCGAAGTCCTTGCCGCCCATCAGGTTCTTGCCGGCGAAGCGCAGGAACATGACGAAGAAGAACAGCATCATGACGACGCCGATCCACGGGTGCAGGATGCGCGTCCAGGTCCCGCCGCCGAACAGCGACGACAGGGGGAACAGCGCCGGGTGGAACAGGGACAGGCCGGACAGGGCGAGCAGGATGAAGCAGATGCCCACTACCCAGTGGTTGGCCCGCTCGGACGCGGTGTAGCGTTGCAGGTCGTTCGGATCGCGCTTCATTTCTCGGCCTCCAGTTCCTTCTCCACTTCGGCCTCGACTTCCTTCGAGACCTCGTTGGGACCCTTCATGACGTAGTGGAACAGTCCGCCGATGGCCGCCAGGGCCATGCCGGCCATGGCGACCGGCTTGGCGACGCCCTTCCACAGCGACACCGTCGGACTGATCTGCGGATCGTCGGGCAGGCCCATGAGCTGCGGCTGGCTGGCGTCCTTGAGCACGTACATCACGTGGGTGCCGCCGACGCCGGCCGGGTCGTAGGCGCCGGCCTGCGCATGGCCGCGCCCCTGCAACTCGGTGACCCGGGTCTCCGCCTGTGCCGTCATCTGCTCCTTGGTGCCGAACATGATGGCGCCGGTGGGGCAGGTCTTGACGCAAGCCGGCTCCAGGCCGACCGCGACGCGGTCGGAGCACAGGGTGCACTTGTAGGCCTTGCTGTCCGACTTGGAGATCCGCGGCACGTTGAACGGACAACCGGTGACGCAGTAGCCGCAGCCGATGCAGTTCTCCTGGTTGAAGTCCACGATACCGTTGCTGTACTGCACGATCGCGCCGGGCGACGGGCAGGCCTTGAGACAGCCCGGGTCGGCGCAGTGCATGCAGCCGTCCTTGCGGATCAGCCACTCGAAGTTGAAGCGGTCGTTCGGGTCCTCCTTCTCGAAGAAGCGCATCACCGTCCACGAACTGGAGGTGAGGTCGGTCGGGTTGTTGTAGGTGCCGTCAACGGAGCCGACATCGTCGCGGATGTCGTTCCATTCCATGCACGCCACCTGGCAGGCCTTGCAGCCGATGCAGCGCGTCGTGTCGATCAGCTTGGCCAGTTCCACCGAGTCCCGCGCCTGCGGGGTCGGGGTCGTGGTGGCGGAGCGACGAATGATGTCGAGTGCCATGTCGTTCCTCCTCAAGCTTTCTCGATGTTGACCAGGAAGGCCTTGAACTCGGGCGTATTCACGTTCGCGTCACCGACGAAGGGGGTGAGCGTGTTGGTGATGTAGCCCTTCTTGGCCAGTCCGACATAGCCCCAGTGCAGCGGGATGCCGACGGTGTGCACCTTGCGGCCCTCGACGTCGAGCGCCTTGATCCGCTTGGTGACCACAGCCACGGCCTTGATGTGGCCGCGCATCGAGCGCACCTTGACCTGGTCGCCCGCCCGGATGCCCTTCTCCGCGGCCAGCTCTTCACCGATCTCGACGAACTGCTCGGGCTGGACGACGGCGTTGAGCTCCACGTTCTTGGTCCAGAAGTGGTAGTGCTCGGCGAGTCGATAGGTGGTGCCGACGTAGGGGAACTCCTCCGCCGTGCCGAACATCTCCATGTCGCCCTTGAAAACGCGGGCGGCCGGGTTCGACTTGACCAGCGGATTGTCCGGGTGCATCGGGTTGTAGGGCAGCGGCGACTCGAAGGGCTCGTAGTGCTCTGGGAACGGGCCCTCGGCCATGCGACCCACCGCGAACAGGCGGGCAACGCCCTCCGGGTTCATGATGAACGGGCCGATGCCGTCCGACGGCGCGGCGTCTCCCTTGTAGTCGGGGATGTCGCTACCGGTCCACTTGGAGCCGTTCCAGTGGATCACGTCGCGCTTCTCGTCCCACGCCTTGCCGGCCGTGTCCGACGAGGCCCGGTTGTAGAGAATGCGGCGGTTCACCGGCCAGGCGAAGCCCCAGTCGAGGGTCTGGCCCAGCTTCGAGGGATCGCTCGGATCCCGCTTGGCCATGTTGTTGCCGTCCTGGTTCCAGGAGCCCGAGTAGAGCCAGTTGCCGCAGGCCGTCGTGCCGTCGTCCCGCAGCTGGGTGAAGTTCTTCACCTGGGCCCCGGCCTTGACCAGCACCCGCGTCGGGTCTTTCGGATCCGCCAGGTCGGTCAGTGCGCGGCCGTTGAACTCCTTGGCCAGTTCCTCGGGAGAGGGCTCCTCGGGGTGCAGGTAGTCCCAGGCGAGATTCACGACCGGGTCCGGGAATGCACCGCCCTCCCTGGCGTAAAGATCCCGCAGCTTGACGAAGATGCCGGCCACGATGTCGCTGTCCGACTTGCCTTCGCCGACCGCGTCGGCCCCCTTCCAGTGCCATTGCAGCACACGCCCCGAGTTGGTGTACGAGCCTTCCTCCTCGGCGAAGCAGGCCGCCGGCAGGCGGAACACCGTGGTCTGGATCTCGGACGGATTGACGTCGTTCAGCTCGCCGTGGTTTTCCCAGAACGCAGCCGTCTCGGTCTCGAGCGGGTCGATCGTGACCAGGAACTTCAGCTTCGACAGCCCCGCGACCACCTTGCGCTTGTTCGGCACCGCCGCCACCGGGTTGAAGCCCTGGGCGATGAAGCCGTTCATCTCGCCCTGGTACATGCGCTCGAACATGTGCAGCACGTCGTAGGCCTTGTCGTACTTCGGCACCCAGTGGTAGCAGAAGTCGTTGGCGGGCGTCGCGGCGTCGCCGAACCAGGACTTCATCAGGCTGACGTGGAACTTGGGGTAGTTCCGCCAGTAGCTGATCTGGCCGGGGCGCAAGGGCAGCAGCGTGCGCTTCTTCATGTAGGCCGCGTAGTCCTGCTCGGACTCGTGGGCCAGCGTCATGTAGCCGGGCAGGTTGGTGGTCAGCAGGCACATGTCGGTGATGCCCTGCACGTTGGAGTGCCCGCGCAGCGCGTTGATGCCCCCGCCGGCGCGGCCCATGTTGCCCAGCAGGAGCTGGATCATGGCCATCGTGCGGATGTTCTGCGAGCCCACCGAGTGCTGTGTCCAGCCCAACGCGTAGAGGATCGTCATCGTCTTGCCGGCGGTACCGGTCTCGCCGATCATTTCGCAGATCCGGCGATAGCGGTCTTCCGGCGTGCCGGTGATGCGGCTGACGACCTCCGGCGTGTAGCGGCTGTAGTGCTGCTTCATCAGCTGGAACACGCAGCGCGGATCCTGCAGGGTCGGGTCGACCCGGGCGTAGCCGTCCTCGCCGATCTGGTAGTTCCACGAGCTGCGGTCGTAACGGCGCTTGTCGGCGTCGTAACCGCTGTACAGGCCGTCCTTGAAGTCGAAGTCCTCACGCACCAGGAACGAGGCGTCGGTGTAGTTCCGCACGTACTCGTCGTGATACTTGTCGTTGGAGAGCAGGTAGTTGATGACGCCGCCGAGGAAGGCGATGTCGGTACCGGAGCGGATCGGTGCGTAGTAGTCGGCCACCGAGGCCGAGCGGTTGAAGCGGGGGTCCACCACGATCAGCTTCGCGCCGCGCTCTTCCTTCGCGTGGGTGACCCACTTGAAGCCGCAGACGTGTGCTTCGGCGGCATTACCGCCCATGATCATGACGAGGTCGGCGTTCTTGATGTCCACCCAGTGGTTGGTCATCGCGCCACGCCCGAAAGTCGGAGCCAGACTGGCCACCGTCGGGGAGTGTCAAATGCGCGCCTGGGTGTCGACGTTCAGGATGCCGAGGTTGCGGAAGACCTTGTGGGTGAGATAGCCGCCTTCGTTGTTGGTCGCGCTCGAGGCCAGCAGGCCGGTCGAGAGCCAGCGATTGACGATCTCGCCGTTGGCATTGGTCGCCTCGAAGTTGGCGTCGCGGTCATCCTTCAGGTGGCGGGCGATGCGGGTGAAGGCCTCGTCCCAGCTGATCCGCTTCCATTCCGTGCTGCCCGGCTCGCGCACTTCGGGGTGCTTGAGGCGCTTGGGGCTATAGACCATGTCCAGCAGGCCTGCGCCCTTCGGACAGAGGGAGCCGCGGTTGACCGGGTTGTCCGGGTCACCTTCGATGTGGATGATGCGCGATTTCGCGTTCTTGGCGTTGTCGCCGAGGCTATAGAGGATCACGCCGCAGGCGACGGAACAGTAGGGACAGGTGTTGCGGGTTTCGGTGGTTCTGGCGAGCTTGAACTGACGGGTCTCGGCCAGGGCCGCCGTGGGCGAGAAGCCCATGGCGACGAGGCTCGAACCGGTCAGGCCCGCCGACGCCACCTTGAAGAACTGGCGTCGGTTGAGATGCATCTCATCCCCCTTGTGTGGATCGTTATGTGCTGCGAGCAGCATGGTCATATGGCAATCCACATGCCAGTGGGGATTTTCTCGGCAAAGCAAGGGCTTGGCGTTCCGCCCTGCGCGCCAGAGGCTGGTGGGTGCGACAAATTGTCGCGCTGCTCGACAGAAAGTCGCGCCGTGCCTGTCGGCGTCTCAGGCGTCTCCAGCGTCCTCGAGCCGCCACTGGGCGGCCTTGCGCTCGAGGGTCTTGCGCGACACGCCGAGGTGACGCGCGGCCTCCGACTTGTTGCCCCCGGTCAGCTCGAGGACCTTCTCGATGTGCCGCCGGACCACGTCCTCGAGGCGCAGCGAGCTGTCCACCTCCTCGCCGTGCTCGAGCACCCGCGACACCGCGTCCGAGCCGGCCGAGAAGCTGCCGAGGATCATCGAGCGTTCGACGTAATTCTTCAGTTCGCGGACATTGCCCGGCCAGGCATAGGCGGACAGGCGGCTCAGGTCGGCCCGGGTCATCTTCAGCGGGGCGACGCCGAGCTGGGGCGAGAGGCGCTCCATGAAGTAGTGGATCAGGTCCGGCAGATCCTCCCTGCGGTTGCGCAGGGGGGGCAGCGCCATCGAGACGACGGCGAGGCGAAAATAGAGGTCTTCGCGAAAGCGGCCGGCGGCGATCTCGGCCTCGAGGTTCTTGTTGCTTGCGGCGATGATCCGGACATCCACCGGGATCTCCTGCTCCGAGCCGACCGGGCGGATGCGGCGCTCCTCGAGGGCGCGCAGCAGCTTGGTCTGCATCGCCATCGGCAGCTCGCTGATCTCGTCGAGGAACAGGGTGCCGCCGTGGGCGTAGAAGAACAGTCCCTGGCGGTTGTCGGAGGCGCCGGTGAAGGCCCCTCGGACGTGGCCGAAGAGCTCGCTCTCGATCAGCTGGTTCGAGATGGCGGCGCAGTTCACCGGCACGAAGGGGCGCTCGCTGCGAAGGCTGAGCTGGTGCAGGGCGCGCGCCAGGACCTCCTTGCCGGTGCCGGACTCGCCTTCGAGCAACACGGTGGTCGGCATCGGCGCGATCCGCTGGACGGCCTCGCGCAGGCGCCGCACTGGTGGAGATTGGCCGACCAGACCATCCACGGATCGGTCCTTGCGCTGCAGCGTGCGGCGCAGCGCGACGTGCTCGCGGGCCAGCCGGGCACGGTCGAAGCAGCGCCCTGCGGCCACCAGCAGCTGGTCCAGACGAAAGGGCTTGAGGAGGATGTCGGCGGCCCCGGAGCGCAGGGCTGCGAGGCTCGACTCGAGGTCGACGAAGGCGGTCAGCAGCACCACGTCGCCGCTGAAAGCGGTCCGCTGCAGGTCGGCGAGCCAGTCGATGCCCGAGCCGTCGGGCAGCATCACGTCGAGCAGGATCAGGTCGAAATGGACACGTGACTGGATGGCCGCCGCGCTGGCGAGGTCCGGCGCGGTTTCGACGAGGCCACAGCGGGAGGCGAGTGCCCTCCGCAGGAAATGGACGACGCCCTCGTCGTCATCGACGATCAGGACCGACTGACCCTGCCAGTCGCTGAGGTGGTCGCGCAGGGACGCGGCGTGCTTCATGGATGGGTGATCGCCCCGTCCCGGCGCGGGTTGCCGCCGGGACGGGAACGGCGCTCAGCTTGCGTTGGGGAAAAACAGCTGCTCGCCGCCGATCTTGTAGCTGCCGATCGTGGCCTGGCCCTTGTCGGAGACCAGCCAGTCGATGAATTTCTGCACCAGGGCTTTCTTGACGTGGGGGTGACGCTCGGGGTTCACCATCAACACGCCGTACTGGTTGAACAGCGCCTTGTCGCCCTCGACCAGGATCGCCAGGTTCTGGCGGTTCTTGAAGTTGAGCCAGGTGCCCCGGTCGGACAGCACGTAGCCGTCGAGGGAGGCCGCCGTGTTGAGGCAGGCGCCCATGCCGCTGCCGGTGTCGCGATACCACTCGCCCTTGACCGCGTCCAGGTCGATGCCGGCGGCCTTCCAGAAGCGCAGCTCGGCGCTGTGGGTGCCGGACTTGTCGCCGCGCGAGATGAAAGGCGGCTTGCTGTTCGCGATCTTCTGCAGGGCGAGCTGAATGTCGTTGCCGCCCTTGATGCCGGCCGGATCGCTGCCCGGGCCGATCAGCACGAAGTCGTTGTACATCACGTCGCGACGGCCTACGCCATAGCCTTCTTCGACAAACTTGGCCTCCTTGATCTTGTCGTGCACCAGCAGCGCGTCGGCGTCGCCGCGCTTGCCCATGTCGAGGGCCTGGCCGGTACCTACCGCCACGACCCGCACCTCGATGCCGGTGTCGGCCGTGAAGGCCGGCAGCAGGTGGTCGAACAGGCCCGAGTTCTGGGTCGAGGTGGTTGAGGCCACGGTGATGAAGTCTGCGGCCTGACTTGCCAGCGGCTGGAACCATGCGGCTGCGCTGACCAACAGGGCGCCCAGCAGGCGGCGGCGGGATACGGTCATGAAACTCTCCTCTTGAATGGCCTATTGCATTAGGTCTGTACTTGCCTATTGAATAAGCATTGACGTGTAGAATGTCGCCTCTCAAGACTACGACTCCCGGCGCAGAGGGCAAATATGCAAGGTGATGCCGATGCGCGCCTGAACATCAGGGCGCATACCAGCCTCGAACTCGAATCGATGGAACTCGACTTGGCCGCCCTGTCGGCCCTGTTGAATGCCGTCGCCGACACGGGTTCGCTCCAGGGCGGGGCCGAGCGCACCGGGCGCTCCTATCGCGGGGCCTGGGGCCGGATCAAGGAGGCGGAAACCGTCCTTGGCTGCCAGCTGGTGGAAAAGACCAAGGGACATGGCAGCCAGCTGACCGCCGCGGGCCGCGGACTCGCCGCGCTGGTGGACAAGATCGAGACCCGGGTCCAGGGGCTGATCCAGCGCGAACTCGCCGACCTGGACCGGGAGCTGCGGGAATGCCTGCGCCTGCGCGAGCCGCGGCTGCGCATTGCGTGCAGCCACGACCTGGTCATGCAGCAATGCATCAGCGAGGGCCGTCTGCCCTTCCTTGACGCCCGCTTCATGGGCTCGCCCAAGGCGGTGACCGCCCTGCGCGAGGGGCGTGCCGAGCTGGCCGGCTTCCACGTGCCCGACGGGCTGCCGATGGAGCTATTCGTCAAGCGCAGTCTCGACGGGGATCCGCCGCTCTACCTGCGGCCGCTGCTGCGCCGTGAGCAGGGGCTGGTGGTGGCCCGCGGCAACCCGCTCGGCATTCGCGGCATCCACGACCTGGCGCGCCAGTCGGTGCGCTTCATCAACCGCCAGCGGGGCTCGGGAACGCGGGTGTGGTTCGACTACCTGCTGCGCGAACACGGCATCAGCCCGAGCAGCATTCGCGGCTATCCGGTCGAGGAGTTCACCCACTTCGCGGTGGTGGCGGCGGTGGCGGCGGGGGCCGTGGACGTGGCCTTTGCCCTCAAGGCCACGGCGATTGCCCTCGGCCTCGACTTCGTCTCGCTTGGCTTCGAGACCTATTACCTGTGCGCGCCACGGGAGGCATTCGCCGATCCGCGCTGTGCAGAACTGATGGCCCATGTGCAGGATGGACTGCTCAGTCAGCCGGGCTACGCGCGGCCAACCACCGACGAGCTGGTGCGGACCGTCGCCTGACGCGGTACTCGCACGGCGCTGCCGATACCATGATCAAACTGCTCCATCCGGGGTGGAGCACCTGTTGAGCCATGGCACTTATGCAATCGGCTGCAAATCCCTATAAAGATTAAGGAAATAGCGGGCATCGCCATGTTTTGTGCGGGTTTTCGGGGAATTGCCCTCCGTGCACAGTGATCTGGCACATCCCCTGCGCATGCCGGGTGTGGCGCAACAGCGCGAGCCACCCGAATCGAACAGGAGGATTTCCATGCAATACGCTTTCCCCGGGCAGGACGGAGCCAAGGTCCAGTTCAAGACCCAGTACGACAACTTCATCGGTGGCAAGTGGGTCGCCCCGGTCAAGGGTCAGTACTTCGACGTGATTACCCCGATTACGGGCCGCCCCTACACCAAGGCCGCCCGCTCGACCGCCGAGGACATCAACCTGGCGCTCGACGCCGCCCACGCCGCGGCCGACAAGTGGGGCCGCACCAGCCCGGCCGAGCGCGCCGGCCTGCTGCTCAAGATCGCCGACCGCATCGAGGCCAATACCGAGCTACTGGCCTACGCCGAAACCGTCGACAACGGCAAGGCCATCCGCGAAACCCTGAACGCCGACGTGCCCCTGTCGGCCGACCACTTCCGCTATTTCGCCGGCTGCGTGCGCGCCCAGGAGGGCGGCATCAGCGAGATCGACGAGAACACCGTCGCCTATCACTTCCACGAGCCGCTGGGCGTCGTGGGCCAGATCATCCCGTGGAACTTCCCGCTGCTGATGGCCGCCTGGAAGCTGGCCCCCGCCATTGGCGCCGGCAACTGCGTGATCCTCAAGCCGGCCGAATCCACCCCGATCAGCATCCTGGTGCTGATGGACCTGATCGCCGACCTGCTGCCGCCGGGCGTGCTGAACGTGGTGAACGGCTACGGCCGCGAAGCCGGCGTGCCGCTGGCCACCTCGGACCGCATCGCCAAGATCGCCTTCACCGGCTCGACCTCCACCGGCCGCCTGATCGGCCAGGCCGCGGCCAACAGCCTGATCCCGGCAACGCTGGAGCTGGGCGGCAAGTCGCCGAACGTGTTCTTCGAAGACGTCTGCGCCGCCGACGACGAGTTCTTCGACAAGGCCATCGAGGGCCTGGTGCTGTTCGCCTTCAACCAGGGTGAAGTCTGCACCTGCCCGAGCCGCGCGCTGATCCATGAATCGATCTACGATCGATTCATGGATCGTGCCGTGGCTCGCATCCGCGCCATCAAGCAGGGCAACCCGCTCGATACCGAGACGATGATGGGCGCCCAGGCTTCCCAGGAGCAGATGACCAAGATCGCCTCGTATCTGGAGCTGGGCAAGCAGGAAGGCGCCCAGTGCCTGGTCGGCGGCGAGCCGGCCCGCCTGTCCGGCGAACTGGCCGAGGGCTTCTACATCCAGCCGACGGTCTTCAAGGGCCACAACAAGATGCGCATCTTCCAGGAGGAGATCTTCGGGCCGGTGCTGGCCGTGACCACCTTCAAGGACGAGGCCGAGGCCCTGGCGATCGCCAACGACACCCTCTACGGCCTGGGCGCCGGCGTGTGGAGCCGCGACGGCAGCCGCGCCTACCGCATGGGCCGCGGCATCAAGGCCGGCCGCGTGTGGACCAACTGCTACCACGCCTACCCGGCCCACGCGGCCTTCGGTGGCTACAAGCAGTCGGGCATCGGTCGCGAGACCCACAAGATGATGCTCGACCACTACCAGCAGACCAAGAACCTGCTGGTCAGCTACAGCCCGAACGCGCTTGGCTTCTTCTGATGTCTCGCCCCGCGCCGCCCGTCGGTGCGGGGCGGGTTGACACCGGATGGCGGGCGACCCGATACGGGTCGCCCGATGGCTTTCACGAGGAGGGAGAACCATGGTCGATCGCGTCGTCGCCACACCGGCGGCTTTGGAGCTGATCGAATTGCTGAAGGCAAAGCACGGCCCGCTGATGTTTCACCAGTCCGGCGGCTGCTGCGACAACAGCGCCGCCAACTGCTACCTGCCGGGCGAGCTGATGGTCGGTCCGGCCGATGTCTTGCTCGGTGAAGTGGGCGGCTGCCCCTTCTACATCGGCAAGATGCAGTACGAAACCTGGAAGCGAACCCAGATCATTCTCGACGCGCTCGACGGCGCCGGCGGCGGGACGTTCTCGCTGGAGGCCCCGGAGGGCAAGCACTTCCACTCGGGCTCGCGGTTGTTCACCGATGCCGAGTGGGCCGAACTCGTCACCAGCGGTGTCGTCCAGGACGACTGAGTCAGGTCCCCGGGCGGCGGGGCTCGTCGTCCGGCACTTCGCGGATCACCTCGCCTTCGAGCACGATACCCGCATCGCGGCGGGCCTGCCCCGGGCCGGGGCCTGCGCCGGGTCCCCGCGCCTCGGCCTCGCGCGCCGCGCGGGCGTGGTGGGCCGCGTGTTCGCGCATCACCTTGCGCAGTTCGCGGGTCTTCCACCACACCCAGCCCCAGATCAGCAGCCCGAGGGTAGCGACAACCGCGAACAGCACCACCGAGAAGGTCATCGCCAGGGCAAAGACCACCATCGTCACCACCACGGCGCCGGCCTTCTGCAGCCAGTTGCCCCCCTGCGGGCGAGACGACAGGCCCTGCAGCAGGTGGTCGAAGCGGGGATCGGGGTTGGGCATGGGGCTCCTGTGTTCAGCGCGAGGGCGCGCGATGGGCGGCCGCACGGAGCGGCCCGAACCCTCTAGCTTGGGGCGTCGGCAGCGTATTGCAAGACCGCCCGTCCGGTCCCTTCCGCCTCAGTCTGCTCCCGCGGCCTCGCCCGCGTGCTCGTAGCTCCCCGGCGTAACGCCCGCCGAGGCGAGGAAATCCCGCAGGTGGCGGACATCCAGGCGGCTGAAGGTGTTGCCGTGATGGGGATGGTGCAGGGCGTATTCCCGCTGGTTGAGCCAGACGTGGAAGCGCGCCCCGTGCCCGGGCCGGATATCGGCTCCGAGATGGGTGAGGAGCGATTCAACCTCCCGCCACTGGATGTTGCCGGGCGCCGGATCCTGGTAGATCTGGCGCAGCAGGTTGCGATGCTTCGAACTCATGATGTCCCTCCGTCGGGCGAATCCCGCTGGGTGGGCGTGTCCCTATTCACCATAGTTCACCGCGTCCGACCCCGTCCGGCGGGCGTTGCGCAGGCGCGACAGGTCTGGGATCCGGGGGGCTGCGGTCGGAGCGATGGGTTGCTTGATGCGAACCGGTGTCCAGTGAATTGGCAGCTACCGGCCTCAACCGGCCTATCGGGAGGTGAGCCGGATAGCTGCCGTCCGGCGGAAACGGTATGCTTTCCGCCTAGCCGCACGCAGCCATCAGCACACGTGGAGCCGATGAGACCGACTGTGGCGTTTCATGTCGGCTTATCTGACGCACCGCCTAATTTCGATATGGAAATAGCTGCCTACGCCACACGCCATTCCGCATGACCATATTGTTCAGCGAATTCGCGGTCGACAACAAAGTCGGCGCATGAATACCGCGCTCGGAGTCGCCGTCCTCGCCTTGACTTTCGGGGCCTGGCTCTTCATCGAGAAGCGACGAGTGAATCGGGAGTTCGAAAACACGTTTCGCGGTAGAAGATCACTATCAGATGACGATTTCTACGCAAAGTTTTTTCAAGACTCTGGCATATCGCGCGAGATAGTTACTGGCGTAAGGGAGGTGCTCGCGTACGAACTTCAGGTTGATGTGTCCCGGATGATTCCTGATGATGACTTCTCTTGTAACTTGCGGTTCCTCCTGGACAGCGACTCCATGGTAGATGTTGAGCTTGTCGAAGGGATAGAGAAGCGTTTCGGAATTGCGATCTCGGAAAAAGAAGCGGAGGACACCAAGACTATCCATGACATCATTACTCTTGTGCACAGAAAGACGTCACCCGCATGACGCCGAACTCCAACGTTAGAGCACTCATGCGTAGACCTTCGATGCTGAGTCCTCTGCATATACTGGCTGGCGTGGCAGTTTGCGGGATTTGTGTTGCCGCAGAGCCCGTGGCGATCAGTATCTTTCCGACCCACTACACCGTCGCAAATGAGCGGTTTACTGACCCCAAAGTGGCGGTGTCACGCGCCGCGGCGAGATCGCCTGACAGGCTGCGCCTTCGCATGTGCGCAACCGTGCTGCACAAGCGCGTGGTCGAGGTGACGTCACTACTTCAGCAGGAGTTCAAAGGGCAGCTCACTGTTTCTTCCATCAACGCTGGAACGGGTGAGTGCCCTAACTTTTCGCTGCAGTCGGACGCGCACCAAGAAACCGGCGCGCGCCGCTGAGCACCACGTTGAACGACAGCTTTTCGGATTTCTGACCGGCTCCATTGGGCCGAAATCGGCCGGGCATGCGCATTCACCAACGTAGGGCGGAAGAGCGTAGCGTCATCCGCCGCATGTGCCGTCAGGTTGGCTATGAATCGGCGGATGACGCCTTCGGCTCTTCCGCCCTACGCTCAAGTGCGCCACCCGGCCATTCCAGCTGCTGCAGTTCATACAGCCGCCGGTAGATGCCGCCGTCGATCCCCATCAACTCGGCGTGGCGGATCGTGGACAGGCGGTGGGCGATGGCGATGAGCGGCTTCTGCCCGACCGACAGGCGCGCGCCGCGTTCACCCAGCTTTGTCTCGTAGCCAGCGTAGGGCGGAAGCGCGTAGCGTCATCCGCCGGGTGTGTCCTTAATTGGAATTCGGATCGGCGGATGACGCCTTCGGCTTTTCCGCCCTACGCTCAAGTGCGCCACCTGGCCCTTCCAGCTGCTGCAGTTCATACAGCCGGCGGTAGATGCCGCCGTCGATCCGCATCAACTCGGCGTGGGTGCCCTGTTCGTCGATCCGGCCGTGGTTCATCACCACGATCCGGTCGGCGTGGCGGATCGTGGACAGGCGGTGGGCGATGGCGATCACCGTGACCTGGCCGCGCAGCGCCTCCAGGGCGCTTTGCACGATCTGTTCGGTGTCCGAGTCCACGTGGGCCGTGGCCTCGTCCAGCAGCAGGATCCGGGGCCGGCCGGCGAGGGCCCGGGCGATGGCGATGAGCTGCTTCTGGCCGACCGACAGGCGCGCGCCGCCTTCACCCAGCTTCGTTTCGTAGCCGTCCTCGAGCTGGCGGATGAAGCCGTCGGCGTGGGCGGCCCGCGCCGCCGCCTGCAGCGTCGCCTCGTCGAGGCCGCGGCCCATATCGAGGTTCTCGCGCACCGTGTCGGCGACCAGGAACGGCTCCTGGGGCACCAGCCCCACGGTCGCCCGCAGGGTGGCCTCGTCGAGGGACGCCAGCGGCGCGTCGTCGAGCAGGATCTGCCCGGTCGAAGGCGGGTAGAAGCGCAGCAGCAGCGCCAGCAGCGTGCTCTTGCCGGAGCCGGTGTGGCCGACGATGCCGTAGAAGCCGCCGGCCGGGATCACCAGGTCGATGTCGTGCAGCACCGGGGTGTCCGGCTGGTAGGCGAAGCCCAGCCGCCGGAGCGCGACGCGACCCGGGCCGATGGTGCCGGCGCCGGGGGGAAGCGGCGTCGTCGGCTCGTCGAGCAGGCGCGCCACCCGCGCCGCCGAGATCACCGACTGCTGCAGCATCGAGAACTGCATCGTGAACTGGATCAGCGGCTCGGTGACCCGCCCCAGGTAGTTGATGAAGGCGTAGAGCACCCCGACCTCCACCGCCGACAGGCCGCCGCCGAACTCGCGCAGGCCGAAGACCCAGATCACCACGCACAGCAGCAGCAGGTTGATCAGGTCGAGGGCCGGGCGCAGCAGCCAGGCGTTGGCCCGCAGCTCGGCCTGGCGCGCCTGATAGTAGGCCTCGTTGCTGCGTCCGAAGCGCTCGCGGAAGGCCCCGGCGGCGTTGGTGGCCTGGAGCACCGCCATGCCGGCGATCGACTCCGACAGGCCGGCGTTGAGGTCGCTGCGCAGGGCCCGGCTGCGGGCCACCGCCGGGGCGCTCCAGCGCTGGTAGATCCAGACGATCAGGAACACCGCCGGCACCAGCAGCGCGACGATGCCCATCAGCCGCCAGTCGAGCCAGGCCATCGCCACGAGGGCGCCGGCGAGCACGATCAGACTGTCGAGCATGACGAACAGCACCTGCACGTAGAGCGCCTTGACCGCCTCGGTGTCGTTGGTCACCCGGCTGACGAGCTGGCCGGTGATGCTGCGGTCGAAGTAGGCCATCGGCAGCGCCAGGACATGGTCGAAGACGCGCTCGCGCAGGCGCTGGACAGAGCGCATCGCGAGGCCCGCCATGCGGGTCAGCTGCCAGAAACGCAGCGTGCTGGCGACGCTGCCGGCCAGGAGGACGCCGACGAGGAGCGCGACCATCGTGGCCAGTTCGCTGTTGCGGGGGAGCAGGTGGCGGTCGATGAAGAGCTTGGCCAGCACCGGCCCGAAGGCCTCGAGCAGGGCCGCGGCGGCGAGTCCGGCGAGGGCGCCGCCCATCACCCGCCGCTCGGGGGCGGCGGCCTGGGCGAGCAGGTGCATGGCCCGTCGCTGGGGCGAGTCGGCGCGGCGCCAGCCGCCCCGCAGGTCGCTGCCGCTGGCCTCGGCCTGGCTCGCCTCGCTGCTCATGCGGCCTCCAGGCTGGCCTGCAGCTGCTGGTAGCGCCACTGCCGCGCGTACCAGCCGCCCGCCGCCACCAGCGCCGCGTGCCCGCCCTGTTCGACGATGCGGCCGTCGTCGAGGACGACGATGTGGTCGGCGTCCATCAGCGCCGACAGGCGGTGGCTGACGACGATCACGCTGCGGTGGCGCCGGGTGTCCCGCAGGTGGGCGAGGATGCGGGTCTCGGTGTCGGTATCCACGGCCGACAGGGCATCGTCGAGGAGCAGCAGCGGGGCGTCCGCCAGCAGGGCCCGGGCGATCGCGATGCGCTGGCGCTGCCCGCCGGACAGGGTCACTCCCCGCTCGCCCACGGCGGTGCCGTAGCCGAGGGGAAAGCGCAGGATGTCGTCGTGGATCGCGGCCAGCCGGGCCGCCGCCTCGATCTCGTCCTGGCTGGCGTCGGGGCGGGCCAGGGCGATGTTCTCGGCGACCGTGGCGGAGAACAGGAAGGGCTCCTGGGGCACCCAGCCGAGGGCGCGGCGCAGGGTCGCCAGGCGCAGCTCGGGCAGGGTGGCGTCGCCCCAGCGCAGCTGCCCGGCCGAGGGTTCGATCTGGCGCAGCAGGAGCCGCAGCAGGGTGCTCTTGCCGGCGCCGGTGGCGCCGGCCACGCCGAGGGTCTGGCCGCCGGGCAGGGCGAGATCGATGCCGGCGAGGGCGTCGCGGCTCTGCCCGGGATAGCGGAAGTGGAGGCCGTCGATGGCCAGCGCACCGGGGGTGAAGGCCGTGCGCGGCCCATCGTCCGGGATGTGGGGTGCCTCCTCGAGCACCGGCGCCAGCCGCAGCCAGGCGGCCTTGCCGCGCTCGATCAGCGACAGCACCCAGCCGGCCGCGAACATCGGCCAGATCATCTGGCCGAGGTACATCGAGAAGGCGGTCAGGGTGCCCACCGTCAGTTCGTCGCGCCACACCAGCCAGCCGCCCATCGCCAGGGTCAGAGCGGTGGCGGTGGCCAGGCACACCCCGACCGCCGGCTCGTAGGCTGCCTCCCAGCGCTGGGCGGCGAGGCTGGAATCGCTGGCGCGCCCGGCCAGGTGCGACAGGCGCTCGCCGCTCCTTGCCTCGAGGCCCAGGGCGCGCAGGGTCCGCACCCCGGAGAGGCTCTCCTGGACGTGGTCGTTCATGTCCGCGAAGCGGTCGAGGGCGTCCCGCGAGTGCACGTGGATGCGCCGCGCGATCCACCAGAAGGCCGTCGCCATCAGCGGAAAGGGCAGCAGCGCGACCAGGGCGAGGCGCCAGTCCACGCCGAGGGTCATCATCGCCACCACCAGCACCAGGGTCAGGCTGCCGTCGAAGCCGGCCAGCAAGGCCTCGCCGCTGGCCATCTCGATGGCGTCGATGTCGTTGGTGGCCATCGCCATCAGGTCGCCGGTGCGGTGGCGCTGGAAAAAGCGCGGGTCGTGCAGGGTCAGGCGCTGGTAAAGGCGGTCGCGCAGTTCGACGCCGAGGCGATAGGCGGCGGCGAACAGGCGCAGGCGCCAGCCGACGCGCAAGAAATAGATCGCCACGCCGGCCACGCCGATCAGGGCGAGCTGGCCGAGCAGGCTGGCGGCGTCGGTCCGGTGCGCGACGAGCTGATCCACGACCTGGCCCACCTGGCGCGGAATCCAGACCGTCAGGAGCGAGATCGACAGCAGCATCGCCGCCGCGCTGGCGTAGGCGCCCCGGTGGCGCCGGACGAAGTCGGCCAGCAGCGCGAACAGACGGGTCGCCGGGGCCGGGCCGGAGGGGGGTGTCATGGCTCGCGACCGGCCTCAGAGGCCGTGGGCCGCGAACCAGTCCAGCATGCGCTGCCAGCCGTCCCTGGCGGCCGCGGCCTGGAAGCTGGGGCGGTAGTCGGCGAGGAAGGCGTGCCCCGCATCCGGGTAAAGGACGATCTGTGCGGGCTGGCTGCCCTGAGCGAGCGCCGCGCGCATGGCCTCGGCGTCGGCCGCCGGGATGCTCTGGTCGAGGGCGCCGTAGAGCCCCAGCACCGGCGCCAGCAGCTGTGCGGCCACATCGATGGGCTGGCGCGGACTGTCCGGCGCGAAGCCGGACCGAAGGCGCCCGTACCAGGCCACGCCGGCCGAGAGCGCCGGGTTGTGGGCCGCATACAGCCAGACGATGCGGCCGCCCCAGCAGAAGCCGGTGATGCCCAGCGCGCCGCCGTCCTGGCCGGCTGCCCAAGCGGCGGTGGCGTCGAGGTCGGCCAGCACCTGGGCGTCGGGCACGCGGCTGACGATGGCCGCGATCAGCTGCGGGATGTCGGTGATGTCACGGGGATCGCCCTGACGGAAGTAGAGCTCCGGCGCCACCGCCAGATAGCCGGCGTGGGCGAGGCGGCGGCACAGGTCGCGGATGTGTTCATGGACGCCGAAGATCTCCTGCACCACGAGGATCGTCGCCCGCGCCGGGCGCCCGGCCGGGCGCGCCGCGAAGCCCGGCAGGCGCTCGTCACCGGACGGGATCAGGATGTCGGCGCAGTCGAGGCCGTCGGCCGTCGTCTGGATGGGGGTCGGGGGCATGGCGGACTCCGCGATGGGCGCTCGGGTACGGTGCCCACCATGTTCGCGCGTTCCCGTGGGGATTGCACGTGACGGCGGTTTTGCGGTCTGCTGTAGATATGCCCCCGCAGTAACACACCTGCCGAACGGAGACCCGATGACCCCGCGCCTGTCCGCCTGGCTGCTGCCCCTCGCCTGCACCGTCCTGCTCGCCGCTTGCTCCGGCACGGGCCTGCTCAACGCCGTGACGCCGGCCATCGGGGTGACCCGGCAGGTGGGGCTGGCCTACGGCGCGCACCCTCGCCAGCAACTCGACGTGTATCTGCCGGCGACGCCGGCGGCGGACGGGCCGCAGCCGGTGGTGCTGTTCTTCTATGGCGGTTCATGGAACCGGGGCGAGCGCGCCCAGTACCGGTTCGTCGGCGAGGTGCTGGCCGGGGCGGGCATCGTCACCGCGATCGCGGACTACCGCCTCTACCCGGAGGTGCGCTACCCGGACTTCCTGGACGATTCGGCCGCGGCGCTCGCCTACGTCCATCGCCACCTGGGCGAGTGGGGCGGCGATGCCGGGCAGCTCTTCGTCGCCGGCCACAGTGCCGGCGCCTACAACGCCGCGATGCTGGCGCTGGACCCCCGCTGGCTCGGCGGCCAGGGCCTGACGCCAGCGATCCTCGCCGGCTGGGCCGGCCTGGCGGGGCCCTATGATTTCATCCCGGTGGTCAATCC
Source organism: Rhodocyclaceae bacterium (assembly GCA_020445665.1). GTDB lineage: Bacteria > Pseudomonadota > Gammaproteobacteria > Burkholderiales > Rhodocyclaceae > Cognatazoarcus. The sequence goes on from JAGRGD010000160.1 coordinate 17,999, forward strand.
GGAGGTCCGGCCGGTCTTTCACCATCCGGACACACCGCCGGAATCGCAGCCGATCCATCACGCTGACGGTTCGCCGCCGGCACTGATCGTGGCGGCGCGGGAGGATGAGCTGGTAAACCCCCAGCGCAATGCGGTCCAGCTGGCCGAGCGGCTCGAGGCGCAGGGGACGCCGGTGCGCCTGCGCCTCTACGACCGGGTCGGCCACGCCACCCTGGTCGGTGCGCTGGCCTGGCCCCTGCGCTGGCTGGCGCCGGTGCGGGACGACCTGGTGGGGTTTATCCGCGGCAGCGGTGGGTCCTGATCAGTCGGCGTCGCAGTTGCGGGTGCATTCCACCGAGGTCTCGATCGTGCCGCCGCAACTGACGTAGCAGTCACGATAGCGCGCGTCGCAGGTCTTGACGTCGGCCTGGCGGCAATGGGGCCTGGGGCAGGGCGCGCAGTTATTGACGCAGCGGGGCTTGTCCCAGCCCTTCTTGGGGTCGGGCTCGAAGGACTTGCGCGCCTCGCACATCTGGTAGCGCGATTCTTCCCGGTTCATGCACTGCTGGTAGGCGTATTCCGCCGTCGCCTCGCACTGCTGGCGGGTCGCCTGGCAGGCGTTGACGCACTCCCGCCCGCGCTGGCTGTCGGGCAGGGTGAAGTGGTGTGTGGTCCGATAGACGGGCCCGCATCCTGCCAGCAGGATCGCGGACAGGAGCAGGGCCGCTGCGGTGGCGAGGCGGCTGCCGGGTCGGGTCGAATCCGTCATGGCCCCGATGGTAAGGCAATCCCGGCGCCTGGGGCCGCCGATCAGCCCAGAATCATGGTCTGGCCGGAGCTGTAGTCGGAGATCTGCGTGGCCTGCAGCTGGAACAGGTTGAACGCTTCCTCTTCGCTGACCATGCGCACCCCGACCATGCCATGGCGCCGGCGATAGGCCGCGATGACACGCTCGATCCGTTCGATGCCGCCCCGCTCGCCGCGGAGGGTGTAGCGCTTACCCGATGCGGTCTCGGCCTCGCCGGCGTCCGGGTCGTAGGCAACCACCATCGAACTGATCCGATACTGGGCGTCCGCCTCGCTCCGGCCGGCCAGGCGGAGCTGTGGGCCGCGGTGGCCTTCGACGCACACGATCTGCCAGTCCCGAAGGGTAATGTCCATATGCCCTGCCCCATCCCGACGCCGTGCCGCTGCTCTGCATCGAAATGTGTAAAAGAGTGAATTTGATAGATCGGAAGATATAGAGCCGCCTGCCGTGGGGCAATCAGATGCCGGCGGGGGCTGCGCAATGTTTCACGATGTGTCGCGGTTTTCGGGCGAGGCGTGCTCGCGCCGCGCCGGCGTATCACCTTGAATGGACGGCGGAATCGTCAGGTCGCTCGCGCCCGGCGGGGTGTCATTCGGTGCGCGTCGGTCCGGCCGACGCCGCTGCCTCGCTCGCGACGAACACCTCGCCCGTCATCAGGACCCGCGCGGAGCGGACCATCGAGACCCGCTCGATGCGGGTGGCGATGCCGTGCCCGGTCAGCGCGGTAGCCACCTCGGTCACACCGGACGGATGGGCGAGGCGGATCGGGTCGGCTTCTCGCGTTGCCAGCGCCGCCGCGACCGTGCCGGGGATCGCCGCCGCGCAGGCCAGGGCCACCGCGGCGGTGCCCGGGATCGCGTGATGAAACTGGCCCATCGACAGCACCCGGCAGGCGAGGTCGGCATCCGATGTCGATACGTCGCGCCCGTCGGCCGCCTGGAAGGCGACGGGCGGCCCCACCAGCGCCAGCTTCGGCGTGTGCCCGCGCTGGCCGGCTGCGGCCGCGTCCGGTGCGAGCCCCATCGCGACCGAGCCGGCGATCCGGATGGCCTCGCAAGTGGCCAGCAGGCCGGACGAGGCATTCAGATCGGCCGAGCGGGCGGCGCAGTCCACGCCCAGATCCCGGGCGTTGACCACGACCATCGGGTTGCCTGCATTGATCAGTGTCGCCTCGATCCGCCGCGGGCCGGCGGTCAGCGCTTCGCGCAGGCGGCCGGTGGGGAACAGCGGGCGCTCGTCGCCGCCGGCCGGATCGAGGAAGTCGAGTCGCACCGGCGCTGCCGGGAAGGCGACACCGTCGAGCCGGAAGTCGCCTTGCTCGACCGGTCGGCCGTCCCGCACCGGGAATCCGGCGACGATGCGCCGTCCGATGTTGGCCTGCCAGATGCGAACGCGGCACTCGCCGCTGGCCGGTGCAGCGACCAGACCCCGCCACACGGCGAAGGGGCCGACCGCCGCCGTCAGGTTGCCGCAGTTGCCCGACCAGTCGATCGGGCCGGCGCTGATCGGCACCTGACCGAACCAGTAGTCCACATCGCAGTCCGTCCGGCGGGAGGCGCCGACCAGAACGACCTTGCTGGTGCTCGACGTGGCGCCGCCGAGGCCATCGATCTGCTTGCCGTACGGATCGGGGCTGCCCATCGCCCGCAGCAGCAGCGCGTCCCGGGTGGCGGCGTCGGCGGGCAGGTCGGTGGGCTCGAAGAAGAGGCCTTTGCTGGTGCCGCCACGCATCCAGATGGCGGGAATCGCGGGAGTCGGCATCGGGGATCCTGTCGGCGTAACAGAAATTTGCATTTCGTCCGGCGGCGGCGGCCCGCCCGACGGCGACATCCTCCATCGCCATCAATGGCAGGGTCAAACGGAGCGCGGGTGGTCGAGGCAGGAGGCCGCCTGACCGGGTGATGAGTGTTGCAACAAAGAAGTTTTGGAGAAACAGACTTGACCCTTGCCGCTCCACTTGTGACCTTAGGTCGAGCGGAAGGTCGTGCCCTCGGGCGATTCGGCTTCCCGTATTCGACCGTTATCGGGACCAGGAGGACGCATGCACGAGCCACACACGATCCGCTATGAGGTGGGGCAGGACAACGTCGAGGTCCTCGGCTTCGACATCCACAATCCGGTCTTCGTGATCTCGGCGGGGCTGATCGTCGCTTTCGTGGCCTTCGTGCTGATGTTCCCCGAGGGGGCCAAGACCTTCTTCGGCGACCTTCGTCCGTGGCTGACCTCGACCTTCGACTGGGTCTTCATGGGGGCCGCCAACATCTTCGTGCTGTTCTGCCTGTTCCTGATCGTGTCGCCCCTCGGCAAGGTCCGCCTCGGCGGCGCCGATGCCAAGCCGGACTACAGCTATGCCGGCTGGTTCGCGATGCTCTTCGCGGCCGGGATGGGTATCGGCCTGATGTTCTTCGGCGTGCTCGAGCCGGTCTATCACTTCCAGAATCCACCGCTCGGGGTCTCGGCGGAAGACCCCGAGGCGGCGCGCGCCATCGGCATGGCGGCGACGATCTTTCACTGGGGCCTGCACCCGTGGGCCATCTACGCGGTCGTCGCCCTGTCGCTGGCCTTCTTCTCCTACAACCACGGCATGCCGCTGACCATTCGTGCGGCCTTCTTCCCGCTGATCGGCAACCGGGTCTGGAAGTGGCCGGGGCACCTGATCGACACCCTGGCGGTCTTCGCCACCCTGTTTGGGCTGGCGACCTCGCTGGGCTTCGGCGCCGAGCAGGCCATCGCCGGTCTCAACTATCTCTTCGACGTGCCGGCGACGGACACCGCCAAGGTCATCCTGATCCTGCTCATCACCGGCGCAGCGACCCTGTCGGTGGTCGCCGGCCTGGACGGGGGGGTCAAGCGGCTGAGCGAGATCAACATGATCCTCGCCCTGCTGCTGCTGCTCTTCGTGATCGTGGTCGGGCCGACCGGGGACATCCTCTCGGGCTACGTCAGCGGGCTGGGCAACTACCTCCTCGACGTCGTGCCCCTGTCCAACTGGGTGGGCCGCGAGGACACCGACTTCATGCACGGCTGGACGACCTTCTACTGGGCGTGGTGGATCTCGTGGTCGCCCTTCGTGGGGATGTTCATCGCGCGGGTGTCGCGGGGGCGGACCGTGCGCGAGTTCGTGATCTGCGTGCTGTTGGTCCCGACCCTGCTGTGCGTGCTGTGGATGAGTGCCTTCGGCGGCACCGCGGTGCATCAGTTCCTCGACACCGGCTACAGCGGTGTCGTCGAGACCGTCACCAACTGGACCCCGGAACTGTCGCTGTTCAAGATGCTCGAGCCCCTGCCCCTGTCCGGCCTGCTGTCGGCCATCGGCATCGTTCTGGTGCTGGTGTTCTTCGTCACCTCGTCGGACTCCGGCTCCCTCGTGATCGACACGATCACCGCCGGCGGCAAGCTGGACGCGCCGGTACCCCAGCGGGTCTTCTGGGCCGTCTTCGAGGGCCTCGTGGCTATCGCGCTGATGCTCGGTGGCGGGCTGGCCTCGCTACAGGCGGCCGCGATCGCGACCGGCTTCCCGTTCGCGATCGTGCTGGTGGTGATGTGCTACTGCCTGTGGCGTGGGCTCGCGAACGAGCCGCGCAGCTGAGTCGCGCCGCCGGGCGGCGCAATCCGACGCGACAAGGGCGGCTTCGGCCGCCCTTTTTGCGGCCTCAGTTATAGCCCGGTACGGCGACCGGTTCCGACTCCGGCTGCTGGGCCTGCTGCTGTGCGTTGCCGGTCGCGGCGGGCATCGGCGGCCGGCTGCGGGGTTTGACCGACGTGCTTTTCTTGACGCCGGGGAACGCGAACCGGGGCAGTTGGCGGTGAATGGCGCTCATGATGTCTCTCCAGGGTAAAGCGGGGTGTCGCCTCTTTGACGACGGCGCCATTCTGCGCCTGACCGTGACCCTCGGGCGTAAGCGGATGTTGTGTTGTGTGATTTTCGCAACACCATGAACTAAAAGAGGTTTTTGTTTCCTGAAACATTTTCGCCAACGGATCGTTGATTTTGTAGACGACTGGTCTAGAATTTGCCCATGGAATCCGTTGCCAGCCGCCGCCGGGGGCGACCCCCGCGCAGTTTCGAAGGCCGTCTCGACACGCGTCAGGCGCTCTTGCGCGCCGGCGTCGAGGTGCTGACCGAAAAGGGCTTCACCGCGACCGGCCTCGACGAGATCCTGCGTCGGCTCGGGGTGCCGAAAGGCTCGTTCTATCACTACTTCCCGAGCAAGGAAGCTTTCGGCATGGCGGTCATCGACGCCTACGCGATCTACTTCGCGCGCAAGCTCGACCGCGCCCTGCTCGACGCCTCGCGGCCACCGCTGACGCGCATCGAGGCCTTCGTCGAGGATGCTGCCCGGGGCATGCGCCGCCACGGCTTCCGGCGGGGCTGCCTGGTCGGCAATCTGGGGCAGGAGATGAACACCCTGCCCGAATCGTTCCGGGCGCGGCTGCTGGCGGTCTTCGAGGACTGGCAGAGCCGGCTGCGCACGTGCCTCGAATGCGCCCGGGTCGATGGCAGCCTCGCCGGCGACGCCGACTGCGATGCCCTCGCCGAGTTCTTCTGGATCGGCTGGGAAGGCGCGGTGCTGCGGGCAAAGCTCGAGCAGGACGACGCGCCCCTGCGGCGCTTCGCCGACGGATTCTTCCGGACCCTGCCATGGGGGCAGACCGGCTCACCGAACTGAAGCGCCGCGTGGCGCACGGACATCACCGAGGAGGACACATGTTCAAGGGCATCCTGATCGAGAAGGACGACGCGGGTTACCGGGCGACCTACACCGATATCGACGACGCAGTGCTGGGCGACGGCGACGTCACCGTGCGGGTCGAATGGTCGACCCTCAACTACAAGGACGGCCTCGCGATCACCGGCAAGGGCCCGGTGGTGCGGCGCTTCCCGATGGTGCCGGGCATCGACATGGTCGGTACCGTCGAATCGAGCACCCATCCCGACTACCCGGTGGGGGACGCGGTGGTGCTGAACGGCTGGGGCGTGGGCGAGGTGCACCCGGGCGGGCTGGCCCAGCGCATCCGCCTGAAGGGCGACTGGCTGGTCCCGCTGCCGACCGCCTTCAGCGCCCGTCAGGCGATGGCCATCGGCACCGCCGGCTACACCGCGATGCTGTGCGTGCTGGCGCTGGAGCGCCACGGCGTCAAGCCCGATGACGGCGAGATCCTCGTCACCGGCGCCAACGGGGGCGTCGGCAGCGTCGCGGTGGCGATCCTCGCCCGCCTTGGCTACACCGTCATCGCCTCCACCGGCCGGCCCCAGGAGTCGGACTATCTCAAGCGTCTCGGTGCGGCCGGCATCGTGGACCGCGCCCAGTTCTCGGAGCCCGGCCGTCCCCTCGGCAAGGAACGCTGGGCCGGCGCGGTGGACACGGTCGGCAGCCATACCCTCGCCAACGTCTGTGCGACGACCCGCTACCGCGGCGTCGTGACGGCCTGTGGCCTGGCGCAGGGCATGGACCTGCCGGCCTCCGTCGCCCCGTTCATCCTGCGCGGCGTGACGCTGGCAGGCATCGACAGCGTGATGTGCCCCCGCGAGGATCGCCTGGTCGCATGGCAGCGCCTGGCCCGCGACCTGGACGTCTCGCTGCTCGACCTGATGGTCACCGAGATCGGTCTGGGCGAGGCGATCGAGACCGCCTCGGCCCTGCTCGAGGGGCGGGTGCGCGGCCGCGTCGTGGTCGACGTCAATCGCTGAGGGGAGCGCACGCATGACCGAATCGATCAGCCGCTTCCCGGTCCCAGAACTGGCCGACCTGCCCGACGACGTGCGCGATCGCATCCTCGCCGTGCAGGAGAAGGCCGGCTTCGTGCCCAACGTCTTCCTGATGCTGGCGCACCGGCCGGCCGAGTTCCGCGCCTTCTTCGACTATCACGATGCCCTGATGGAAAAGGACGCCGGCCTGACCAAGGCCGAGCGGGAGATGATCGTGGTGGCGACCTCCGGGCTCAACCACTGCCTGTACTGCGTCGTGGCCCACGGCGCGGTGCTGCGCATCCGGGCGAAGAACCCCCGGGTCGCCGACCAGCTCGCCACCAACCACCGCAAGGCCGAGATTTCGCCGCGCCAGCAGGCCATGCTCGACTTCGCGGTCAAGCTCTCGCAGCAGGGGGAGGCGCTCGATCCGGCGGACTTCGAGGCGCTGCGCGGCCACGGCTTCGACGACGAGGCGATCTGGGACATCGGCGCGATCACGGCCTTCTTCGCCATGAGCAACCGCCTCGTGCACCTGACCGGCACGCCCCCCAACGAGGCCTTCTATCTGATGGGGCGGGTGCCCCGCGCCTAGCGGAGCGTCGCTTCGCCCGGCAGCCACGAGCTCGTCGGGGCCCGGTCGCGCCGCTTCGGCATCGCGAACGGTCGGCCCCGCAGCGGCCCTCCGGTCAGGTCCGGCACCGGATGGGCCGGCAGGGGGTGCCCTTCGGGCGCCTGAGGGTCTATCCTGCCGGTTCCCGTCGTGCCCGAACGCATCTGGAGGCGCAGCATGAGCACCCCGAGAATCCTGGTCATGGCCGGCAGTTCGAGAAACGGGTCGCTGGCGAGGCGGCTGGCCGCAGCCAGCGTCGCCCCCCTGGAGGCCAGAGGGGCCTCGGTCGACCTGATCGAACTGGCCGACTACCCGATGCCCCTCTATAACGGCGATCTGGAGGCCGAGTCCGGCCTGCCCGAGGCGGCGGTGTCCCTCCAGGGCAGGCTCTACGAGAGCCAGGGCCTGCTGGTCGTCAGCCCCGAATACAACGGCTCGATCACGCCGCTCCTCAAGAACACCCTGGACTGGTGCTCGCGCCCGAATCCGGACGACGCCGAGCGCTCGGGCGGCAAGGTGTACGCCGGCCGCGCAGCCGCGGCGATGGCGACCTCTCCCGGCCCGATGGGCGGTGTCCGGGTCCTCTTCCACCTGCGCGACATCCTCGGCTATCTCGGCCTGCACGTCATCCCCCAGCAGCTCGGGGTCGGCATGGCCGGCAAGGCCATCGGCGCCGACGGCCGGCTCGCAGAGGCCCGCCAGCAGGACATGTTCGAATCCACGCTGAACGCGCTGGTGGATACCGCGCGCCGGCTGGCCTGAGGTTGCCCATGGCGATTCTCCACGCGCTCGAAGGACGACGGCGTGACCTCGGTGGCGGCTTCGAGGTCAGCCGCCTGTTGCCCCAGGGCGCTTGTCGCTCGGTGGGGCCATTCATCTTCTTCGACCACTTCGGTCCGCTCGACGTGGCGCCGGAGGCGCGCCATGACGTGCGCCCGCATCCCCACATCGGCCTCGCGACGGTCACCTATCTGTTCGAAGGGGCGATCCTGCACCGGGACAGCCTCGGCAGCGTCCAGCGCATCGAGCCCGGTGCCATCAACTGGATGACCGCCGGGCGGGGCATCGTGCACTCCGAGCGCACCCCCGAGGACCTGCTCGGCCAGGCGCGGCGCATCCACGGCCTGCAGTTGTGGGTGGCGCTGCCGGCTGCCGAAGAGGAGTGCGCGCCCCACTTTGCCCACACGCCGGCTCACGCCTTGCCCGAGGCTCGCGACCGCGGCGTGAGCCTGCGCGTGCTGGTCGGAGAATGGCACGGACAGCGCTCACCGGTCGCCGCGGCGCTGGATACGCTCTATCTGGACGTGTCCCTCGACGCCGGCGCAGCCTGGCACGTGCCGGCCGTCGTCGCCGAGCGGGCGGTCTATTGCGTCGACGGATCGATCAGCCTCGACGGTGTGCCGCTGCCGCCAGACACGCTGGCGGTATTGCGGCCGGACTCGGCGCCTGCCGTGGCCACCGTCGATGGCGCCCGCCTGGTCGTCATCGGCGGCGAGGCGCTGCCCGAGCCGCGCTACATGTGGTGGAATCTGGTGTCGACCCGCCGCGAGCGGATCCAGCAGGCGGCCGCGGACTGGGAGGGCGGCCATTTTCCGGCCGTGCCGGGCGACGAAGAGTTTATTCCGCTGCCCGAGTCGCGCTTCGCGTGAACCTGCCCCTGCGCAGCATTCCACCGCTGCATGCCCTGGCCGCCTTCGAGGCCGCGGCCCGGCTGGGTGGCTTCGCACCGGCAGCCGATGAATTGTGCGTGACGGCCAGCGCGGTCAGTCACCGTATCCGCCAGCTCGAGGCCCAGCTCGGCCTGCAGCTCTTCGAGCGCACCCCCGCCGGCGTGCGCCTGACCAGCGCCGGGCGGCGCTACCTGGAGAGCGTGCGCGAGGCCTTCGAGATGCTGGCCCACGGCAGCGGGGCAATGGCGGCGGAACGGGAGCGGCTGCGGGTGTCGCTGCCCCCCACTTTCGCCCGCCAGCTCCTGATGCCGCGCCTGCCAGAGTTCCTGCGCCGGCATCCGGAGGTGGAGATCACCCTCAATGTGGTGGTGCCCCTCGTGAATCTCAGCGCCGAGGCCGCCGACGTCGAGGTGCGCTGGGGCGACGGACACTACCCCGGGCGGGCGGTGCGCTCGCTGTTCGAGGACGAACTGGTGGTGCTGGCCTCGCCCGCCTACGCCAGCACCCATACGATCCGCACGCCCACGGACCTGGCGCGGGTGGAACTGCTGCGTGCCGAACTGCTGCCCTGGCGGACTTGGTTCGGGGCGATTGGCGACCCCCAGCCCGAGCCGGAGCGGGGGTCGGTGCTCAACGATCTGGGCATGCTGCTCGAGGTCGCTGCCAGCGGACTCGGGGTGGCCCTGTGCACCCGGCGCATCGCCGCCGCATGGCTCGAGGCGGGCCGGCTCGTACCGGTCCTGCCCCAGAGCCCGCGCTCCCCGCTGGGCTACTGGGCGCTGACCGGCATCGGTGCCGGGCGGCCCACCGCCGAGGCCTTCATCGACTGGCTGGTGGAGTCGCTCTAGGGTCGGTGGGGGCGCGCTGCGCCCCTCAGGGAAACGGGATCACCAGCGGGGGGAGATTGACACCGATCACCAGGCCCGCCTCGGGGTAGGACCGGCGGGACTCGTAGTGGCGGTAGATCGGGCGCTCACGGATGATCACGCGCTCCCTGACGACTTCGCGATGGTCGCGATAGCGGGCACGGCGCTCCTCGTGGCGATGCTTCTTCCAGTGACGGCGCTTTTCCTTCCAGTGGCGGTGGCCGTGGTCATGTCGGTTGTCGTCACGCCACTCGTGACGCGAGCGGTGGTCGCGATCCCGGTCGTGGGCGCTGGCGGTGCCGGCGGCGAGCAGCATCGAGGTCGCGGCGACCGCGGTCAGCAGGGTGCGGATGATCTTGTTCATGGTCTTGCCTCCTGATCTAGGGGTCGGCAGCAGCGCTGTTCCGCTCCTGCACGACTTCACGATACGGGGAGTGCCGACGCCGCGCCCGCGGGGCTTGTAAGGGGATGAATACGAAACCGGCACGACGCTTACGTCGTGCCGGGAGAAAAAATGCTCTGTAAATCAGTGGCCTGAGCCGTTATGGCGGGTGCCGCGGCCTGTGTCGTCGATACCGACCGCTTACACTCCGCGCCCGGCTCTTAACCTAACTTGTCGACGGCTTTGCATGAACCACCATGACGTGCACCTGGCGGGGACCGTGGGCGCCGAGCTGGATGGTCTGTTCCACGTCGCCGGTGCGCGATGGTCCGGCGATCAGGTTCAGGGCGCGGGGCATCGCGCCGGTGGCCCGCACCTTCTCCCAGATGCCCTCCTGGCTGTCACGGATGTCGTCGGCGAAGAGGGCCACCAGATGGAACTCGGGGACGTAGTTGTGGGTGATCGGAGACTGGGGGCCGGAGTACATGGCGAGGCTGCCGCTCTCGGCGATGCCGCCGAAGGCCAGCGACACCGCCACCGACTCGTCGATGCCGGCGCGGTCGCAGTGCCGCTCGGCGATCTCGGGCCAGGGCAGCGCCATCAGCGGCGGCGCGACGGCGAAGCGGGGGGGCAGGCCTTTGCCCTCGAGCCAGGCCATGACCCGGTCCGGCAGTTGCTCGAGGGTGTCGATGGCCTCCCAGCTGCAGGCGTGGGTGACGAGCCGCTCGGTGAATCGCTCGAGACGGCCCTCGCCATAGGTCGGGGCGGGCGGGCGCGCGGGCAGCTCGAAGCGGCCGCGCACGCCGCGCTCGCTGATGGCCCGGCGGATGCTGTGAAGGACGGTCTCGCGGCTCATGACTGGCCTCCCTTGGCTTTCCACTGGTCGATGAAGGTCGGGCCGGAGGGCGCCGGCAGGTCGCGGACCCGGGTCCAGGCGCCCGCGCCGGGCAGGCTCGACAGGCTGCCCGAGCGACCTGCGCGCAGCCGCAGCATCTTGCTACCGAGCTTCTCGAAGGCCCGGTACAGCCCCGGCTGACGGGCGACCCAGCCCCAGGCCGCCATCATCCGGCGCTGGCTGGCCGGCATCAGGCCGGCCTTGATCTGCTCGTTGCGCATGGTCCGGATCAGGTCGGTGAGCGGAATCTTGACCGGGCAGACCGACTGGCAGCGACCGTTCAGGGTGCACGCGTTGGGCAGGTCGTAGTTCTCGGCGAGGCCATTGAACAGCGGGGTCAGGATCGAGCCCATCGGGCCCGGGTAGACCCAGCCGTAGGCGTGGCCACCGACCGCGCCATAGACCGGGCAGTGGTTCATGCAGGCGCCGCAGCGGATGCAGCGCAGCATCTGGCTGAAGCGGCCGGCCAGCATCTTCGAGCGGCCGTTGTCCACCAGCACCACGTGGTACTCCTCGGGGCCGTCCGGGTCGCCCGGGCGCTTCGGGCCGGAGGACAGGGTCGTGTAGCACTCGGTGTCCTGACCGGTGGCGCTGCGGGCCAGCAGGCGCAGGAAGACCGAGAGGTCGTCGAGGGTCGGGATGACCCGCTCGATGCCGGAGGTCACCACATGCGCCCTCGACAGGGTCTGGGTCAGGTCGCCGTTGCCCTCGTTGGTGACGATGATGCTGGTGCCGGTCTCGGCGATCAGGAAGTTGCCGCCGGTGATGCCCACGTCGGACTGGAAGAAGCGCTCGCGCAGGGCGTGGCGGGCCTCATTGACGAGACCGGCGACGCTGTCCTCGCGGGGGCGGCCCGGGTGGTTCTGCTCGAACAGGTCGGCGACCTGTTCGCGGGTCTTGTGGATGGCCGGCGCGATGATGTGCGACGGCGGCTCCTTGGCGAGCTGGATGATGTATTCGCCCAGGTCGGTCTCGACGACCTTGTAGCCGTCGTCTTCGAGCACCTCGTTGAGGCCGATCTCCTCGGAGACCATCGACTTGCCCTTGCAGATGGTCTTGGCGTCGGCCTTGCGGCAGATTTCGCGGATGATCTCGCGGGCCTCGGCGGCGTCGCTCGCGAAGTGCACATGGCCGCCGAGGGACTCGACCTTGGCGGCGTAGCGCTCGAGCCAGACGTCGAGCTCGGAGAGCACCGCGTCCTTGATCGCCGCGGCGGTCTCGCGCAGTTGCTCGAAGCCGTCCAGCTCGGCGACCGCGGCGGCGCGCTTGGCAACGAACAGCGGCTTGAAGTTCTTCAGGGCCTTCTGCAGGGACGGGTCGGCGAGGGCGACGGCAGCGCGACTGTCGAAAGTACCGGGCAGGGCTTTCATCGCGATTCCTCCTCGCCGATGGCCGGGCCGTCGGTGCGGCCGGCCAGGACCTCGGCGGTGTGCCAGACGCGCACCTTCGCGCCGGTGCGGCGCAGCCGGCCCGCCATGTTCATCAGGCAGCCGAGGTCGCCGCCGAGCAGCGTGTCGGCGCCGGATTCGGCGATCGAGCGCAGCTTGTCGTCCACCATCTTCTCGGAGATCTGCGGGTACTTGACGCAGAAGCTGCCGCCGAAGCCGCAGCACACCTCGGCGTCGTCCATCTCGGCCAGTTCGAGCCCCTCGACCTTCGACAGCAGCTCGCGGGGCTGACGCTTGACCCCGAGTTGGCGCAGGCCGCTGCAGGAGTCGTGGTAGGTGGCCTTGCCGGCGTAGCTGGCCTGGATGTCCACCTGGCGCACGTCCACCAGAAAGGACAGCAGCTCGTAGGCCTTGTCGGCCAGGGCCTGGGCGCGGCTCTGCCATGCCGGGTCGTCGGCGAACAGCGCGGGATACTTGTGCACCGTGCCGACGCAGGAGCCGGACGGGCTGACCAGGTAGTCGTAGTCTTCGAACTGGGCGATCAATTGCCTGGCCATGGCCCGGGCGGCGTCGTCGTCACCGGCCGAATAGGCCGGCTGGCCACAGCAGGTCTGGCTGCCGGGGACCTCAACGCGGCAGCCGGCCCGCTCGAGCAGTTCGGCGGCCGAGAAGCCGATGTTGGGCCTGAACACGTTCATCAGGCAGGTGGCCAAGAGGCCGACGCGGGGGTGCGCAGCGGTGGTGTCCGCCATGGATCTCCTCCGGTTTCGCGCTTGCGCGCGGTCTTGTTCTGGTGACGGTCATGCTAGGTCGCCGCGCGCCCGCGCTCAAGCGAAGCCTCTTCAGGAGGGCGATGAATTGCGTTTGCGGGGCGATCGCGCCGCCCTGCTGTCAGGGCAGGCCGAAGGGCAGCAGGCCCACCGTGGTGAGGCGGGTGATGTCGATCAGACCATCGGCGTCGTCGTCCAGTTCGAGCAGCACCTCGCCGGCGGCGAGGAAGGTGAGGAAGAGGATGCTGTCGAGACCATCCACCCGCAGCCTGCCGGAGAGGATCGTGTGGGCCGGGTCCACCATCAGCGGAATCTCGGTGCCGATGCGCGCGATGCCGTCGAAGTCGACGGTGATCGCGACGAAGTCCTCGCTGACCGTGACTGTCGTACCGGTGAGCGCATTTTCGGTGAAGCTGACGCTGCCCTCCCGCACCGTGATGACGAGTTCGTCGCCCGCGACGCCAAGGGTGTAGCGCATGTCCTCCGAGTGGCCGGTGGCGCTGACCTGGCCGTCGACCACGTCGATCGTTACCGTCATCGTGCCGTTGGCCGTCAGGCGATCCACGCCGTCGGTGACGCTGAGATCGGTGAAACGGGCCAGCAGCGTGCCGCTGCCGACGCCGTCGAGGCGGCCGCTGAGCTGGGTCACGGTGAGGCTCAGGCGGCCATCGACCGTCTCGGCGTCCTGCCGGCAGGCGTCGAAGTCCAGCACCAGCTGATCGCCGGGGTCGAGAGTCAGCAGGTTGTCGTCGTCACTGGTGATGGCGATGCGAACCTCGCCGGACTCCTCGCAGTCCTCGCTGCGGTCGACGGTAACCCCGGCGACCAGATCAGACGGCAGCGGCGACAGGGCCTGGTCGCGGAAGACCTGCACCACGAGCGCGGCGGCCCTGGCGATCGTGATGCGGGAAGCTGGCGTGACCACCGCGCCGGTGACCGCGTCGCCCGCCTCGGTCACGCTCGACAGGTCGGCCCGGGCCAGCGAAACGCTCATGCCGGCGACGGTCTCCATGTTGGTGCCGGTGATCGCTGCCGGCGTGCTCTCTTCGCCACCGCTGTCGCCGCCGCTGTCGAGGGACACCTCGCCGCCTCCGCCACAGGCGGTCAGGGCCAGGACGACGAGAAGGGCGGGGATGGGAAAGCGCATGGTCGTCGGAGGAGGGGACGCAACAGCCCCATGCTACTCCCGGCGTCGCGGCAAGGGAATTGGTGGCGCCGTCTACCAGCTCAGGACCAGGCCGGCCCCCAGCTGCCACTCGGTCTGGCGAGGCTGATGGAGGCGACCGCGGGGGATGCCGTCGCGGGTCCAGGGGCGCTCGTCGGAGGCTCCGGTTCGCCCCCAGGACAGGGCGGGCTCGACCGCCAGGGCGGCGCCAGTGCCCGCTCCCAGCACGGGGATCCGCGCGACCAGATGGAGCGCGTCGCGACGGGGAAGGGGCAGTGCTACGGGATCGATCGCGCCCTCGGACGAGACGGTCACCTCGCTGTCGATGGCGCGGAGCCAGCTTGCCTCGACCCAGTCCACACCGGCAGCGGCCGGCCGGTAGCGCAGTCCGAGCCCGAGCCAGTCGCCCCGATAATTTTCGTCCAGCCCCCGGATTGGGCCAACGGGGCGGATCGACCGCCGCAGGGTGCTGCGTTCCCAGCGCAGCGCGAGGTGCCAGGCCGGCCCGAGCGCCAGCCGATAGCCCAGCCACAGTCGCTCGCCCCGGTAGTCGCTGCGGGTGCGGATCGGCCTGCCGAGCTGGCTGCGGCCGTCATAGTCGAGCACCTGTCGGGTCGCGCCGAGCCCGGCGAACACCGAACCCGGCCCGAGTGTGCGCCACCCTTCGATCCGGAGCGAGGGCGCGGTGCCGGTCTCTTCGAGCAGGCGGTCACCGTCGCTGTCGTGTTCGGCGAGCTGGCGATAGCCTGCCGCGACGCCCAGTTCGACGCCAAGGGCGGCCGGCTGGCCCCAGGCCGGCCACGCCACGAGGGCGCAGCAGACCGGCGCCAGAGCGCGTCGCATCAGAAGGCGGTGAGTTCGAGGGCCGAGAGGCTGAGCGTGCGGCTGACCTCGGCCGTGGCGTCGTCATCGGCATCGAGCTCGAGCAGGACCTGGTCGTCGCCCAGGAAGGTGAGCGTGACGCTGCCGTTGGCGCCGGCGACATCGATGGACCCGGACTGAATCTCGCCGTCCGGCGCGGTGACGATCATGCGGGTACTGGTCAGCACCAGCCGGCCGGCAAAGCGCGGAAAGTCCGCATCGATGATCTGGAGGAGTGCGGTCGTGGTGGTGCCGGCCGTCTCGATGACCGTGATGACGCCGTCGACGACCGTCAGCGTCCCCTGCCGTACAGGCCCGGCCAGCTCGTAGCGGACATTGTCGGGCTCGTAGTCCGCGGACATTTCGGTGCTGCTCTGGGTCAGCGAGAGGCCCATCGTGCCGGTGGTCGTGACCGAGCCGTTGGCGGTCGCGACGCGCAGCGCCGTGAAGGTGGCGGTACCGCTGACGCTGCCACTGGGCGAGAAATCGCCACTGAGGCTCGACAGGGTCAGGGCCAGATTGCCGTCGATGACGCCTTCGCCGTTGTCACAGGCCGAGAAGCCGGCCGTCAGCGCGTCCCCGGCATCGATCTGGCCGTTGTTGTCCTCGATCGTCACGGTCACGCTGCCGGCCTGGCTGCAGGCCTCGGTCCGGGTCAGCGTGATGCCGCTGGCGACGTCCTCGGGCGGGGTGCTGGCGAAGGCCAGCAACTGCTGTCCCAGCAGGCGCTGGATCGCCCCGGAGGCAGGGCCGGTGCCGGACGCGCGGGCGCCACTGACGAAATCGCTGACGTCGGCTGGCGGTACGGTACCGACGTCGGCCGCAGTGACCGATGTGCTCCCGGCCGTTTCCATGTTGTCGGTGGTGAGGCTGACCTCGGTGGTGCCGACACTCGGCGAACCGCCGTCCCCGCTCCCGCCGCCGCCTCCGCCACAGGCCGTGAGCAGCAGGGTCAGCAACAGGGGGGCAGCGGTGCGGGTCGTCATGCGCATGGTGCATCTCCGTATTCGGTAAGCATCCATGCTAACGCGATTGTCGGCCGACGCTCCTGCAGCCGGTCCGGGGCCAAGGACCGGCCGTCGCCCTGCCGGAAACCGGCGGAATCACGGGGCCAGCAGCCGCCCCCCGCGGCGTCGCGCGCTGCCGGGCTGGAAGCGGCCCAGGCCCTGGCCGCCGTTGGCGTGGCAGATGGCGCAGGCCAATGCGTCGGCGGCGTCGGTGCCCGGCGCCTGGGGCAGGGAGAGGAGCTTCTGCACCATGTGCTGGACCTGGCTCTTGTGGGCCTTGCCATAGCCGACCACGGCCTGCTTGACCTGCAGGGCCGTGTATTCGGCCACCGGCAGCTCGCAGGCCACCGCGCCGCAGATCACGGCCCCCCGCGCCTGGCCGAGCAGCAGGGTGGACTTCGGGTTGACGTTGACGAACACGATCTCCACCACCGCCTGGTCGGGCGCGTAGGTGGCGACGACCTCGCGTACCCCGTCCAGCAGGGTACCCAGGCGCTGGGGTAGACCTTCGCCGTCCCGCGTGCGGATGCAGCCGCTGGCGACATAGCGCAGCTGGCTGCCGAGCTGGTCGATGACGCCGAATCCGGTCACCCGCAGGCCCGGGTCGAGCCCGAGGATGCGGGTCGCGACGCGCTGGCTGGCGGCGCCGCTCATGGCCGGCGTCCGAGGAGTTGGGTCGGGAGCATGGCGCCCATTGTAGGGCGCCGCTTCAACTGCGGCGCGCCAGCGCGACGCCGAGCACGGCCGTGGCCATGCCGAGCAGGGAGACCGGGCCGAGGGTCTCGCCGAACAGGCCCCAGGCCATCAGCGCGGTGGTGGGGGGCGTGAGGTAGAACAGGCTCGCCACATTGACCGCGTTGCCGCTGCGGATCAGGACGTTGAGCAGGCTGATCGCACCGAGGGACAGGACCAGCACCAGCCAGCCGAGGGCGAACATGAAGCGCGGATCCCAGTCGATCTGCATCGTCTCGGTGCCGCCCGCCAGCAGCAGCGTGACGACCAGGGTTGGGAGGAACTGCACCACCGAACCGGTGCGCAGGTCGAAGGTGGGACAGAAGCGCTTCTGGTAGAGCGTGCCGATGGTGATGCCGAGGAGCGCGGCGACCGCCGGAAGCGTCATCGCGCCCAGTTCGGCGGTGGCGACGTCACCGAACTTGCCGGACACCACCAGGGCCACGCCGACGAAGCCCAGCCCGAGGCCGAGCCATTGTCGGCCGGTGACCCGTTCGCCGAGCAGCCAGCCGGCGCCCAGGGCCGTCAGCAGCGGCTGCATGCCGACGATCAGGCTCGCGATGCCGGCGGGCAGGCCGTGGTGGATCGATGTGAATACGCCGCCGAGATAGACGCCGTGGATCAGCATCCCGGTGACGCCGATGTGCGCCGCGGTGCGCAGGTCGCCCGGCCAGCGCGCCCGCGTGGCCAGCGCGAGGGCCGTCATCAGGACGATCACCAGGGCATAGCGGACCGACAGGAAGGTGAGCGGCTCGGCGTGGGGCAGGCCGAACTTGGCACCGATGAAGCCGGTGCTCCACAGCAACACGAACAGCAGCGGAAACAGCCGGGCCACGATCAGGCCGCCGGGGGAGGCGGATTCAGGATGACTGGCCGCCGAAGATGCGTGCGGCGACCACGACCAGGACATGCACCTCGGCCTGGCTCAGGTCGGGCATCTCGTCGCGCAGCCGGCGGTAAGCCATGTGATCGAGGCTGTGGCCGTTCCACTGGGCCTCGGCTTCGAAGAAGGGGCGCACGATGGCCAGCGCCTCGTCGATCCGCGCGCGCAGTGTCGGGTCGCTGCGTCGCTCGGGCTGGTGCTGGCCGCCGGCGTCGGTGTACGTGGACATGGGCTCAGTCGCCGAAGGCGGCGCTGGTGTAGACCTCCTGGACATCGTCGAGCGACTCCAGGGCGTCGAGCAGCTTCTGCATCTTGACGGCCTCGTCGCCGGACAACTCGGTCTCGTTGTCGGGCTTCATCGTCACCTCGCCGAACTCGGCCTTGAAGCCGGCCGCCTCGAGGGCATCGCGGACGTCGCTGAAGTCGTTCGGTGCGGTGATGACCTCGATCGAGCCGTCGTCGTTGGTGACCACATCCTCGGCACCGGCCTCGAGCGCGGCGTCCATCAGGGCTTCCTCATCGGTGCCGGGGGCAAACATCAGCTGACCGCAGTGCTTGAACTGGAAGGCCACGCAGCCGTCCGAGCCCATGTTGCCGCCATGCTTCGAGAAGGCGTGGCGCACGTCGGCGACGGTGCGTGTCTTGTTGTCGGTGAGGCAGTCCACCATCACCGCGGCGCCGGCGACGCCGTAGCCCTCGTAACGGATCTCCTCGTAATTGACGCCCTCGAGTTCGCCGGTGCCCTTCTTGATCGCGTTGTCGATCTTGTCCTTGGGCATGTTCTGCCCCTTGGCCTTGTCGACCGCCATGCGCAGGCGCGGGTTGAAGTTGATGTCACCCCCGCCCATCTTGGCGGCGACGGTGATCTCCTTGGCCAGCTTGGAGAATGCCGCGCCCCGCTTCTCGTCCTGCCGCCCCTTGCGATGCTGGATGTTGGCCCACTTGGAATGACCCGCCATAAGAAACCTCTGGACTGCCTTCGCGATCGATCAAACCAAGGATTATACCTTGTGAGCGCGGCGCTTCGATGCGTGCCTGCGGGCGCTTCGTCTGATAGATTCAGGGCATTCCAAGCGGCCAGGGAGCCCGCCATGCGATTCGTCATACCGTTGATCCTGCTCGTGGTGTCGCTGGCCGCGCCGGCAGAGCAGACACCGTCCCTCGTCTTCGAGGGCTGCACCGATGCCCGTGGCGGGCCGATCCCGGCGGTGGCGGAACCGTCCCAGGCGGCCTTCGTCGAGACTCGCCAGGGCAGTGCCGGCGCCGAACTGCACTACAACGCCGACGCGCTGCCCAGGCGCAAGGACCTGACCCGGGCCTTCCTCTTCGCCCAGGCCTGCGCGCGCCACAATCTGGGCCTGGCGCCGACCGGACTGTCGGTCAGCGAGGCCCGCAAGGCTGATTGCTGGGGGCTGTCCACCCTGATGCGCTCGCAGCTGGTGGCAGACGAATCCGGTGTGGCGGCGATCCAGGCGGATCTCGATCTCAGTGCCGACGAATGGGCGCGTTTGCCCGGTCCGGCGCGGGCCTTCAATCTCGGCGCCTGCTACCGGGAGGCCATCCGGCTACCCTCGAGTGCGCCGCCGAGCGGCAATCAGCGCGACCTCAACGCCTGCCTGCATGGCTGCGGGGATCGCCTGTTCCGCTGCCAGGGGGGCGCCCTGAGTGCCTCCGGCGCCTGCATGCAGCAATTCGAGACCTGCGAAGCGGCCTGCGGCCGTTGACCCCTACCCATCCCGAATCACTCCGGAGAGACCCATGGCTGCGCCCCTGCTGATTGCCCGCAACGCCGAGCGTGACGTGACGCTGCTGCCGCAGCTCGCCAACCGGCATGGCCTGATCACCGGCGCGACCGGGACCGGCAAGACCGTCACCCTGCAGAAGCTGGCCGAGTCCTTCGCTTCGATCGGCGTGCCGGTCTTCATGGCCGACGTCAAGGGCGACCTGTCGGGCATCGGCGTGCCCGGCACGGCCTCCGAAAAGCTGATGAAGCGCCTCGCGGCGATCGGCATCACCGAGTTCCATCCCCACGGCAACACGGCGGTCTTCTGGGACGTGTTCGGCGAGGCCGGGCATCCGGTGCGGGCTACGGTGTCGGACATGGGGCCGCTGCTGCTGGCACGGCTCCTGAACCTCAACGACACCCAGACCGGCGTGCTGCAGATCGTCTTCCGGGTGGCCGACGACAATGGCCTGCTGCTGCTGGACCTGAAGGATCTGCGCGCCATGGTCCAGCACGTGGGTGACAACGCCAAGGCGCTGAAGACCGAATACGGCAACATCTCGACGGCCTCGGTCGGCGCGATCCAGCGGGGTCTGCTGATGATCGAGGAGCAGGGCGGCGACCTCTTCTTCGGCGAGCCGATGCTCGACATCGCCGACCTGATGCAGACCGACGCCGACGGGCGCGGCGTCATCAACATCCTCGCCGCCGACCGGCTCTACAACAGCCCCAAGCTCTATTCGACCTTCCTTTTGTGGCTGCTTGCCGAGCTCTTCGAGCAACTGCCCGAGGTGGGCGACATGGAGAAGCCCAAGATGGTCTTCTTCTTCGACGAGGCCCACCTGCTTTTCGACGACGCGCCCGAGGCGCTGCTCGAGAAGATCGAGCAGGTGGTGCGGCTGATCCGGTCGAAGGGCGTCGGTGTCTATTTCGTCACCCAGAATCCCCTCGACGTGCCCGACAGCGTGCTCGGCCAGCTCGGCAACCGGGTGCAGCACGCCCTGCGGGCCTTCACGCCGCGGGACCAGAAGGCCGTCAAGACCGCGGCCGACACGATGCGCGCCAACCCGGCCTTCGACGCGGCGACGGCGATCACCGAGCTGGGGGTCGGCGAGGCCCTGATCTCCTTCCTCGACGAGAAGGGGCGTCCGAACGTGGTGGAGCGGGTGTCGGTCATCGCCCCCAACTCCCGTCTCGGCCCGATGGTGCTCGCCGAGCGCGATCAGGCGATCAAGGCTTCGCTGCTCTACGGCCACTACGAGAAGGTGCTTGACCGGGAGTCGGCCTACGAGATGTTGCGGGCCAATGCCGAGGCGGCGCAGGAGGCGGTGGATGCGCCGCCGGCCAAGGCCGAGGCGACCCAGGGTGACGGTGGCGGCGGGCTGTTCGGGGGGGCCTTCGGCGAGATCCTCTTCGGCAGCACCGGACCCCGTGGCGGACGCCGCGACGGCATTGTCCAGAGTGCCGCCAAGAGCGCCGCCCGCTCGCTCGGGCGGCAGCTCGTGCGCGGCCTCCTCGGCTCCCTGCTGGGCGGCTCGCGCCGGCGTTGACCCGGCGTCACCCCACCGGGGTGCTCGCTCAGTAGATGTGGGTCAGGATGAGGCCGCCACCGATGTCGGGGCTGTTCTCCGAGAAGCCGTGGATCAGGTATCCCTGAAGCTTCCACTGGTCATTCAGGCGATGGCTGGCGAAGAGCATCGCCTCCTGGATCTCCGCACCGGTGCGGGTGACGTTGTCGCGCCAGTCATAGGTGGCGCCGACGAAGGTCGAGGGCACGACCCGGTAGCCGGCGCCGATCGAGGTGTAGAGCGGGTCGCGATAGTCGCGCCCGTCCGGGTCGCCGTATTTCTTCTTGCCCAGGGTGCCGAAGATCGTCACGCCGGAGACGACCGTGGCGGCGTCGAGCTGCAGCGCGAAGTCGGTCTTGCCGGTGCCCAGGGCCTTGTCCTCGTCGGCCGTCGGCAGCTTGACCTTGCCGATCACCTCGAGCAGCAGGGCGCTGTTGCGCACCAGCAGGTAGCCCCCCGACAGGACCAGGTCGCCGATGCCGGATTCGGTGGCGGTTTCGTTCTCCGAGCCCTCGGCCGGGATGCGGTCGGGCCCGATGCCGATCACGTCGCCGGGGCCGGTGGTGCGAATCCACGGCAGGCTCGCCTTGAAGGTCATCGGGCCGGTCTCGTACTTGGCGATCAGGGGCAGGACCCAGGTCTCGGTGTCGCGCTCGCTGCCGTAGTCGCCGGTCGAATAGTCGAGTCCGACCGACATCGACAGGGTGCCCGCCTGCAGCGGGCCGGTTGCGGCGGCGAGCAGTGCGGTGGCGAGGGCAAGGCGCAGGCGGTGGATCATCTGGATTCTCCGGTTGTCGTGCGGGCGGACGGGTCGGTGCCTGGGGACCCGGCGCATCAGGGACGATTGTATGCGGAGCCGCTGCTGTGATGCCTTAAACGGGTGTGACAGCACCTCGGCATGCTATATTAGAGTTTTATAATTTAACGGATGACGGTCATGAAGACGCCCCTCACCATTGCCCTGATCAGCCTCTCGATCGTGGCCCACGCCGCGGAACTGGACTCGCTTCTCGCGGACACGCGCCAGGAAGTGCTCCCCGTGCTGCCGAAGGTGGCTGGGATGATGAAGCAGACCGTCGAGTCCGAGGGAGTGGCCGCGGCGATTCCGGTCTGCAAGGAAAAGGCGCCCGCCATGATGGCCGAGAAGGCCGCGGCCCTGGGCTGGAAGATCCGCCGCGTCAGCCTCAAGCCCCGCAACGCCGAGCGCGCGACGCCGGACGCGTGGGAGCAGGCTCAGCTGGAAATATTTGACCGTCGCCGCGCCGGTGGCGAGGATCCGAAGGCGATCGAGGTCGGTGAGATCGTCGAGGCCGCAGATGGCGGCCGCGTCTTCCGCTACATGAAGGCGCTGCCCGTCGCCCCGGTCTGCGTGCAATGCCACGGCGAGCGCAACGCGCTGGCGCCGGAACTGCGGCAGGCCATCGAGGCCGCCTATCCCCACGACCGGGCGACCGGCTATGCGCCGGGCGACCTGCGCGGCGCGCTCTCGGTTACCCGCCCTCTGTAGCGTCGCCAGGCGGCGCGTCCGGGTCGCGGATCGCGGCCTGGATGCGCGCAATCGACCCGATGCTGCGCTCCAGCGCGACCACGCACTCCGGGTCGAAGCGGCTGCCCGCCTGGGTCTTCATCCAGGCCAGGGCGCGCTCGTTGCTCCAGCGGGCCTTGTAGGGGCGCAGCGAGGTCAGGGCGTCGAAGCTGTCCGCCACGGCGACAATCCGGGCCTCGACCGGGATGTCGGCGCCGGCGAGGGCGTCCGGATAGCCGCTGCCGTCGTAGCATTCGTGGTGGTGACGGATGATGTTGGTCAGCAGGTCGATGTGCGGGAACGGCGCGGCCGCGTTGTCGAGCATGATCTGGACGATCTCGCAGCCCCGACCCGGGTGCTGGCGCATGACGCGCCATTCCTCGGCGCTCAGCTCCTTGGGCTTGAAGAGAATCGCATCGGGCATCGCCAGCTTGCCGATGTCGTGGAGGGGCGCGTAGAGGAACACATTCTCGACGAACTCGTCGGTCAGGCCCCAGGGCTCGGCCAGCCGCAGGGCGATCTCACGGGAGAAGCGGGCCATCCGCTCCAGATGCTCGCCGGTCTCCGGGTCCCGCACCCGCGCCACCTTGCCCAGGGCCACGATGGCGCCCATCAGGATGCGGGTCGCGTCCAGATCCTCGCCGATCGTCAGGGCCACCAGGCGCGCCGCGCACTCGACGACGGGAACGGCCTGGGCGTCGAACAGACCGGGCTCATAACTGTTGAAGAACACGAAGCCGAGTACCGCGTTGCGATGCGTCAGGACCGCGGTATAGCTGGATCGATAGCCCTGCCCGATGATCCGCTGCGAGTGCTCCGAGCCGTGGGCGTAGTCGTTGGCGATGTCGTTGGCGATGCGCGGGCCGCCCTGGGCGAGTAGCTCGCGCAGTGAGGGGACCTCGGACAGGGCGATGCCGTAATGGCTCAGCGGGTCGTCGCCGCGGCTGCTGTGGGCGAGCGTGTGCAGCATGTCGGTATTGCCGTCGTAGAGGGCAACGGCGATGCGGGCGAGCCGGGGCAGCTTGTCGGTCAGGAGGCTATGAATGGCCTCCAGACGTTCAGTCAGGGTCTGGGCGGAAGGCGTGGGCATTCGGGTGGTGTCGGGCTGGTCCGTGCGATGGTATCGTTCTTCCTGCCGGGGCTGTTGACCTGCATCAGCCCGGCTGGATCGGACTGACGGCCGCGTCGGTGGATTCCCGCGCCGCGTGCCGTGCCCAATGGCAGACCCCAAGCAGAGGTGTCCATGAGCCCGCAAGCCCTCGAGACCCTGATGAGCGACATCGAAACCTCCGATCCGCTCGACTTCTCAGACCTGGCCATCGACGAGGCCGGCGCCCGCAGCCTGATGGCGCAGCACTTCTGTCAGCTCGACGAGTCCCTCAGCGATGCGGGGCTCGATGCCGAGGACCGGGTCGCGGTGATGGCGGCAATCGCCGCCCACACCATGGAGGCGAATTTCCTGATCCACATCCAGCGACTTCGCGACCAGGGAGAAGGCTTCGACCTGCGCCGCTGGATGGCCGAGCGGGGCTTCGGCGGCTAGGGTCTGTGGACATTTGTATGGCGGTCGCGCTGTGGTCTGCTGGGTTCGAGGACAAGGCGCGCCGACGCGGCCTGGGTGGCCCCCAGGCAAGGAGGCGTAACGCGGTCAACGGGCCCAGCA
>JAGRGD010000161.1 GCA_020445665.1 Rhodocyclaceae bacterium
AGAGCACCGGGTCGCCCCCGCCTGCGGCATTGAAGAAGGCGGTGCCGAAGTGGCGGTCGGTCAGGATCATGGTCACCGCGCCGGCCAGCACCGGCATCACGGCGATGAGCAGGTAGGCGGTGATCAGCCAGGTCCAGCAGAACAGCGGCATTTTCATCAGCGTCATGCCCGGCGCGCGCATGTTGAGCACCGTAACGACGATGTTGATCGCCCCCATGATTGAGCTGATGCCCATGATGTGCACCGCGAAGATGGCCATGTCCATGCCCATGCCCATCTGCACCGACAGCGGCGCGTAGAGCGTCCAGCCGGCGGCGGTGGCCCCGCCGGGCACGAAGAACGAACCGATCAGCAGCAGCGCGGCCGGAGGCAGCAGCCAGAAGCTCCAGTTGTTCATCCGCGCAAAGGCCATGTCCGAGGCGCCGATCATCAGCGGGATCTGCCAGTTCGCGAAGCCGACGAAGGCGGGCATGATGGCGCCGAACACCATCACCAGCCCGTGCATCGTGGTCAGCTGATTGAAGAACTCCGGCTGGACGACCTGCAGGCCCGGCTGGAACAGTTCGGCGCGGATCGTCAGGGCCATGACGCCGCCGGCGAAGAACATCATCAGCGCGAACACCAGGTACATGGTCCCGATGTCCTTGTGATTGGTGGTCGTGATCCAGCGCATCAGCCCGGTGGGGCCGTGATGATGATCGTGCAACTGGTCCGGGGTTACGGCTGCCATGCTGCTGCCTCCTGGGTTCGGTTGACCGGGTGCAGTTGGAAAATCAGTTGGATTCGCGCGCCGCGCGGATCTCGACCGGCTCGACGAGTTCGCCCGTGCTGTTGCTCCAGGCGTTGCGGGTGTAGGTGATCACGGCCGCGAGATCGGTATCCGAGAGCTGCCCTGCAAAGGACGCCATCGCGGTGCCGGGACGCCCCTTCAGGAGGGTCTCGATCTGGGCCTCCCGCGGCCCGAGCACGATGGCGGCGCCGTCGAGAGGCGGGAAGGCCGGCGGCACGCCCTGGCCGTTGGCCTGGTGACAGGCGGCGCAGTTGGCACCGAAGACCTTCTCACCCCGGGCGATCAGCTCCTCGAGCGTCCATTGCTTTGCCGGGTCCTCCACGTTCGCCGCCAGCAGGGCGTGCTGCTGGGCGACCCACGCAGTGTAGTCTGCCTCGGAAACGACGTGCACCTCGATCGGCATGAAGCCATGGTCCTTGCCGCACAGCTCGGCACAGTTGCCCCGATACACGCCGATTTCGTCGGCCCGGAACCAGGTGTCGCGAATGAAGCCGGGGATGGCGTCCTGCTTGACGCCGAAGGCGGGAACCCACCAGGCGTGGATCACGTCGTTGGCGGTGGTCAGGATGCGGACCTTCTTGCCGACCGGCACCACCACCGGGTTGTCCACCTCCAGGAGGTAGTGCTCGCCCTTCTCGGCGCGGCCGTCGATCTGGTCCTGCGGCGTGGACAGGGCCGAGACGAAGCGGATGCCTTCACCCTCGCCCTTGAGATAGTCGTAGCCCCATTTCCACTGGTAGCCGGTGGCCTTGATCGTGATGTCGGGGTCCGAGGTGTCCTTCATCGCGATCACGGTGCGGGTCGCGGGATAGGCCATGCCGAGCAGGATCAGCACCGGGACGATGGTCCAGGCGATCTCGACGGTGGTGTTCTCGTGAAAATGGGCCGCGACCGCGCCGCGCGACTTGCGGTGGGCGTAGATCGACCAGAACATCACGCCGAACACGGCGATGAATATGACCAGGCAGATCACGAGCATCAGCGTGTGCATGTCGTAGATCTGGCCGGCGATTGCCGTCACGGGCGGCTGAAGATTGATCTCCCCCGCCCACGACAGACTGGCCGCGGACACGGCCGGAACCGATACTGCAAGACGAGCCCACACGCCCATGTGCAACCCCCATCCAGTGTCATCAGGGGACGCAAGGTCTGTGCGATCCACTCGATATGCCAGCATCGATCAGGCGATGCGACGACAGCGACTTTCGAACCAGGATACGACCTTGCGCCAGCAGCGACTTTCTCCTCCGGGTCGGGCGCAGCGCGTTGTCCGGTGCGGCTTTCCGAAGATTGCGATCGATCATGCCACACCCGTTTTGGCGGTCGCAAGGCGTTTTTTGATAAATATCAAAGTGCTGCATCGCAAAATACGCTAGCGGCCCACACCCCAGCCGCTACGGGCTCATCGCGCTGCAGACGCACATCCGCTCCGACCGCAAACCAGGCGTCTGAGGAGGCGCATCAGAGGGCCCAGAAAAGGCAGTCTTGTATAAAACTGGCTTGAGGCGTCCCAGTGATCCACATGCTCGCACACGCGCCCCTCCGGATCGAACACCAGGCGGGACATCCCCTCCACGCTGACGCGCTCACGACGCTGCCGGAAACGGAACTCGAAGACCCACCGCAATACCGCCACCTGCTCGCGCTGCCAGGTTTCGACGACCTCGAAGCGGGGCGACTCGAGGGACTGGAACATGTGGCGGAAGATGGCCGCGATCTTCGCCCGGCCGACCACTGCATTGAAGGGGTCGACGAAGGATGCCTCCTCGGCGTAGACCGCCGCCAGCGCCGCCTCTAGCCCTTCCGGACCGAGGGTCTCGTAGAAGTCCACGACCCGTGCCAGTTCGGGACTCATGGACCGGTCACCCGGCGCAGCAGCGGGAAGTAGAGGCGGTAGGGCAGCCAGCGCAGCACCTTCATGACGCAGGTGAAGCGCTTCGGGAAGTGGATCTCGAAGCCCCCGCCTGCCAGCCCGCGCACGATCTCCCGGGCCGCCTCTCCGGGCTCGATGAGCGCGGGCATGTGAAAGTCGTTCTGCTCCGTCAGTGGCGTCCGGACGAAGCCCGGATTAACGATCCAGACACCGACGCCGCGCGGCGCGAGGTCCATGTAGAGAATCTCCGCCAGATTGATCAGTGCCGCCTTGCCCGGCCCATAGGTCGCTGCCCGGGGCAGGCCCCCATAGCCGGCGACGCTGCCGGTCAGGACGAGCCCGCCGCCGCTCGCCTCCAGCGTCGGCAGCACCGCGGCGACGGCGTCATAGACCGCCAGCAGATTGACGTCGAGCGTCCGCCGGGTGCGTTCCGGCGTCAGCTCCCAGGCCCGAACCGGCTCATAGAAGCCGGCATTGAGGACGACGAGGTCGATGCCACCCCAGTCCGCACGGAGCTGCTCGCAGCTGCGCTCGAGAGAGCCCGGGACGGTGACATCGAGGGGGATCGGCAGCAGTCCGTCCGCCGATTCGGCGAGCGCCAGCAAGCGCGCGGCGTTGCGCGCCGAGACGGCCACCCGCGCACCCTGCCCGGCAAGGCAATGGGCGAGCGCCTCGCCGATCCCGCTGGAAGCCCCGACAATCCAGACCCGACGGCCGTGCCAGTCACGGATGCGCGGATTGAGCGCCACCGGGCCCCTCCCGTCGCGTGAAACTCAGGGTGACCTCGCCCAGACGGAAGCCGAACTTGCGCATCTCGGAGCGGTTCAGCATCACGCGCTCGTCCACCAGGAACATCCAGTCATCGAAAACCACCTCGACCGTGCGCTCGCCGACAGGCAGTGCCAGCACATAGCGCCAGTGCAGCGCATTGCCGGCGGCGTGCCCGGTGGCGACGCCTACCACATCATCGGCGCGCCCTTCGTAACGCCCGTCGCCCAGGTAGTCGATGTGCCAGACACGGCGCTGGGTGGTGCCGTCCGAATAGACGAAGTGCTCGTCAAGGACACCCGCGTCACCCTCCCATTGCGCGTCGATGCGCACGGTGAAGCGCTTCACCACCTCACCGGAGCGGTCCTGGAACATGCCATGGGCGTCGATCGTGCCGTCGAAATAGGTTCGCAGGTCAAGCGTCGGGGTCTGCGCCGCGTACTGCGACACATCGATCGACCCGCAGCCGGCGAGCCCGACCAGTCCGGCCAGCAGCCAGCCCGTCTTCATGTGCTCTCCTCCCTGAAATCGGACCGCCAGCGCACCAGCAAGCCCAGGGCCGCCGCCTTGAAGGCCAGAGGCAGCACTCCGTAGACCACGGCCAGGGCACCGAGCCCCACGCCATCGTCGCGCCCCGCCTGATAGCCAAGCCACGACAGCAGCGGCAGGGCAATGCCCGCGGCCAGCGCGAGGCTGGCCTTGGTGACGAAGTTCCACAGCCCGAACCAGACGCCTCCCCGCGCCGAGGCGCCGCCGCTGGCAAGCCGATCCGCAAGGATCGCGGGCGGCAAGGCAAGGTCAGCTCCCAGCGCGAGTCCGGACAGCGCGCAGATCACCGCGTACTGGACGAGGTCCCCCGCACCGAGGGTCGCTGCCCAGCCGAAGACGCTCATCGCCAGCACCATCGCACCCATCCACGCCCTCGCCTTGCCGACGCGGCGCGAGATGACAAGCCACATCGGCAGGCCGGCCGCCCCCGCGAGGAAATAGAGGGTGAGGAAGCCGCCTGCCATGTGCCCGGCACCGAGCACGTCGTCGATGAAGAACAGGACCGTCGCCGACGGCACCGCCGCGGCCACCCCGCTGACGGCCAGCAGCGCCAGCAGCCGGCGCAGCGGACGCTGGGAAAGCGCGCTCTCCCACGCCGAGAACGGGGACGCACGCGAGACGCTCAGTGGCGCACCGCGCGGGGCCCACAGGGCGCACACCAGCGCGCTTGCCAGAACCACCGGCACGAAGCCCCATGCCAGCCCGGCGAGTCCGTAATGGGTATCGGCCGACAGCAGGCCCGGCAAACCGGCCGCGACGACGACCCCGAGCAGCCCGAAGCCCTCGCGCGCCGCGATCGCCACCGAGCGCACGTGACGATCGGGCCCGAGTTCGGCGGCCCAGGCCGTGTGGTTGATGGTGGAGAGGGAATAGCCGAAGGTGGCGAGCATCAGGGTCAGCGCGAGCCATTCCGGGCCCGCATCCGGGGGCGGCGACAGCAGCAGCACCAGGCCGGCAGCCAGCAGGGGCAGGCCCGACAGGGCAAGCAGGCGCCGGCGGGCAAGGCGGTCGCTGAACCAGCCGATCAAGGGGTCGGTGATCGCGTCGACCACGCGGGTCGCCAGCAGCACCGCGCCCACCACCGCGAGGGGAAGGCCGAGCCCCGCGCCGTACAGCTGCGGCACATGGACATAGACCGGCAGCGCAGCAAAGGCGAGGGGAAAGCCGAGCACGCCGTACGCGAGCAGCGCGCCCCGGCCGGACGGCGCAGCCGCGGCCCGCTCAATCGTCGCGGCCGTCATCGGTCTCCCCAAGCAGCTGACTGCGCAGATCCGGCTCGCGGGTGCGCGGATCCAGCCAGATGGCGAAGAAGCGCTGCGCCAGCTCCGGGTCGGCGATTTCTGCCCGCAGCTCGTCGCCAGCGTAGAAGCGGGCACCGACCGCCGGCTCGAACAGGCCGACCAGCACATCGCCGGCCTCGACGTCCGCAAAGGCGCGCTCCAGAGCGGCCTGCCAGTCCGCCAGCCGGCCCTCGTCGCGCGCACCCAGGCGACGGATCTCATCCACACTGGACGAGGCCAGCCGCTCCCGGCTGAAGTCCCGCGCGTAGCGCAGCGACAACGCGAATGGACGGGACCAGCTGAAGCCCGCAGGCGGGGCCCACAGGGCTGCGTCGTAGAGGTGGAAGCCGAGCCAGTGGGCCGAACCGGAGCCGAGCCGGCGCCACTCGCCGCTCGCCGCCAGCGAACCGGGCAGGTCGACCGCCGCGGCCGCGCCGCCCAGGCTCCACAGCCCGACGGCGAGCCAGGCCCTAGCCCGCGTGCGCCAGCTCGAACTGGTGGACATCCAGGTCTCCGCTCTCGAAACCGGCCTCGCAGTAGGCCAGATAGAAGTGCCACATGCGCTGGAAACGCGCGTCGTAGCCCTTTTCCTGCAGCGCCTCCGGATGCTGGCCGAAGCGCTCGCGCCAGGCATTCAGAGTCCGCGCGTAGTGGCGCCCGAAGGCGAAATCGTCACGCACGACGAGGCCGGCATCGCGCGCTTCGGCGATAAAGCGGGGCACGGACGGCAACATGCCGCCGGGAAATATGTAGCGCTGGATGAAGTCGGTACCCCGGCGATAGCTGTCGAAGAGGCGCTCGTCGATCGTGATCGACTGGACAAGGGCCTTGCCGCCCGGCTTAAGGCGCTCGGCGAGCTGCTCGAACCACTGCGGCCAGAACCGCTCACCGACCGCCTCGACCATCTCGATCGAGACGATGTGGTCGTACTGCCCGCGCACGTCGCGGTAGTCGCACAGGGCAAACTCGGCCAGGTGTGCGAAGCCGCCCCGCTGGGCGCGCCGGCGGGCGTAGTCGAGCTGCTCGCGCGACAGGGTCAGCCCCATCACCCGGCAGCCGCGGGTGGTCGCTGCCAGCTCGGCAAATCCGCCCCAGCCGCAGCCGATCTCGAGGATGGTGTCTCCCGGCTGCGGGTCGAGGCGCGCCAGCACGCGCTCGAACTTGCGCTGCTGGGCTGCGGCGAGCCCCTCGTCCGCGCCACCGAAGAGGGCGCTCGAATAGGCCATCGAGCGATCGAGCCAGAGGGCGTAGAAGTCGTTTCCCAGGTCGTAGTGGGCCGCGATGTTGCGCTCGGCGCCGCGCCGGGTGTTGGCACGCAGGCGATGCCGCAGCCAGTGCCCGGCCATCGCCAGCGGCCGGCCATGAATGGCGCGACGGAGCACGCCCCGGTTGGCGGCCAGCAGGGACAGCAGGCTGGCGAGCGCGTCGCTCTCCCACTCGCCCTCCATGAAGCTCTCGCCCATCGCGATGTCGCCGCAGGCGAAGATCCGCTCGAACACGCGCTCGTCGTGGACGGTCCAGTCGGCCCGCAAGTCGCCGTGACCGAGCACCATCGGCGCGTGTCCCGGCAGCGAAAGCCGAACCGCGCCGCCTTCGAGGTGGCCAAGCAGGTCCACCGCCAGGCGCGTCGCGCGGCGGACTTCACGGGAGAGCGCGCCCGGCGCCCGCAGCGCGCCGTGCATCACCGACGGGCGCAGGGAGTCTTGCATGACTGTCATCGGGAAAATTCCTCTGTCGGGGGTTGGGGTTTGCGATGAATTGGCACGCGGCGGAGCCACAGCTGCAGCGCCTGCCAGTGGATGCGCACGATCACCGCCGCGGTCATCCAGGGAAACCGCAGCAGCCAGCGCCCCATGGCGGCACCGGTCAGGGGCTCGGGACGGCCACCGATGCGGGTGTTGAGTATCGGCACCCCGCCATCGAAGACATCCACCGAGACCGACTGGCCCTGCGCACCGAAGTCGAAGCGGAATCGGTATTCGCCACGGACGGGAAGGAAGGGCGAGACGTGGAAGCACTTGCGTGCCCGCAACGATTCACCACTGACAATGGGTCGCTGGTCAGCGTGGTGAACGAGGTAGCAGTGACGCTCGCCGAAGGTGTTGTTCACCTCGGCCAGGACGACCCGCAGGCGCCCGTCCCGGCCGTGGCAGAACCAGAAGCTGACCGGATTGAAGACGTAGCCAAACTGCCGCGGCAGGGTCTGCAGCACCACTTCGCCGTCACAGACCGAAGCCACGCCATGGCGGGCGAGAACCTGCCGCAGCCAGGGCAGCAGCGGCGACCCATCGCCCGGACCGTGGTCGGCGCTGCGAAACGAGAACACGTGGGGGCGATCAATGCCGAGCCACGGCACGTGCAGCGCATCGAGCGCGGAGAGCGGCAGGCGCAGCGTGGCCGTCGGATAGACGAAGCGATGTTCCACCGGACTCAGCCGACGGTGCATGACGGCCCCGAAGCACACCCCGGCGGGATAGGCGAGGCCCGTCACCCGGCTACCTCGATGGCCCGCGCGTCGCCCTGCCAGGGGGCCGGCGACCCCAGCGCCGAGGCGACGGCGAGGGCGGAACGCACACCGTCCTCGTGGAAACCGTAGCCGGTCCATGCGCCGGCGAACCACACCCGATCCCGACCCTGCATGGAAGACAGGGCCTGCTGGGCCGCGATCGCCGGATGGTCGAAGATCGGATGGGCGTAGTCGAAGCGGGCGAGCACGTGCTCGTCCCGCGGCGCCACCGGCGGATTCAGGCTGACCACCACCGGGCGCTTGAAGGGCAGCGGTTGAAGTCGGTTGATCAGGTAAGAGACCGATACCGGCGCTTCCGGGTCGCCGCTCGCGAGATAGTTCCACGCCGCCCACACCCGCTCGCGGCGGGGCAGCAGGGCAGGATCGGTGTGGAGCCAGGCGACATTGGGCTGATAGCGCACGGCCGACAGGGCCCGACGTTCCTCCGCGAATGCCGCATCGCCGAGGATTTCCGTGGCCTGGTCGCTATGGCAGGCCAGGACCACCTCGTCGAAGCGCTCGGCCCCATCGGCAGAGAAGAGCCACACGCCCTCGGCGTCACGCATCATGCCTCTGACCGGGACACCGATCCGCACGTCGTCGATGGTCTGCGCCATGCGGCGCACATATTCCTGCCCGCCCCCTTCGACCGTAAGCCAGCTTGGCCGGTCGAGGATCTGAAGCAGCCCGTGGTTATGACAGAAGCGCAGGAAAGTGGCGAGGGGATACGCCAGCATGCGCCGCGGCGGACAGGACCAGATGGCCGCGGCCATCGGCAGCAGATACCAATCCCGGAAGGCCTCGCCGTAGCGCCGGGCATCCAGGAACTCACCCAGGGACTGGTCTGGGACAGCCCCTCGCGCCGCCAGCCGCGTGGTCTCGCGATTGAAGCGCAGCAGGTCCTGCAGCATGCCCCAGAACTGTGGCCTGACCAGGTTGCTCCGCTGCGCGAAGACGGTGGAGAGATCGGTGCCCGCCCACTCCAGGTCGGGCTCGCGCAGGCTGACCGAGAAGCTCATCTCCGACGCCACGGCGTTCACCCCGAGCAGCGCAAAGAGCGCGCAGAGATTGGGGTAGGTGCGCCGGTTGAAGACCAGGAAGCCGGTGTCCACCGGATGCGACTGCCCCTCCAGCGACACCTCCACCGTATTGGTGTGGCCACCAAGCCGCGGCGCGGCCTCGAAGAGGGTCACCCGCTCACGCCGGGCCAGCAGCCAGGCCGTGGTCAGGCCAGAGACACCGCCGCCGACCACCGCAATGCGCCGGCCCTGGCCGCTGCCCCCGTCAAATCTGTCGCGCTGCATGGCTGCTCCTCCTTAGCGCTCGCCTGCCGGCGAATCCTTGAGCATCGCCAGAATCGCGCGACGCAGGTCCGCAGAATCCGGCCGAACCTCGCTGCCGAAGCTGAGGACACGCGTCCCGCTCCGGTCGACCAGGTATTTGTGGAAATTCCAGCCGGGGGCGTCTCCGCTGCGCCGCGCCAGCTCCGCGAACAGCGGGTTCGCCGCCGCCCCCCTCACCCGCGACTTGCCGAACATCGGGAACTGGATGCCATAGGCGGTGCGGCAGAAGCGTGCGATCTCGGCGTTGTCGCCAGGCTCCTGAGCGCCGAAGTCGTTCGACGGAAAGCCGAGCACCACAAGTCCATCTGGCGCCAGTTCGCGGCTGAGCGCCTCGAGGCCCTCGTATTGCCCGGTGTAGCCACACTCGCTCGCCGTGTTGACCACCAGCAGCACCTTCCCGGCATAGCGACAGAGGCTCTCCCGCTCGCCGGTCTGCAGCCGCTCGAAGCCCTGGTCGAGCCAGGCCGGACAGGCCAGCGCCGACCCGGAAAGCGCCAGCAGTCCGCCGACCAGCCACGCACCGGTGAGGCGGCTCATGGGCGGGGCGCTCGGGGCAGCTCGGCGGGCAGGCCAAGACGGTGCACCATCACCAGAAGGGCAGCCTGCGGCATCGTTCTGTCCTGGACAATCTGCTTCTCCGCATCGGCACGCCCACCGCTCTGAGCGACGCCGGCGAGCGCGCCACAGAGCAGAAGCCCTACCGACAACCGGGCGGCGCGGCGGCCGCAACTGACATGGGGTAACATCTCGAGGGTTCTCCTGTTTGTCCTGGACAAAGGCGTGTCTTGGCTTTAAATTAGTCGCACAAGGTCACGCCGTCAAGAGTTTGTCCTGGACAAATGAAGAATTCACATCACAGCATTGCCGCCATCGAGCGGGATACGGGACTGTCGAAGGATGTGCTGCGCAAGTGGGAGCAGCGCTACGGCTTCCCCGCGCCGCTGCGCGACGCGCAGGGGGAGCGGATCTACCCCGAAGAGCAACTGCAGCGCCTGCGCCTGATCCGGCGGCTCGTTGACCGGGGCCGCCGCCCCGGCGCGGTGGTGCCGCTGAGCGCGCCCGAACTCGAGGCCATGCTGGCCGATGTGGCGCCGGCACCGGAGAGCACGCTCGCGCTGGAGACGGTCGACGCCGTGATGGCGTGCCTGAAGGGCCACGACGGCGTCACCCTGCAAGGACAACTCGACCGCGCCCTGATGAAGGTTGGCCTGCAACTGTTCGTCGTCGACTTCGTCGCCCCGCTCAATGTCCTGATCGGCGAGGCCTGGCTGCGGGGAGACATCGAGATCGCCGAGGAGCATCTCTACACGGAGCAGGTCCAGAACGTCCTGCGCAGCGCCATTGCGCGTCAAACATCTACGGGCGGATCTCCCCGGGTCCTGCTGACCACCTTCCCCGACGAATTGCACGCGCTCGGCCTGCTGATGGTGGAGGCGCTGCTCGCCACGGAGGGCGCCACCTGTACCTCGCTGGGCACCCAGACACCGGTTGACGACATCGCGCGACTGGCGGCAGGTGGCCAGATCGACATCGTGGCCCTGTCCTTCAGTGGTGCCTATCCGGTCCGTCACGCCGTCGATGGCATCCGACGCCTGCGCGACGCCCTGCCACCCTCGGTCGAACTGTGGTGCGGCGGCGCCGGACTGCTCGGCCGGCGCCCATCGATTGCGGCGGTCGAACATCTCGAATCGGTCGAGGCCTGCCTCGGCGCGCTACAGGCCTGGCACCGGGCGCACCCGACCACCTGAACGCCCGGGGCATGCCGCGCTGGCATGCCCCGGCGCAGCGACTACAATGGGCCGATGCCCTCCCCCGCCCCCGAATTCGATGATCCCGCCGCGCGAATCTGCGCCCC
>JAGRGD010000162.1 GCA_020445665.1 Rhodocyclaceae bacterium
CGAGGCAAACAGCTTGGCCATCGAGGCCTCGGTGAGGCAGGGTCGGCCGGCGTCCTTGAGGCTCGCGGCGTGCCACACGAGCTGGCGCGCGGCCTCCAGCCGGGTCGCCATGTCGGCGAGGCGGAAGTTGACCGCCTGGTGCTCGAAAATCGGCTTGCCGAAGGTCTCCCGCTCGTGGGCGTAGTGGGTCGCCGCCTCGAGGGCCGCGCGGGCCATGCCGACGCACTGGGCGGCGATGCCGATGCGGCCGGCCTCCAGGTTCGACAGGGCGATCCGGTAGCCCTCGCCCTCGGCGCCGAGCAGCGCGTCGCCGGGCACCCGGCAGTCCTCGAACAGGATCTGGGCCGTGTCCGAGGCCTTCTGCCCCATCTTCTCCTCGATCCGGGCGACCACGTAGCCCGGCGTGCCGGTGGGCACCAGGAAGCAGGAGATGCCCTTCTTGCCGGCGGCCTTGTCGGTCACCGCGAAGACGATCGCCACGTCGGCGTGCTTGCCGGTGGTGATGAACTGCTTGACGCCGTTGAGCACCCAGCCGTCGCCGTCGCGGACCGCGGTGGTGCGGATCGCCGAGGCGTCGGAGCCGACGTGGGGCTCGGTGAGGCAGAAGCAGCCCAGCATCTCGCCCTGGGCGAGGGGCCTCAGCCAGCGTTCCTTCTGGGCATCGGTGCCGTAGCGGTTGGGGATCCCGCAGGCCAGGGAGTTCTGCACCGAGACGATGGTCGAGGTCGAGCCGTCGCCGGCCGCGATCTCCTCGAGGGCCAGCACCAGACTCATGTAGTCCATGCCGGCGCCGCCCCATTCCTCGGGAACCACCATGCCCAGGGCGCCGAGCCCGGCCAGTTCCGTGAGGGCCTCGGCCGGGAAGGTGTGGTTGCGGTCCCACTCGGCCGCGTGGGGGGCGAGGCGCTCGCGCGCGAAGCTGCGCAGCGAGTCGCGGATCATCTCCTGCTCTTCGGTGAGGATCATCGGTGTCTCCTGGTGTCGGTCTGTCGCCGGTGCGGGGGAATCGGGCTTACTTGGCGGCCATGCGGATCGCGCCGTCGAGGCGGATCACCTCGCCGTTGAGGTAGCGGTTGCCGATGATGTGCTCGACCAGCGCCGCGTACTCGGACGGCTTGCCCAGCCGCTGGGGGAAGGGGACCATCTGGCCGAGGGCCTGCTGCACCTCGTCCGGCATGCCCAGCAGCATCGGCGTCTCCATGATGCCGGGGGCGATCGTCATGACCCGGATGCCGTGGCGCGACATCTCGCGGGCCACCGGCAGCGTCATCGCTACCACGCCGCCCTTCGAGGCGGCATACGCGGCCTGGCCCACCTGGCCGTCGAAGGCCGCGACCGAGGCGGTGTTGACCAGGATGCCCCGCTCGCCGCCCGCGTCGGGGGCGTTCTCGCACATCCGCGCCGCCGCCAGCCGCAGCATGTTGAAGCTGCCGATCAGGTTGATCCCGACGATCCGGCTGAAGCTCTCGAAGCGGTGGGGGCCATGCTTGCCGACCACCTTCTCGGCCGGCGCGACGCCGGCGCAGTTGATCAGGCCGCGGATCGACCCGAAGGCGGCCACCGCGGCGGTGACGGCGCCTTCTGCGTCGGTCTCCGAGGTGATGTCGGCCTTGACGAAGCGGGCCGCTGCGCCGAGTTCGGCGGCCTTGGCCTCGCCCTGTTCGTCGTTCACGTCCACCAGCATCACCTGGCCACCCCGCTCGACCAGGCGCGCGGCCGTCTCGGCGCCGAGGCCGGATGCGCCGCCGGTGACGATGAATGCGTTGCCTTCGATCTCCATGGCTGTCTCCTCGCTGATTCGTTCTCAATCACGCAGTCTAGCCATCCCGCGGGCGGGCGACGATGACCGCAACGACCGCGGGGATGGCAGAATTTGCCATATGGAAGAACCAGCCGAGCTCAGCGGTGCCGTCGATATGCGGGGCAGCATCGCGGTCCAGTTCGTCGCCGACGCGATCGGCGAGGCGCGCCGCCGGGGCCACGACGTGGACGCGATGCTGCTGGCGGCGGGCATCCCGCCGGGCCGGCTGACGTCGAGCCGCGGGCGCGTCTCGGTGGGCGAGTACGCGCGGCTGTGGGCGCGGCTGGCCGACGCCATGGACGACGAGTTCTTCGGCCTCGACCGCCACCCGATGCGGCGCGGCAGCTTCCGCCTGATGAGCCAGGCGGCGGTCGGCGCCGCCACCCTCGGCCAGGCCCTGCGCCGCATCGTGCGCTTCCTGCGGCTGGTGCTCGACGATTTTCATGGCGAGCTCGTCGTCGCCGATGGCGCCGCGACGCTGACGCTGCGGCAGGGCGTCGCCGCGGCGCCGCTGTTCGCCCACGGCACCTACGTCACGCTGGTGCTGGGCCTGATCTGCTGGCTGGTGGACCGGCGTATTCCGGTGCAGGCCCTTGCCTTCGCCCATCCGGCGCCGGCCCACGCCGACGAGTACCGGCTGCTCTACGGCGAGGTCACCCGCTTCGGCGCCGACGCGACGCGGCTGGTCATCGATGGGGCGCTGCTCGACCTGCCCGTCGTCCGCCGGACGGCCGACCTGGACGCCTTCCTCGCCGGTGCGCCCGCCAATTTCCTGGTCCGCTATCGCAACCCCCACAGCCACTCGGCGCGGGTACGCCGCGAGCTGCGCCGGGCGCCGCCGGCCGACTGGCCGGCCTTCGACGCGATCGCCGGGCGGCTCGGCATCGCGCCGACCACGCTGCGACGCCGACTGGCCGATGAGGGACAGTCCTACCAGGGACTCAAGGACGCGCTGCGGCGCGACCAGGCGATGGAGCTGCTGGCCGGCGAGGGCGGCAACATCCACGACATCGCCCACGCCCTCGGCTTCGCCGAGCCGAGCGCCTTCCACCGCGCCTTCCGCAAATGGACCGGCTCGAGCCCCGGCGCCTACCGGGCCGGCGCGGCGGACGGGGCGGGGTAGGGCGGCGATGCTCGAGATCGAGAACCTGACGCGCCGCTTCGCCGGCCCCGGCGGGCGCACCGTGCTCGACGGCCTGTCGCTCGCCGTCGAGGCCGGCAGCATCGTCGCCATCGTTGGCGAGTCGGGCGCCGGCAAGTCGACCCTGCTCAACCTGATCGCCGCCCTCGACGTGCCGGACGGGGGGCGCATCGCCCTCGACGGCGTCGCGGTCTCGGCCCTCGACGAGGCGGCCCGCACCGCCTGGCGGCGGGATCATCTGGGCTTCATCTTCCAGGCCTTCCATGTCCTGCCCCACCTCAGCCTGCGCCAGAACGTGGCGCTGCCCCTGTGGCTGCAGGGGGGCGACGACGCGACCCACGCCGCGGCCGCCGACCGGATGCTGGCGCGGGTCGGCCTGGCCGGCCGCGAAGACAGCCGGCCGGCCGAGTTGTCGGGGGGCGAGCTGCAGCGGGTCGCCATCGCCCGGGCGCTGGTGCATCGCCCGCGGCTGGTGCTGGCCGACGAGCCCACCGGCAACCTCGACCCGTCGCGGGCCGGGCAGATCCTCGCCCTGCTGCGGGCGCAGGTGGTCGAGGCCGGCGCCATCGGCCTGCTGGTGACCCACTCGCTGGAGGCGGCCCGCACCGCCGACCGGATCCTGCGTCTCGCCGACGGCCGCCTCGCGGCGGCGCCCTGATGGCCCTGCCGCCCCTCACGCCGGTCTTCGTCGGCAGCCTGTGGCGGCGGCGGACCGCCAGCGCCCTGTCGGTGCTGGCGATCGCCCTCGGGGTGGCCCTCGGGCTCGCGGTGCAGATCATCAACGGCGCCGCGCTGGACGAGTTCGACCGGGGCATGCGGGTGGTGGCCGGCGAGGCCGACCTGCAGGTCCTCGGGCCGGGCAGCGGCTTCGACGACAGCCTGTTCGAGACCCTGGCGCTGCACCCGCTGGTGGCAGCCGCCAGCCCGGTGGTCGAGATCACCGCGCGGCGCATCGACGGGGCGGGCGAACTGCGCATCCTGGGCATCGACATCCTGCGGGTCGTGGCGGTGAATCCGAAGCTGATCCCTGTGCCGGCCGACGGGGCGGACGGGGATGCGCGCTTCGCCGCCTTCCGCCAG
This sequence comes from Rhodocyclaceae bacterium, assembly GCA_020445665.1. GTDB lineage: Bacteria > Pseudomonadota > Gammaproteobacteria > Burkholderiales > Rhodocyclaceae > Cognatazoarcus. The sequence continues at coordinate 4,023 of JAGRGD010000162.1, forward strand.
GACGCGCTGTTTCCGTCGCCGGCACTGCAGCAGGCGCTGGGCGTCGTGCCGGGCGAGCACGTCCTGGTCGCGGCGGGCCAGGGCCGCGCCCGCCTCGAGGTGGCTGGCGGCCTGCCCGGCATGGCCGGCGAACGGGTCGCGGTGATGGACATCCACGCGGTGCAGACCGGCTTCGGCATGGCTGCGCGCCTGACCCGGGTGGACCTGCGCCTGCGCGACGGGGTCGGATCGGATGCGGCGCGCGAGGCCCTCGTCTCCCTGCTGCCGCCCGGCGTGCGGCTCGGCGCGCCGGACGAGTCGGCGGCCCGGGCGGCGTCGCTGTCGCGGGCCTACCGGGTCAATCTGACGATGCTGGCGGTGATCGCGCTGGTCACCGGTGGCTTCCTGGTGTTCTCGACCCAGGCCCTGTCGGTCGCCCGGCGCCAGACGGAGTTCGCCTTCCTGCGCGCCATCGGCCTCGATCGCGCGACCCTGATGCGCTGGATCCTCGCCGAGGGGCTGGTTCTCGGTGCGGTCGGCGGCGCCCTCGGCTGTGCGCTGGGCTACGGCTTCGCGGCGCTGGTCTTCTCGTTGCTCGGTGGCGACCTCGGCGCGGGCTACTTCGACGGCACAGAGCCGAGCATCTACATCGCCCCGGTGGCCAGCCTGGCCTTCGTCTCCCTCGGCGTGGCAGCCGGCCTGCTGGGCTCGTGGGCGCCGGCCCGGGCCGCGGCGCGGATCGCGCCCGCGCTGGCCCTCAAGGGCGCGACCCTGGTCGGTGCCGCGCACCATCCGGGCCACGCCGTCGCGGCGCTGGTCTGCTTCGCCGCGGCGGGCCTCGCGGCCGCCCTGCCACCGGTCGATGGCATCCCGGTGGCGGGTTATGCCGCGATCGCGCTGATCCTGGCCGGCGGCGTACTGGCGCTCGGCGGCCTGAGCGCCTGGCTCGCCGCCCGGATGCCGGCCCGGCACGTGGCGACGCGGCTCGCCTCGGCGCGGCTGCAGGCGATGCCCGGCCACGTGGTGGTGGCTGCTGCGGGGGTGATGGCGAGCGCCGCGCTGGCGGTGGCGATGGCGATCATGGTCGCCTCCTTCCGCGATTCGGTGGACCAGTGGCTCGACCGGGTGCTGCCCGCGGCCCTCTACCTGCGCGCCGCCGAGAGCGACCAGGCCGCCTATCTGGATCCGGCCACCCAGCGCCGGATCGCCGCCATCGAGGGCGTCTCGGCGGTCGATTTCCTGCGCTACGACACGATCCGCCTCGGCGCCGACGGCGGCGCGGTGACGCTGATCGCCCGCCCGGTGTCGGACGACGGGCGCGAGCTGCCGCTGGTGGGCGCGGCGCGGCCCGTGGCGCAGCCGGTGTGGATCTCCGAGGCGCTGGCCGATCGCCTCGGCGTCGGGACCGGGGATGCGCTCGAGATCCCGCTGGCGGGTGCGCTGCACGCCTTCACGGTGGCCGGCGTCTGGCGCGACTACGCCCGCCAGACCGGTGCGCTGGTGCTGCCGCTGGCGCGCTACCGGCAGTTGACGGGCGACGCCCGGGCCAACAACGCGGCGCTGCATCTCGCGCTTGAGACGGACGCAGCGACCGTCGCCGGCCGCATTCGCGCGCACTTCGGCGCCGAGCGTTTCGAGCTCTCGGCGCCGGACGAGATCCGTCGCATCAGCCTGCGCATCTTCGACCGGACCTTCGCCGTCACCTACCTGCTCGAGGCCGCGGCGGTGGCGATCGGGCTGGCCGGCATCGCCGCCAGCTTCGCGGCGATGGCCGCCGCCCGGCGCAAGGAGTTCGGCATGCTCCGCCACCTGGGGCTGAGCCGCCGTCAGGTGGGCGCGATGATCGCCGCCGAGGGTGGCCTCACCGCGGCGGCCGGGGCCGTCGGCGGCAGCGGGCTCGGCTTCGCCATCGCGCTGGTGCTGGTCGAGGTGGTAAATCGCCAGAGCTTCCACTGGAGCATGGACTACCGCATCCCGCTGCTACCGATCGGCGTCTTCCTGACCGCGCTGACCGTGCTCGCCGCGGTCGCCGCGGTGCTCGCCGGCCGCCATGCGATGGGTGGCAGCGCGGTGCGTGCGGTGAGCGAGGACTGGTGATGGGCCTGCTGCGTCTCCTCGTCCTGTGCCTGCCCCTGGTGGTGTGGGCCGCCGACTATCCGCCGGTGCGGCCCGGCGTGCCGCTGAGCCTGCCCGAAGACCACGGCGCCCACCCGCGCTATCGCACCGAGTGGTGGTACGTCACCGGCTGGCTGCGGGACGGGGAAGGGGGCGAGCGGGGCTTCCAGATCACCTTCTTCCGCGCCCGCACCGGCATCGGCGAGGCGACACCCGGGCGCTTCTCGCCGGCCCAGCTGATCTTCGCCCACGCCGCCATCGCCGACCCGGCCAGCGGACGCCTGCGCCACGACCAGCGCAGCGCCCGGGCCAGCGGCCGCCTGGCCGGCAGCGCCACCGGACGGCTCGACGCCTGGCTCGGGCCCTGGGTCCTGCGGGCCGAAGGCGATGGCTTCGTCGCGCGCGCCGCTGGCGACGGGTTCGCCCTCGACCTGCGCCTCGACCCCCGCGCCGCGCCGATGCCCAACGGCGCGGATGGCTACAGCCAGAAGGGACCGGAACCCCGCCACGCGAGCTACTACTACAGCCTGCCGGCCCTGGCGGTGACGGGCGAGATCACCCTCGACGGGAGCGCGATTCCGGTGAGCGGCGAGGCGTGGATGGACCACGAGTGGTCGAGCGAGCTGATGCCCGAGTCGGCGGTCGGCTGGGACTGGGTCGGCCTCAACCTGGCCGACGGCGGCGCGGCGATGGCGTTCCGGATGCGCGACGCCGAGGGACGCGTCGTCTGGGCCGGCGGCACGCTGCGCGCCGCTGATGGGCAGGCGCGGGCGCTGTCCCCGCCCGAGGTCGAGTTTGCGCCGCGCCGACGGTGGACCTCACCGCGCAGCGGCGCCGAGTACCCGGTCGAGTGGGACATCCGGCTGGCGGACCGCCAGCTGCGGCTGACGCCGCTGATGGACGACCAGGAACTGGACGCCCGCGCCAGTACCGGCGCCGTTTACTGGGAGGGGGCGGTGCGTGCCTTCGACGGCGAGACGCCGGTCGGGCGGGGCTACCTGGAGATGACCGGGTACACGGAAAGACTGCGGATGTAGGGCCCGAAGGTGCCACGGGCCGGCCCGTGTCGGCCGCATGTATAATCCGGCCCTCGCCCGGTCACACGGTGGCCGGGCAGGCCCGGGTGGCGGAATTGGTAGACGCACCAGATTTAGGTTCTGGCGCCGCAAGGTGTGGGGGTTCGAGTCCCTTCCCGGGCACCACCTCATGGCAGACGCAAGGCGTCCGCAGCGGTCGTGGCTGTTTCCGCCATGGCAGCGGCTCGCGGCCAGCGCCACGACATGGCGGAAGCGGCCTGCGCGCGTGGCACGCCCCCGGTCGGGCGGTGCGCGCGGCCCGGGTGTCCCTGCCGCGGGTTGCCCGGAGCGCTGCGCCTGCCCGACTCCGTGTCCGCGTGCCTGCCGTCCGGTTGGGCCGGTTCTCCGCCGCTTGAGCGAGCGAACGCGCCACGGGCGCCGGATGGGGTCTTCCTCGGCCGCCTCTCCTGCGCTCCGGTCCGGCGCTGCGGCGCAGTCATCGTGGATAATGCAGCGCTGTGCGCCACCCAGAATTGACATGACGCGACGGTCTTCGATTCCTGCCGATCTGCCCGCCGGCCAGCTGGTGACCGCGCGCGCGTGGCCGGTCGGCAGTGTCGCGACCCTGTGCGCGTGGCTCGCCTTCCTCGCCGGCTGTGTGCTGGGGTTGAAGCCGGTGTTCGACTACGACCTGTACTGGCACCTGGCCAACGGCCGCGAGATGGTGGCAAGCGGCGAGATCGTGAGCCGGGAGATGTTCTCCTTCACCCGCGAGGGCGAGCCATTCAAGAACCAGTGGTGGCTGGCGCAGATCCTGATGTTCGGGCTATGGAGCGGAATGGGGGCGACCGGTCTGGTGGCGCTCAAGTCCCTGGTGGCGGGGGCCGTTTCGTGGTTCGTCTACATCACCTCGCGACTGCTTGGCGCCGGCCCCGGTGTGGCGCTGTTCGCCGGCGTGCTGGCGGTGCTGATCGGCATCCAGCGCTATGTGGATCGCCCGGAGCTGTTCTCGATGCTGTGTCTGGCCGGGCTCGCCTGCGCCTTGCATGCGTGGCGGGCCGGGCGCTCGGCCTGGGCGTGCCTCGCGCCGATCCCGGTGATGATGGTGGTCTGGGACTGGCTTCACGGCGCCTTGTTCGGCCTGGTCTATCTGCTGGCGTTCTTCGCCTGCATGCACCTGTCCCGCAAACTCCGCTGGTTCGGCCCGGGGCGCGATCGCGGCTCGCTCAGGTCGCTGAACCTGTGCCTGATCGTGACCCTGCTGGCCATGCTGGCGAATCCGCTGGGCCTCGCGACCTATGGCGACTACCTGCCGCTCGGCACGGAGGAGGGGCGTCCCGCGTTCAAGGCGGTGCTCGAATTTCTGCCCTCGACCTGGCACTCCAACCCCACCTTCATCGTGGCCTTCGTGGTGACGATGGCGGGCATACTGATCCATTGGCGGCGCATCGGGCCGATTGGCCCGTGCATGGCGCTGGGCTTCGGTCTGCTGACCTGGGAGTTCATCCGCGTGACGGGGGCCTACATGATCGTCAGCGCGCCGTATCTGGCCGCGACGCTGTCGCTGTCGATGGGCGAGGGAACGGTCGCGCGCTGGACCGCCAGAGGGCTCTTCGGTGTCGCCATCATCCTGGCGACCCTGTTTGCCTGGGAGGTCAAGATGGGTTCAGAGACGAACCCGGACCGGCTCGGCGTCGGGCTCGACAATCAGTTCTTCCCGGTCGGGGCGGTGCGCGTCGCCAAGGCGCTGGGTCTCGAGGGCAATGGCTACAACACCGGTCACTTCGGCGGCTATCTGGCCTTCCATCTGTATCCTGATGCGCGGATCTTCCAGTACAACTTCCCGAAGCTGTTCGGCGATTCCTACCGCTTCACCGGGCCGGGCGGCGCAGCGGAGCTGGCGCGCTGGGACATTCGCTACGGCTTCGTCGGGCAGACTGCCGAGTTGCAGGTTCTGTTTCCGTCCCGCGACTGGGCTCGGATCTACCGCGACCCCGCGGGTGCCCTGGTACTCAGACGTACTCTGGCGCATCGCGAGATCATTGAAACGTACGAGGCGCGTTGGTTCCACCCCTCGCTTCCGCTGGCGCGCCTGGACGCGCTCGCCGGCAATGGACAGACGGCGACGACGCTCTATCACGAGGCGCTGGTGTACCTCGCCTACCGGCGCGACGATCGCATCGCAGCCTGGCTGAAGGCGCGATTGCCAGGCGGGGCGGTGCCGGCAGCGTCAGATGAGGGCGAGTGGCTCGAGATGGCGGCGCGCTGGAATCCGGGATTGGCCACTTCGAGCGAACCCGGGAGCCGACCATGAACAAGGGATGTCGATTCGGCCGAACGGCCGGGCGGGGAGGGCGGCGTGGGGCCTGAGGGGGAAGCACACACATCGATGCCGGCCGTGGCCCGGCGCGTGGCCATCGTCCAGTCGAACTATCTGCCCTGGAAGGGCTACTTCGATCTGATCGCGTCGGTGGATGAATTCATCCTGTATGACGATGTTCAGTACACCCGGCGGGACTGGCGCAACCGGAACCGGATCAAGACGCCGCAAGGCCCCGCCTGGCTGAGCGTGCCGGTGCGGGCCAAGGGGCGCTATCACCAGACGATCCGCGAAACGGAACTCGATGGTTCGGCGTGGCAGGATGTGCACTGGCGGACCCTGGCCCAGAACTACGGCCGCGCGCCAGCCTTCGACGAAGTCGCCAGCTGGCTCGAGCCAATCTTCCGGCAACAGGAATGGAAAATGCTTTCCGACCTCAACCGGACCTTGATCAAGGCGTGCTGTGCCTACCTGGGAATCGACACCAAAATCTCGTGTTCATCCGACTTCCGGCTGTGCGAGGGAAAATCTGAACGGCTTGCCGACCTCTGTCGGCAGGCGAATGCGACGTGCTACGTCTCGGGGCCTTCGGCACGGAGCTATCTGGACGAGTCCGTATTCTCGCAGCTGGGGATGTCCGTCGATTGGTTCGACTATGGCGGCTATCCGGAGTACCCCCAGCTCTGGGATGGCTTCGTTCATGAACTCAGTGTGGTCGATCTGTTCTTCAACTGCGGTCGCGAATCGGGTCGCTACATGAGGTTCGTCGAGCGATGAAGCTCTCCATCGTCACGACCCTCTATCAATCGGCCGCGTATGTCGAGCCCTTCTGCCGTCGTGCCGCCGAGGCGGCCAGGGCCATCACCGACGACTTCGAGATCGTGCTTGTCAATGACGGCTCGCCGGACGACAGCCTGGCGCGGGCCGTGTCGCTCGCCGAGCAGGACCCTCGCCTCGTGGTGGTGGACCTGTCCCGCAACTTCGGTCATCACAAGGCCATCATGACGGGCCTCGCACACGCCCGCGGAGAGCAGGTTTTCCTGCTCGACAGCGATCTCGAGGAGGCCCCCGAGTGGCTGTCCGAATTCTTCGAGGTACGGGTGCGGGAGGGCTGCGACGTCGTCTATGGGGTGCAGGCCGAACGACGGGGGGATGCCTTCGAGCGCATCAGCGGGCGCTGGTTCTATCGGCTGTTCAGCGCGATGACCGGCATGGCGCTGCCCGAGAACGTGACGACCGTGAGGCTGATGACCCGGCGCTACGTCGAGGCACTGCTGCGTCACGACGAACGCGAAGTCTTCCTGGCCGGGCTGTGGATGATCACCGGCTTCGATCAGCGCCCGCTGCCAGTTCGAAAGCTCAGCACCAGCGAGACGACGTACACCCTTCGGCGCAAGCTCTCGATCCTCGTCAATTCGGTCACCTCGTTCAGCAATGCGCCCCTGGTCGGCATCTTCTACATCGGGCTTGGCATCTCCTTGCTTGCGGGGCTCTATACGGCCTATCTCGTCATCAACTGGATGTTCTTTGCCCAGCCCCCAAGCGGGTGGACCTCGGTGATGGCCTCCATCTGGCTCATCGGGGGCATGGTCATTTCCTTCATCGGCGTGGTCGGGATCTATCTGTCGAAGATCTTCTCCGAGACCAAGCGTCGCCCCTACACCATCGTGCGGCGCGTCTACGCGCAGGACAATGACTGAGCCGCGAGTTGGCCTTCTGGACGAGGTGGCCCGCTACTACGGGCAGCGCCTTGCGGCGCATGGAGAGACGCCCGGGGGAGTCGACTGGAACGGCGAAGCCGGCCAGCACCTGCGGTTTGCGCAACTGGCGCGGGTCTTCGACCGGGCGTCGGGCTTCTCGGTCAATGACCTGGGCTGCGGCTATGGCGCCCTGGTCGATTTCCTGCGGGCCGGCTGGGCGGACGTCCGTTATGCGGGCTTCGATGTGTCCTCCGACATGGTGGCCGCGGCGACGCGACGCTATCGCGCGGATCCGGCGGCGCGCTTCGCCTGTGCGGGCGTCCCCGACGAGATCGCCGACTTTGGGGTGGCGAGCGGCATATTCAACGTCCGGCAAGCGCGCCCGGACGACCAGTGGCTGGACTACATCCATGCGACCCTCGACGCATTGCACGAGACCAGCCAGCGGGGTTTTGCCTTCAATTGCCTGACCCGCTATTCGGATGCGGACCGGATGCGGCCGGACCTCTTCTACGCGGACCCCTGTGCCCTGTTTGACCGCTGCAAACAGCGCTACGCCCGTGACGTGGCCCTGCTTCACGACTATGGTCTTTATGAGTTCACGATCCTGGTGAGGAAGACGCCTTGACGAAGCGACTGGTGGTTTTCGGGACTGGCGACATCGCCGAGCTGGCGCACTACTACTTCAGCCACGACTCGGACTACGAGGTCGTCGCCTTTACGGTGGACGCGGCGTACATCACGTCGCCCGAGTGCTGCGGGCTGCCGGTGATCGCCTTCGACGAAGTAGCGGAGCGTTTCCCGCCGGACCGGCACAGCCTCTTCGTGGCCCTCAGCTATTCGCGTCTCAATGCCGTCCGCAAGGAGAAGTTCCTCGCCGCCCGCGCGCTTGGCTATCCCCTGGCAAGCTACATCAGCAGCCGTGCGAGCGTTCTGAATGACGGTCGCATCGGCGACAACTGCTTCATCCTCGAGGACAACACGATTCAGCCCTTCGTCCGGATCGGCGACAACGTCACCCTTTGGAGCGGCAATCATATCGGCCATCACTCGACTATCGGTGACCACAGCTTCATCGCGTCCCACGTGGTGGTATCCGGTGGCGTGACGATCGGCGAGCAGTGCTTCATCGGGGTCAACGCCACGCTGCGGGATCACATCGGCGTGGGCGATCGCTGCGTGATCGGCGCCGGCGCGCTCCTGCTCGCCGATGCCGAAGCCGAGGGTGTCTATATCGGGCAGGGAACCGAGCGGGCGAAGGTGCCGAGCAGCCGCTTGCGCAGGATCTGACGATGGGGCAACGATGGCGCAAGCTGGGCCGCGTCTATGTGCCGGACGCGGGCGAGGGCTGGCCCGCCAGCCATGCTGCGAACCCCTTCGCGGTGCCCCTGGACGATCGCACGGCCCGGGTCTTCTTCGGCGGACGGGATCCGCACAACCGGACCGCCATCGGCTGGCTCGACCTTGAGGTGCCCGCGCTGCGCATCACTGCCTCCTGTCCTGGCCCGGTCCTCGAGCCCGGCGAGCCGGGCACCTTCGACGACAGTGGCTGCTCGATGGGTTGCGTCGTCGTGGCTGGAGATCGCTGGTATCTCTATTACCTGGGATGGAACCTGGGCGTCACCGTGCCGTGGCGCAATGCGATCGGTCTCGCAATGAGCGAGGACGGCGGTTCGAGCTTCACACGGATCTCGCCGGCGCCGATCCTGGACCGCCACGCCTGCGACCCCTTCACGCTGTCCTATCCCGCCGTAATCCGCGACGGCGGGCGCTGGCGCATGTGGTACGGCTCGCACCTGCACTGGCGGGGCGGACGTGAGACGATCGACCACGTGATCAAGGCGGCTACGTCGGACGACGGTATCGACTGGCGGCGCGATGGACGTCCGTGCATTGTCCCCGATGAGGTCGATCGGGCCTTTGCCCGCCCGAGCGTGGTCCGCGACGCCGACCGGTACCGCATGTGGTATTCGGTCCGGGGCGAGCGATATCGTATCGGCTACGCCGAGTCGGTGGACGGTGCGTCCTGGCAGCGGCTGGACGCACAGGCAGGCATTGCACCCGGGCCTGAGCCCTGGGACGACGCCATGCTCGCGTATCCTCACGTCTTCGATATGGGCGGGTCACGCTACATGCTCTACAACGGCAACGATTACGGCCGAACCGGTTTCGGTCTTGCGGTTCTCGAGGGAAGCTGAGCATGCATCGACTGGTCGATCACGCCGCCATCATCCTGACGATCTTCTTTACCGTGTATGGACAGCTCATCATGCGCTGGCAGGTTTCCCATGCGGGTCCGCTGCCCCCCTCCCTGGGGGAGAAGGCGATGTTCGTCGCGGTGCTCCTGTTCAAGCCCTGGGTGCTGACGGCAATCGCCGCGAGCTTCCTCGCAGGGGTTTCGTGGATGCTCGCGATGACGCGCTTCGAGGTCAGCTATGCCTATCCCTTCATGAGCCTCAATTTCGTTCTGGTGCTGCTCATGGGGGCTCTGTTGCTGAACGAGCCGCTGACCCTGCAGAAGACGCTCGGTGTCGGCCTGATCGTGGCGGGCACCATCGTCGCCTCGCGCGGCTGAGACCGGGGCCGACCCATCCTGATGGCACAACAGGCATTCCGATGAAGTCCGATTCGCGCATCCCGTTCAACTGGCCGTACATGACGGGCAAGGAGCTCTACTACATCGCCGAGTCCCACTTCAATGGACGGCTTGCTGGCGATGGCCCGTTCACGGCGCGTTGCCACGCATGGCTCGAGGCACGGTCCGGCGCCAGCCGGGCGCTACTGACCCATTCGTGCACGGCCGCCCTCGAACTGGCGGCATTGCTGCTGGACATTGCGCCCGGCGACGAGGTCATCATGCCGTCCTATACCTTCGTGTCGACGGCCAACGCGTTCGTGCTCCGGGGCGCGGTACCGGTGTTCGTGGACATCCGGCCGGACACCCTGAACCTGGACGAATCGCGCATCGAGGCGGCCATCACGGCGCGGACCCGCGCCATTGTCCCGGTTCACTACGCCGGCGTCGCCTGCGAGATGGATACCATCACGGCCGTGGCACGGCATCATGAACTCGCCATCGTCGAGGACGCGGCGCAGGGCGTCATGGCCAGCTACAAGGGACGGGCGCTCGGGACCCTGGGGAATGTGGGGGCCTACAGCTTCCACGAAACCAAGAACGTCATCGCGGGCGAGGGCGGCGCCTTGCTCGTCAATGACCCGGACCTGGTGTTGCGGGCCGAGATCCTGCGCGAAAAGGGGACGGATCGCAGCCGCTTCTTCCGCGGCGAAGTCGATCGCTACACCTGGCAGGACGTGGGTTCCTCCTTTCTGCCGGGAGAATTGATCGCCGCCTTCCTGTGGGCGCAACTGGAAGAGGCCGAAGCGATCACCCTCCGTCGCCGCGAGGCCTGGGCGCGCTACCACGAGTGGCTGGCGCCGCTCGAGGCGCGAGGGGCGCTGCGGCGGCCGGTCGTTCCCGCCGGGTGCGAGCACAACGCCCACATGTATTACGTCTTGCTGCGAGAAGGGTGCGACCGCGAGGCCGTCATCGCGCACTGCAATCGCCTGGGGATCAACGCGGTTTTCCACTATGTGCCGCTGCACGATGCGCCGGCGGGGCGACGCTTTGGGCGAGCTGCGGATGCCTTGCCGGTGACCTCGTCGGCCGCGATGCGGGTGCTGCGCTTGCCGCTCTGGGTGGGCATTGACGAAGCCCAGCAGGCGCGTGTGGTCGAGGCGCTCGGAGGCGCGATCGGGGCATGAACCGCCCGTAGCCCACGCTCGCAGGCGACACGCGCGGCCCACGGAGCCACCCTGAGCGGCGTCGCGGGCCTCGTGCCGGGCTCCTTCGCGCGCGACGTGGTCCGGCAACGCTACAGTGAAGTCGCCTTTTTAACGCGGCAGTCAATTGGGCGATTCCAGTTCAGGCACTTCGCGGTCCACTCGCTCCTGCCCCTGCAACTTACATAGGGTGAGGAAGACCTGCCCGCAATCGTTACCTGTTTGATTGCTGCGTTAGTGGTGCCGCGTTAATGGTCGGGCTCGATGTGCGAAGACACGCCAGGCCGCAGCCACAGGTCGTAGCCGTGGGCCAGCGGGGTCGCCTCGGCCCCGACGGCGCGTAGCAGCCGCCCGATATGGCGCCGGCTGCCATGGGCGATGATCCCGTCCAGCCGCGCGAAGAGCCGGCGCGGGTCGCCCCGACCCGTCGTCGCGAACTGGTACCACTGATCGTAGGCAGCCCGGTCGTCGGGGTGGCCGAAGGTCGTCGGCAAGAGTGTCCGGCGGGCGAGGAAGGGCAGCAGGTCCGGCGACGCGAGGTAGGGGTCGACCGCCAGCCGCGCTGACGGCTCGGTCAGTGACCGAGCCTGTTGCAGCGCCTCGATGTTGGCCGAGGGGTAGGACCGTACCGCGAGGACCGGATAGGCGGTGGCGATCGTCAAGCCGTGGGCCAGTTGCCACACGGCCAGCGCGATGGCCAGGATACCGGCGGTTCGCGCGCCAGCCTTCTTCGAGGCGGCAAGCCGCGGCAGTTCCCGGGCCACCAGGGGGAGGATGAGCAGGCTGCACGCGGCGATGCCCCACCAGATGTTTGGCTGGAGGAACTGGAAGCCGATGAACTGGACTTCCTTGAAGAGCACACCGAACAGCACGCTGCCACCGAGCGCGATGACGGCCAGCGAGAGCGGTGACCTCAGGCCCGGGCGGGACCGCAGCCATGGCAGGGCGCAGATCGCCAAGAGCGGCGCGGCCAGCGCGCGAAGCGCGAACTCGCCGACCGCGCGCGTCTGTTGCAGGTCCGGTTCGACAACCCAGCCCCCGCCGGACGGCAGCGTCTCCAGCCAGGCCGGCAGCGCGTACAGCAGCAACGGCACCGTGAGGGCCAGGATCAGTGCGAGCCAGGCATTTGGTGACTCGCGGCGCAGGGCACACCACAGGAGCAGGGCAGGGCCGTAGAAGACGACGAGGGAAGGCTTGAAGCTGGCGCTGGCCGACACCAGCATGGCACCGCCGGCCAGGAGCGCTGCGCGGGCGGTGCTGCCGGCGGGAACCGCGTCCAGGCGGTCAAGCACGCTGACGCCGGCGAGGACAATGGCAATGGACAGGGCCTGGGTAATGTTCCAGTAGCTGCGGCCGGCCACCCACCATTCGGTGCCGGCGATGTCCTGAAGCGCCGGTGGGGCACGCAGCCAGCCCGTGTCGAATCCGGCCAGCGGCGCCCAGACCGCGAGCGCAACGCAGGTGGCCACCGCGATGGCCGCCCGCCGCCCACTGTCTGCCTGCACGATCGCCGCCGCACTCCAGGCCGTTGCAATGGCCGTGACGATCCACAGGACCGTCGCGGCGCGATAGACATTGATGCTTGCCGTGTCGGCCAGCCCCGCCAGTGCGACGGCATGGGCCGTATGGGCGAGCGGGTTGAACGGGGTATCGACGGTCGCCCACAGGTTGGCGAGCGGAAGCCCGTTGGCCCGGACCAGCTCAGCCGTCAGCGCATGGATCGGAAGGTCCATCTGCAGATCGCCGAAGCGGTGCTCGGTGCCCATGGGGAGGTCGTTCGGGAGGTACAGCCAGAGCGACATGAGCAGGGCCCCGAGCGCCAGGATCCCGAGCAGGAAGGCTTGCGCACGGGGCGTGCGGGGCAGTGGGCGACAGGAGGCGAGGCCGAGCGCGGGCACCACGATCGACACACCGACCACCCAGTGGCGGCCCAGCTGGAGCAGATCCACCACTGTCCAGAGGAATGTCACCGTGACCAGACCCATGGCAAGGGCGAGACCATGAACCTGGGTCATGCCAAGGGTCAGACGATCGCGCTGCAGGTGGCGCTCGATCAGTGCCGGCAGCCACAGCCCCGCAGCCCAGAAGCCGGCAGTCGCGAGCACCGCGATGGCGCCAAGCCGCGCGGCCATCGGACCGGCGGCGGCGATGGCTTCCAGGTAGGTCGCGTAGGCGCTCATCAGGAATGTGGGCTGGGCTTGGGCTCGGGTGAGGGCAGGCCGACGTGATACCCCTGGGCCAGATCGATGCGCAGGTCCGCCAGCCGGGCCATGATTTCGGCACTTTCCACGTGCTCGGCAAGGCACCTTATGCCCAGCTCGCGGGCCAGGGCCGCGATGCTGCGAACCATGGCGAGGTCCCTGTCATTGTCCAGCATGTTGGCGATGAAGTCGCCTTCGATCTTGAGGAAATCGACCGGGAAGCGCTTGAGATAGTGGAATGACGAGAAGCCGGAGCCGAAGTCGTCGATAGCCAGGCGGTAGCCGTCGTGGGCCAGGCGCGCAATGAACTGATCGAGCACGCCCGGGTGGCGAATGGTTTCGCGCTCCGTGATCTCGAAAACGATGCGTGCCGGTTCGATCGCCGCGTCTGCGGCCAGGCGGCGGATCTCGGGGAGAAACTCGTCGAGTACCAGAGCCCGGGGCGACGCGTTGATGAACAGGCTGCCGCTGAAGTCGCTTTGCGCGATGCGCTCGAAGGCCTTGCGGAGCACGATCAGATCGATCTTGTGCATGACGCCCATGCGCTCGGCCAGCGGCACGAACTCCTCGGCCGTGCGAAGGCCATCGCTGCCCTCGGGCAGGCGGCTGAGGATCTCGTAGGCCTCGATGGTGCCGTCTTCGATTCGGACGATCGGCTGGAAGTGCGGCACGAAACTGCGCTCTTCAATCGCACTGAAGAGGTGCAGGGTCCGTTCGCCGGCCTCGCGGAATGCCAGCGCCAGGTCGTCCTGGGTCGGGCAGCGCAGGCAGTTGCGGCCATCGCTCTTGGCGCGGTACAGCATGTTGTCAGCCAGCAGGAAGAGGTCCTTGCGTTCCGTGCCATGGGTCGGAAATGCCGACAGCCCGAGAGACAAACCGGTGTGAACGACCGAATTGTCGGGCGCCAGCATCTGCAGTTGGCCGGCGGCGTGGAGAATGCGCTCGGCGGCCCGGGCGCCGTCGCTGACCGACGCGCCCGGCAACAGGGCGATGAACTCGTCTCCGCCGTAGCGGGCGACCATGTCGTCCGGCCGCACCGCGTCGCGGATCAGCGCCGCGACCCGCTGCAGGTAGCTGTCGCCGAAGGCGTGGCCATAGCCGTCGTTGATCGACTTGAAGTTGTCGACGTCCACCAGCAACAGCACGAAGGCGTTGTCGTGCCGGGCCGAGCGGGCGATCTCGTTGTCCAGCAGTTCCCAGAACACCCGCTGGTTGTATAGCTTGGTGAGGGGGTCGCGGGTGGCGAAGTACTCCAGCTCGCTGGCGTAGCGGTGGATCGCCTTGACCGAACCGACGACATTGAGGAGGGTCGAGAGGACCGAGTCGATCACCAGCAGGCGGGTCGGATCCTCGGCCGGATCGGGCTGCAGGCCGATCCCGACGATGCCGCCGATCTTGGGGGCGTTGATGACCAGGGACTTGGTCTGCACTTCCGGCTCGCTGCGGCCGTCATGCAGGGTCCGTGAGGGGTCGCTGATGTTGTGCCGGATGTGGCACTCGCTGCTGGCGTGGTCGATCGTCGCGTGCAGCAGGCTCTGCCGCAGGGCGCGTTCGAAGGCCGTCCGGAGGCCGTCGGCAGGCGTCTGCAGCCAGAATACCTCCACTTCATAGTCCCTGGGGCCGGTCTTGAAGATCGAGAACAGCGCGTAGCTCGGGAGAATCGTGTTGATCTCGGCAAGCAGGCTGGCGACGTAGGCCCGCCAGTCGCGGACCACTTCGGACGTGATGATGAATTTCTCGAGCAGGCGGATCTCGAACTCGAGCATGTCGCGATCGACCGCGATCGACCGGAGGCGCTCGGTCAGCCCGGAGATCTGGCGGCCGATCGGCTCGAACTCGGCGAACGCCAGGGGTGGCGCGTGGGTCGCCAGCCGCTTCAGGTCGGATACCCGGCGAATTGCGTCGATCTCGCCCGACAGTGTCTCGATCGACGCGGACATGCGCCTCGAGATGTACCAGACCATCAGGAGCACCGCGGCGATAGTGAGGGGAATGGCGGGCAGGCCGGCGATGGTGAAGCGCCGCCGATGGTCCTCGAGCAGATCTTCAATGGACTGGGATACCGAAATGGCGCCGAGCACATTGCCGGATCGGGCGTTGGTATGGCACTGGAGGCACGCGTCGCTGGCGACGAGCGGCAGAACGTAGCGAACCGTGCTGGCGCTCTGGTGTTCGACCGGCTGCGCGCTCGCCATGGCCCGAAGGATCTCCCGGTCTGGTTCTTGCTGCTCAAGGGGGCCGAACAGCTCGCTGACGCGTTCGGATCGGAAGAGTTGTATCTTCGCCGGTGATCCGTCTGCGGCGCTCGCCAGGGAGGTCAGAAAGTCGTCGAGCTGATGGCGGCTCCAACCGGTGCGCATGAGCTGAAACATGCCGTTGAACGTCAGGCGGGCGAGAACCCGGGCGTCGCTGACCGCGTCGTCACGCAGGCTTTGCTCGTTGACCGACGAGAACGTCACATAGCCCAGCAGGAACAGGGCGGTGGCGAGGGCAGCAGAGGATCCGGCGAGTAGGCCCTTGATTGTGCGGGTCATGTGGCGGTTGGCTTGGGTGAGTGCGCGCGGGCGGGTATGCTTCGGCCGGGACGGTCCGCGTGCCCGAACCCTTGAACCACGCAAGACCCATGCTTGGAGCAACAGTGACTGGATGCTGAACATCCCCACCCGCGCAAATGCGCTGCTCTTGTTGATCTCGATCACCTTTGCGCCCCTTGCGCATGGCTTTCTTCGGCCCGCACCCGTGCCGGAGGCGGCGCCGGACGCGCGCGGGCTTCCCGCAGATGAGAAAGGGGGGCCGCACATTGCCCATGGCGAGAACGACTCCTACGACCGTCGGAATCCGGACTTCACGACGCTCCAGCAGGCGGACGATGCGCTGACCGGGTTGCCCCTGGACCAGAATGGCAAGGTGGATTGGGCGAGGGCGCTGCGCGACGGTGCGATCTCACCCCGCGAGACGCTGCGCGGCGATGACACCTATCTGCCCCTGGATCTGGACATCATCATGCGGAACACGAAGGCCATGCCTTTTGTGCGCTTTCCCCACAAGACCCACACCGAGTGGTTGTCCTGCAGCAACTGCCATCCCGCAATCTTTGCCCAGAAGGCGGGGACGGCGAAGATCCGGATGGAGGACATCTTTCGGGGCGAGTTCTGCGGGCGCTGCCATGACCGGGTTGCCTTCATCACGCACCGGGCCTGTTTTCGCTGCCATAGCGTGCCGCAACCGAACGGTATCCAGATCCCCTGAGGTGCATCGCATGTCCGGTACGCGGCTCGTCGGCCGTTCGGGCGAGCACGCGACATGCACGCGACATGCATTCGCCGCTGAGGTCGCGGACCGTCAGTCCGCCGAAAGAATGAGGGCGCGCAGGCGTTCAGCGTCGAGAATGCGGACGTTTCGTCCGGTCATGGCGATGATCTCGTCGTCGATCAATCTCCGCAGGATGCGCGAAAAGGACTCATGGGTGAGGGACAGCAGTGAGGCAACGGTGCGCTTGGGCGCGGGAAGCTGGACGAGCCCGGGCTCCGATTCGTGCTCCGAAAGATCGACCAGATAGGACGCGACGCGCGTGATGCCCAGACGGGATGAGGTCGTACAGATGGCATCGATCAGCTTCTGGACGCGGGCCGATACCTCTCGCAGCATGCGCGCCGACAACTCCTGATCCTGCTCGATCGTCGCCATCACATGGTTGCGGTCCACGTGGACGAGGGTGCATCGATCGACCGCCTGGGCCCAGGCCCTGTAGGACGAATGCATGAAGATGCCGATCTCGCCGAACATGTGGCCCGAGCTGAACAGCTCGATGACCTTCTCACGGCCATCCGCGTCCTGGGCGAGCAGTTTCACGGAGCCGCCGATGACGAAGTAGAGGCCGGTGGGGGCCGTGCCGCGGCGGAAGATGGTCTGCCCTCGGGAGAACCGATCCAGTCGCGCCTCGGAGGCAAGCATGTCGATGCTGGATGCGGGCAGCCCTGAGAGAATGGGCATTCGCTCAAGCATTTTGTACAGGTCGGGCCCCCCGGGCTCGACGCCTGACCGCGTCCGCGCCTGCATCGACTGCATTCACTTCCCCCCCCTCGGTAGGCCCGCGCCTGGCACGGGCCTGGCGACGACCTAATTGACCGTGTTGCCCCGGATGTGGGCAACGCCCCCGTAGCTTCCGACCCACAGGCTTCCGTCCTTCGCGGTCGCCATCGAGAATACAGCGTTGCTGAACAGGCCGTCCTGGGTTTTCATGATCTTGAAGCCGTCGCCCTGCTTCAGTGCCAGCCCATTGTTGGTTCCGATCCAGAGCCGGTCCTGGGGATCGCGGTGCAGCATGAAGACGTGATTGCCGGGGAGACCTTCCTTGGTGGTCGTATTCTCCCACTTGCCATTCACGTAGTGCGCCAGGCCGCCACCCCAGGTGCCTGCCCAGACTGTGCCATCGGCGTCGACTTCGAGTGCCACGATGTAGTTCGGGTTGTAGGCCTGGTCCACGTCCTGCAGTCCCATGTCGCGCTTTTGCTGGGCATGGTGCTGAGAGGCCTTGCCCGGATCGTCCTTGAAGGCGATGTCGTCGCGAACCTTGTCGTAGGGTGCGCCAACCCCGCGGGAGTGATTCCAGTTTTCCCACTGGCCGTTCTCGAAACGTGCCATGCCGCCTTCGGTCGCAAGCCAGACTACGCCATCCTTGCCTTCGGCGAGTCCATAGACCCAGTCGTTGGGCAGGCCGCCGCCTGTGCTCTCGACGGTGTGCAGTTCCCACTGCGACCGATCACGCAACTTGCCGCCCTTGATGCGATTGACACCCGACCAGGTCGCGATCCAGACGTCGCCGTTGGCCGTCTCGATGACGTCGTAGACGAAGGCGTCGCCCAGTCCTTCGGGGATGTTGAAGTGCTCCCAGGTGCCGTTTTCTTCATTCAGCATCGACATGCCGCCGCCGTACGTGCCGACCGTCAGCTTTCCCTGAATGCGGCCGACGTAGAACATGCCGTTCGACAGCAGACCACTCTTGATGTCGTAGAGCTTGAACTGGTCGGTCGTCAGGTCATAGCGGACGACGCCGCCCGAGGTTCCGACCCACATCGCTGAGTCTTCGGCGAAGATGGACTTGACGTTCTTGTTGCCGACCCGAAAGTGGGTGAATCGCTCATTGGGGTTGAAGCCGACCTTGCCCTCACGGCCCTGGCCCGGGTGGGCCTGTGGTGCCGGTGCGGTGGCGGTTGGCGCAGTGGTGGCTGGTGCGGGCGCGGCTGCCGTCTGCGCTGGCGGTGGGCTGGCAGGCGCCGGAGCGGCCTGCTGCTTGCCCAGGTTGTAGGCGCCGGCGATGGCCGCGGCGGCCGCGATGACGGCGATGGCGAGAATCTTGTGGTTCATGAAACTGAAGCTCCGAGAATAGGTGTCCGTTCGTGCCTACTTCTTGCCGATGCGTGCGACGCCGTGGCGCGTACCCGCCCACACGGTGCCATCGGGGGCCACGGCCAGTGCATAGACATTGGCATCAAGCAGGCCGTCGGCGGTGGTGATGTTCTGGAAGGTCTTGCCGTCGAAACGGCTGACGCCCCCGCTTGTGCCGAACCACAGGGCGTTGTCGTGACCCCGGGTGATGGAATAGACGATCGTGCCTGCCAGCCCGTCCTTGACCGTATAGCTCTTGAAGGCCTTGCCGTCGAAGCGGCTGACGCCGCCGCCCCAGGTGCCGATCCAGACCCCCTGGTTCTGATCCACGTGGACCGCGAAACAGTAATTCGGATTGTAGGTCTGCATCCCCGCAGCCATCGTCGAGAGGTCGTGGCGGCTGCGGGTGCCGAGGCCGGTGTTGGTGCTCGACGGGCGGTCATCCGCATTGGGCGCGCCAAGGCCGTCCTCGTGGGTCCAGGACTTCCAGACCTTGCCATTGAACATGGTCAGCCCGCCCTCGGTGCCGAACCAGACCTGGCCAGCCGCGTCCACGTCGAGGCCATACACCCACTCGTTGATGAGTTCCTTCACATAGGTCTTGAACTCGCCGGTCTTCGGGAAGTACTGATTGGCGCCGGCCCAGGTGCCGATCCAGAGACTGCCGTCCTTGCCATTGGCGAAGGAGTAGATCCAGTAGTCTGCCAGGCCATGCATCGGGAAGTAGGTCTTCCACTTGCCATCCTTGTACGTCGAAGCGCCGCCGGCGTTGGTGCCGAACCACTTGTAGCCCTCGGTATCGGTGCCGATCGCGAAGACGTACTCGTTGGCGAGACCGTCGTCACGGGTAAAGGTATTGGTCGGTACCTTGGTGTCGAGGTTGACCTGATGGACACCGGTGGAGGTGCCGACCCACATCTCGTTCTTTTCGGCATCGAGATGCAGGGAGCGAACGTAGGTGCCCTGGCCGACATTGAAGGTCTCGAGCACTTCGTATTTCGCTGCGGTCTGGGCTTGGGCGGACGATGCTACCGCGAGGGTCAGCGTCGCGGCGGCGGTCGCCGCGAAGTGAATGGCTTTTCGAATGGGCATGGATGAGTTCAGCGATTGAGGGTTCTCAAGTAGGCGATGACATCCCGGATCTCCTGCTCGCGCAGGATGCCCAGGAAGGCGGGCATGACGTTCTTGCCGCCGCGGATGGAGTTGGCGATCATGATGTCAGGCTGCATCAGGCCATCGCCGGCGGCAAAACTGGGTGCATTCGGCATCACCGCGTGACCGTCGACCCCATGGCAGACCACGCAGTGCATGGAGTAGATCCGGCTCCCGTTGACCGGATCGGCGGCGAGGGCGGCCTGTCCGAAAAGGATCAGGGCGGCCACGCTGAAGCGCGAGAGCAAGCGGCAGGTCATGGTCACTTGTCCTTGTTGTCTTTGCCCAGTTGCTGGGCACGCAGGGCCGTGGCGCGCTGCTTCCACTCGGCCGCCTGCGCCGGGTCGGTGGGCAGGCCGTGCTGTCCCGACTGATAGCCGACGGCAAGCGCCGTCGCAGCCCGCAGGTAGCCCGCATCTGCGCTGGCCTTGAGCAGGGAGGCGATGTCGGTGCCACTTTCCGCCGGCGCGAAATGGCCATTGAGGTACTCGTCCACCAGCGCATTGGTCGATCGGGCGTGTCCCAGGTTCACGGCCTTCAGCAGCAGTTTGTGAGCCCGCTCCCGGTCGCGCTCGACGCCATCGCCCGCCATGTACATCCGGGCCAGGCCATAGATGCCGTCCGGGTAGTCCTGGTCGGCCGCCTGCTGATAATAGCGCAAGGCTTCGTCGTTGGTTTCGCCGAGGTCCAGGATGTAGGCAAGCGTCGTCTGGGCACCCGGGTGACCGGCGTCCGCAGCGCGCCGCAACGGTGGCATGGCGCCAAACAGGTCCCCGTTGTTGAACGATCGCATGCCCTCTTCGTAGTCCGTCGTCACATCTGCCTGTGCGACCGGAGTGCTAGCCAGGACCGCGGCGCACAGGGCGATACGGCCGAAAGCGAGAACGAATTTCTTCACAGCGGGAAAGTTGGACATGTTTCGGTGGTCTCGATAGTCGTGCCAAGGCAGCTTGTCAGCGTCGCAATCCAAGCGACTCGAACTCCTCGATCTTCCGGTAAAGGCTCGAAAGCCCGATACCCAGCACCTGCGCGGCAGCACGTCGGTCTCCGGCGGCGTCGTCAAGTGCCTTGAAAACGAGGCCGGCTTCGATCTCGCGAAGCTGGTCGCGCAAACAGCTAGCCGGAGCAAATGATGTGCCAGTGGCGCCGCCTGTCCGGCTTCCCCGGGTGATCTCGGGTGGCAGGTCGGTGACCGCGATCGCATCGTCCTCGGCCAGGATGCAGGCCCGATTGATCACGTTCTCCAGCTGGCGGACGTTGCCCGGCCATGGGTAGGTGAGCAGGAGGCGCTCCGCGTCGGCCGCCACGCCGAGCGCCTCGCTGGCGCCAGACTGGTCGCGGGCGCGGTCGAGCAGGAATTCGATCAGGCCGCGGATGTCCCCGTGGCGCTCGCGCAGCGGCGGGATATGAATGTGGAACATGCTGAGGCGGAAGAACAGGTCTTCCCGGAAGGTGCCCTCGCCGACCATCTGCTGCAGGTCGCGGTTGGTGGCGGCGACGATACGGCAATCCACCTTGCGAGGTTGCTCGCTGCCCACCGCACGGATCTCCTTCTCCTCGATCGCATGGAGCAGCTTGGTCTGCATGTGCATCGGCAGCTCGCCGACCTCGTCGAGGAAGAGCGTGCCCTGGTCGGCCTGCAGGAACAGGCCCTTGCGGGCCTTGTCGGCGCCGGTGAAGGCACCCTTGGTGTGGCCGAAGAACTCGCTTTCGAGCAGGGTCTCCGGAATGGCAGAACAGTTGACCGGCAGGAACAGGTGATCGGCCCGGCGGCTGTGCTCGTGAATGAACCGCGCGAGCACGCCCTTGCCGGTACCCGACTCGCCGGTCACGAGCACCGTGCTTTCGGTCGGCGCCACTTTGCCGGCCAGTCGCTCAACGGCCTGCATGGTCGGCGAAATGAAGCGGAAGGTCGGTGTGTCGCCCTTGGCGAACTGGCGCAGCACCCGGTTTTCTTCACGCAGACCACGCAGCGAGGCAACCTGCTGGACGCGGTGGAGCAGTTCTTCCATGTTGGCGGGCTTGACGATGTAGTCGGACGCGCCGGCCCGAAGGGCTTCGACCGCGGTCTCCATCGAGGCGAAAGCGGTGACCATGATGAAGTTGGTCTCGATGCGCGACTCCTTGATCGAACGCACGAGCTCCACCCCGTCGCCGTCGGGTAGCTTGATGTCGCACAGGGCGATATCCACGTCGCCGCGGACCAGCTTGGCGGCCGCATCCTTGCAGGTGCCGGCCTGGTCGACCGAGTAGCCGGCTCGCGTGCAGGCGTCCACCAGGATTTCGCGGATCGCGCGCTCGTCGTCGATCACCAGGACATGCATGCGTGAGGCTCTCCTCTGTTTCCGTGTTCTTCTGTGCGCTCAGGTCCGAGCGGATTCGGGCTGGCGCAGGGGTAGCGTGATCCGTGCCGTCGTTCCCTCGCCAGGGCGCGATTCCAGCAGCAGTGTACCGCCACCATCGCGAATCAGCTCCCGACTGAGCGCCAGACCGAGCCCGGACCCCTTGCCGGCCGGCTTGGTCGTGAAGTACTCGTCGAAGGCGTGGGCGAGCGTGGCGTCGTCCATTCCCTTGCCGTTGTCTCGCACCTCGATCACCGCGTCGTCCTCCTCGGCCCGGCTGGTGACGGCGATGGTCGGCTCCCGGCCGAGGTCTTCCATCGCGTCGGCGGCGTTGATCATCAGGTTCATCAGGACCTGGGTGATGTGATCGGCCACGGCCCGGACGGCGGGCATCTCTCCGTCCAGATCGGTAGTCAGTTCGATGCCGCGAAAGCGCCTGTCGAACGAGACGAAATTGATCGTCGACCGGACCAGCTGGTTGAGATCGGTGAGTTCGGGTGAGAGCGGCTGCGGGCGGGTGAAGTCCGCGATCTGCCGGGTGATCTGGGAGATGCGCTTGGTCTGCTCGAGGATCATCTCTGGCTGGCAGGTGATGCCGTGATTGGGGCAGCCCGCCTGGCGCACGGTCTGGATCGAACTGGCGATGCCGCTGATCGCAGCGATCGGATTGTTGATCTCGTGGGCCAGTTGTGACGCGAGCGAGCCGACCGCCACCATCTTCTCGCGGTGGAACTGCTCCTGGCGCGCCCGCTCGATGTGGCGTTCCCGCTCGCGCAGGTCGCGCTGCATCTGGTTGACCGCGCGCATCAGGCTGCCGACTTCGTCCCGCCGGGTGACATCGAGCTCTTCGCCCCGGTAACCGTTGACGATGTCCAGCGCTCGGGATTCCAGTTTGCGGATATCCCAGGTGAGGCGGCTGAAGAAGATGGCCGTCGCGGCACCGAGCACGATGATGCCCAGCACGGCGAAGGCCAGCCCCTGCAGGGTGACCCGATCGTAGGTGACACGATACTCGGCCAGCAGGCGGGCCTTCCGGTCTCGGGTTGCCTGGGTGACCTGGTCGAGTTCGGTGATCAGCTCGTGCAGCGTCGTGCGCGTGATCGCCAGCACGCCGCGCCCGGGACTTTGAACGAGATCGTTCGTCAGGGCCTGCAACTCGTGGGAGAGGATCAGGATGCGGGGGTGCTTGTCTTCGAGGGTGCGCAGCAGCGAGCGGGTCGCCTCGATCTCGATCACGGCGCCCGGCACCGAGGCCAGCGGGTCGGTCGATGAGAATGCGACGTTCACCGACAGCAGCGTGCGCGCCATCGACATGTTGATCTGGACGAGGAGTTCCTCTGAGCGATGGACCCGCTCGAGATCCTCGACCATGACCAGCAGCTTCTGGCGCTCGGCGTCCGTAAAGATGCCCACCAGCAGGGCATAGAGCACGAAGATGATGAACGCCAGAACACCCTTGACCTTCAGCGAAAGCCCCTCGTGGCGGCCCTTGCCGCCCAGCGCGTCGTCCGACGGGTCGAATTCCTCTGCGAGTGTCTGTTCGCTCATCTCTTGGGGGTCGCCGCGGTCAGTGGCGTATGCCTGACTGTGGGCATGGTGAGGGATTCAACCCTCGCCGGCAAGCAGGCTGTTTTCCCCGATTCGAGCAAGATATGCGCCCGGCGGAGTGGCCGGATCGGCCCGAAGCGGCGCGGGATGCGGGCTCGGGGTACGAAACTTGCACAGCCGACGTTCCGACTCATCCCCGTCAACGCCGGGTGCGAACCGTCCGGCACGCTAGAAGGAGTTCCGTTGTCATGGCAAAACGCCTCATCTGCCTGTTGTGCCTGTGCTTTGCCAGCTTCGTGGCCTTGGCCACCCCGCTGGACGATGCCATCGCCGATCTGGATGGCGGGCGCTACGAGCAAGCGGCGGCCAAGCTCAAGCCCCTGGCCGAGGCGGGCGATGCGGTCGCTCAGCACCGGCTGTCGATTCTCTATTTTTACGGCCATGGCGTTCCCGAAGATGAGAATGCGGCCCTTTCGTGGGCGATGAAGAGTGCCAACAACGGCCTCGCAGACGGGATGTTCTTTGTTGCCAACATCTATGTGTTCGGCGACACCGTGCCCGTCGAGGCCGACGATCCGGACCTCGAGGCGGCGAAGTGGTACCACGAGGCAGCGAGCCGTGAGCACGCCGATGCCCAGTACAGCCTGGGCCTGATGTTCCTGGCCGGCAAGGGCGTGATCCAGAGCCAGGAAGAGGCGATGAAATGGATCCAGCGAGCCGCTGACCAGGGGCATGCCGGGGCGAAGAATTTCCTCGGAACGGGAGGCCACGCCGGCGCGAAATAGCGGTTCGGGCCGGATGGGCACGGTCAGTCGCCGGCCGTCTTGCCCAGCAGTTCGACGAGCTCTGCCGCGACCGCAGGTTGGTCCCAGGTCCGCACGCCGGTGTGCTGCCCGAGCACCCGGCCGCCGCGCGCCACATAGAGCGTGAAGGGCAGGGCGAAGGCCTTCAACTCCCGGTAGACATCCGACGCGCTGGCGGCCACCGGCGTGTCGAGCGTGATGTCGTACTTCAGGAGAAATTCCTTCATCAGGTTGATGTCCTCGTCAACGGACAGGGCAACGACGCGAATGCCGTGGGGCGCCAGTTGCGTGCTCAGTCGTTGAAGGGCGGGCATCTCCTTGCGGCATGGGGCACACCAGGTCGCCCAGACGTTGAGCACCAACGCCTGATCCGTCGCCCAGGCGTCGAGCTGTGGCGGTCCCCCCGCATTGGCCTTGAGCGTCAGTGCCGGCAGGCGCTCCAGATCCGAGGGGTCGGCATGGGCGAAGAGGCTCGCCGCGAGCAGGCTGGCCGCCAGCAGGCGCGTCGCAAGGGGCTTGATGGCAAGCTGCACGGCGTCACTCCCCGGCGACGCGGATCTTGTACGAGACGGCGCCGCGAATCTCGCCGATCTGGTAGCCGGTCGCCTCGTCGTGGGGGTACTCGGCGGCCAGCTGGGCGGTGGTTGCTGCCGTCAGCTGTTCATCGGCACCGTGGCAGTTCAGACACACCTGGGCGACCGGAATCGCCTTCATGTAGCGGTAGTACCAACCAGCCGGCTCATGGATCAGCTCCGAGGCCTCCAGAGCGGCCGGGTCGGCACCGTCGGCGGCCCGTCGGTCGAAGTCGAGCAACTGACGCTGTTCCCACGGATCCGGTGTCCCGAGGGCGGGGTTGCGAACCTTCAGGGAGACACGCCGCACCTGGGCGCCGAAGCGTTTGGAGACCGTCGACGAGACCTCGGGGGCGGTGTATTTGCACACCACGACGGATCGCAGCGACCCGCTGATGGACATCTCACGCTTCAATTCGCCGCCGATCTGCTGCATCAGCTGGATTGCCGCAAGCCGGGCCTCGCGCTCCAGCGCGTCCACGTCGGTCGCCACCGCAGGCCCCGAGGTGGCCAGCAGGGCCGTCGTCAGGATTGCGATGAAGTGCCGTGTTCGTCCATGCATTCGACCCGCCTCCAGGCAACGTGGGGCTCGCCCGCTGCGACTGCTAACGGACTTCCGTGGCTATGACAAGCGTCAGGCCGCTGGCGTTCGAGCGAACCGGTTCGGAAAGCGCTTCGAAGTCGCCTGGCTGGGGCATGGCGTTGCCTGACTTCGACACCCGGGCGCCAACGATGACCTCCGGAACCGAGGACAGGCGCATGTTCGGGGTCATTGCCATCGAGTCGTCAAGCGTGAATGCCACCGGCAGGTCGCTTGCGCGCTTGCGCAGGATCGCGAGCGGGATCCTGGGACCCTGCGCGGCACGGGCAAAGATGAACACGGTGTCGCCCGGGGCGACCTTGTCGGCGACGTCGGGGTCGAGGGTTACCGTACCGGTCAGGCCGGCCTTCGGCGGGCCCGCCTTCGCGGTGCCGCTCTCGCCGCCGAGGATCAGCGACACGCTGGTGCCGGAGGCAGGATCCAGCGGGGGCGAGAAGGCTTCGACGTCCCCTGGCTGCGGGCTCGCATTGCCCGACTGGGAAATGCGGGCGCCGACGACAACCTGCGGGAATCCGGACAGACGCGCGGCGGGGGTCATTGCCATGGAATCGTCGAGGGTGAAGTCGAAAGGCAGATCCTTGACCTGCTTGCGCACGATGGCCAGCGGCATGCGGGGGCCATCGACCGCCCGTGCAAAGACAAACACCGTGTGTTCCGGGTTTGCATTCGCTTTGACCGCGTCGGTGAGATCGACCCGGCCGGTGACGCTGGCCGTGAGCGGCGCGTCGATACTGCCGCCGGCGGCGGCTAGCCGCTTGCGCGCCTCGGCGATCGATCCGGCTACCGAACGTGCGGTGGGGGAATTGGGATCGACCTGGGACGCGATGCGCTGCCAGTACTCGATGGCCTTGGCGTAGTCGCTGCGCTCGAACGCCGCGCTGCCCGCCAGGGCGAGTGCCTTGACGTTGCGCGCATCCAGTTCCAGCGCCCGGGCGATGATGGCCTCGGGCTCACCGGACAGGGAGCGCCCGCGGGCCATCGCCAGGGTGTCGGCGTAGTCGGCCAGCAACTGGGCGTCGGCCGGGAGCAGGCGGGTCAGGGTCGCGAAGGCTTGCGCCGCCTTGTCGTACTGGCCGAGCGCGTTGTAGGTCCGGGCCAGCATCACCCAGCCTTCCGCATCGTCCGGATTCTCGCGCAGGCGGGCGGCCAGTTTTTCGACCATGGCCTGGACCTGCTCGGCGGTCAGCTCGTGGCTGCCATCCTGTGCTGCGGCCTGGGCGGCCACCGCGGCAGGGTTGAGGGCTGCCGGCGTCCCGAGGTAGAGGTAGAGCGGGATCGACGCGGTGGGTACGAACAGCACGATGGCGGCGATCAGGCCGATGGGCGGGCGGGAGCCGGTGCGACTACCCGAGTCTGCGACCGACTCCTCAAGTACCCGCTGCTCCAGTTCTGCCTTGGCGCGGGTGTACTGGGCCTCGTCGATCTCCCCCGAAGCGCGTTCCGCCTCGAGTTCGCGCAACTGATCGCGCAGGACCACGAGGTTGGCCACCTGATGGTCTGCGATTTCGGCCTTGCGGATTCGGCCACCCAGGAGCGGGGGCACGACAAAGAGGAGCGCGCCCGCCATGAGGAGGGCGGATACCACCCAGAATGTGATCATTTCTGCTCTCCGCCTGCGCGCTGGCTGAGCAGTTCATGGGCCTTGCGGCGCTGCTCCTCGGTGAGTTCGGGCGCGGTGACTTCCGTGGCGCGCCGCTTGAGCTTGTAGAACAGGGCCCCCACGCCAAGGAGCAGCAGGACCCCCGGACCGAACCAGAGCAGCCACGTCGATGACTTGACCTGGGGCTTGTACAGAACGAAGTCGCCGTAGCGGGCAACCATGAAGTCGATGATCTCCTGGTCGGATTTCCCGGCGACCATCATGTCGCGGATCTCGTTCTTGAGGTCGATCGCGAGCTCGGCGTGGGAGTCGGCGATGGTCTGGTTCTGGCAGACCAGGCAGCGCAGCAGGTGGCCGAGTTCGGTCACCCGCTCCTCCAGCACCGGATCGTCGGCCGCCGGCACCGCCTGGCCAGCATGAAGTGTGAGCGTGGCCAGCAGCGTCACCAGCCCGAGCAACAACTTACGAAGCATTGAGTTCCCTCACCATCGGCAACAGTTTCCCTTCCAGCGCTTCCCGGGTGATCGGGCCGATGTGCTTGTGGCGGATGACGCCCTGCTTGTCGATCACGAAGGTCTCGGGGACGCCATAGACCCCGTATTCGATACCGGTACGGCCATCGGCGTCCATGATCGACGCGGTGTAGGGGTCACCATGGTCGCTCAGCCATTGCATGCCGGCGTTGCGTTCATCCTTGTAGTTGAGCCCGTAGATGGGCACCACATTGGCCTGCGCCAGTTCAACCAGCAGCGGATGTTCCTGCCGGCACGAGACGCACCACGAAGCCCAGACATTGAGCAGCCACACCTGCCCCTTGAGGTCGTTCTGGGTGAGGGTCTGATCCGGCGCATGGAGCACCGGCAGCGAAAAGGCCGGCGCCGGCTTGTCAATGAGCGGCGACGGGACCTCGCGGGGGTTCAGGTTGAGCCCGACGGCGAGAAACCCGACGAGGGCGAGGAAGATGGCCAGCGGCCAGATGAAACGCATCATTGTCGATCAGGCTCCTTGACTGCCCGGGGCCGGCCGCAGGCTGGCCGTGCCGCCTGCTTGCGTCGGGGCGTTGGACTGCGCTGCCGCGTCGCGGGCGGCAAGCTTCCGGTAGCGGCGATCCATGGCGGCGAGGAGGCCACCAAGGGCCATCAGGCCACAACCACCCCAGATCCAGACCACGAACGGCTTGTGGAAGATGCGGACGATCCAGGTGTCCTGGTCGACGGCCTCGCCGAGGGACACGTAAAGGTCGTGGGTGATGTGGGTATCGATGGCGGCTTCGGTCATCGGCATCTGCTGGACGCGGTAGATCCGTTTCTCGGGATGCAGGGTCGTGACCGGTTCACCATCCTTGGTGACCGTCAGCGTGCCGCGCGCCGCAATGTAATTGGGCCCGTCGATCTCATTGATGCCGTCGAAGCGGTAGTCAAAGCCTGCGACATTGGCCGTGTCGCCTACCTTCATCTTCAGGTCGGCGGTGGTCTGGGAGCCGTTGACCATCGCGACGCCCACCACGAACACCCCGACGCCCGCGTGGGCAAGCTGCATGCCCCAGTACGACATGGGAATGGCGCCGGGCTTGCCGTTGGCGGCCCGGACGCGATCGACAATGCCGAACGCCGTGGCGAGGAAGACCCAGAATGCCAGAGACATCGACAGGACCATCATCGGCGTCAGCTTGTCTGCAAGGAAGGGGGCAGCGACGCCGAGCACCACCGCAGCAGCCAGCACGGCGGACAACCTTCGAACCAGCGGGCGCAGCTCCTGGTTCTTCCACCGGGTGATCGGCCCAACCGCCATCAGGAACAGGATCGGCACCATCAGGGGCACGAAGACCGAATCAAAATACGGCGGGCCGACGGAAATCTTGCCGAGTCCGAGGGCGTCCAGGAAGAGGGGGTAGAGGGTACCGAGCAAAACCGAGCCCGCCGCGACGCTCAGAAGGACGTTGTTGGTGAGCAGCAGGGATTCCTTGGACAGGAGGCCGAAGCTGCCGCCCAGGCCGACCTTGGGTGCGCGCCAGGCGAACAGGGCGAGCGAACTGCCGATCACGATCACCAGAAGCGCCAGGATGAAGACGCCCCGGCGCGGGTCGGTGGCGAAGGCGTGCACCGAGGTCAGGACACCGGATCGGACCAGGAAGGTGCCGAGCAGGGAGAGGGAGAAGGCCGCAATGGCGAGCAGGACCGTCCAGCTCTTGAAGCTGCCGCGCTTCTCGGTCACCGCCAGCGAGTGGATCAGGGCCGTTCCGACCAGCCACGGGAGGAACGAGGCGTTTTCGACAGGATCCCAGAACCACCAGCCGCCCCAGCCCAGCTCGTAGTAGGCCCACCAGCTGCCGATGGCGATCCCCAGGGTCAGGAAGATCCAGGCCACGGTGGTCCAGGGGCGGGACCAGCGCGCCCAGGCCGCGTCCATGCGACCGCCGAGCAGGGCGGCGATGGCGAATGCGAAGGCGACCGAGAAGCCGACATAACCCATGTACAGCATCGGCGGGTGGATGACCATGCCGGGATCCTGCAGCAGCGGGTTCAGGTCACGGCCGTCGGCAGCACCCGGCAGGATGCGATCGAAGGGGTTCGAGGTGAGCAGCATGAAGAGCAGGAAGCCGACCCCCACCAGCCCCATCACGCCCAGAACCCGGGCGACCATGTCGTCGGGCAGGTGCTTGCTGAACGCCGTGACGGCAAGCGTCCAACAGGACAGCATCAGGGTCCATAGCAGCAGCGAGCCCTCGTGGCTGCCCCAGCTGGCCGCGAACTTGTAGGCCATCGGCAGCGAGCTGTTGGAGTTCGAGGCGACATTGAGCACCGAGAAGTCGTCGGCGAGGAACGACCAGGCCAGGCAGGCATAGGCCATGGCCATGAAGACGAAGAAACCCTGGCCGGCAGGCTTTGCAACCGACATCAGAATCGCGTTGCCGCGCGCGGCACCGACAATCGGGACCGTGCCAAGCACGATTGCGATCACCAGGGCGATGATCAGCGCGAAATGTCCAAGCTCAGGGACCATCGGTTGTTTCTCCAGTTGCCGTGCGGCCCATGGCGCGATGCTGCAATGCGCCATCCGCTGGGCCGGCCACCCGGGCGCCCGGTGGCGCAGTCAGGTGGATAACACGAAAGTTTAGCGCGTCTGGGTGATTGGCGCCTTCCGGCGCGTGGGTCAGCCCCCGGACGCGACCCCCGGGGCAATCCCGGCCTGCCGGTGCTCCGGCTGCGCGCAGGGGTGGACATGGCGCGGCCTCGCAGGTTCCGCCGAGGAAGCGCCGCATCATTTGCGCTGCGCGGCGTCCTGGCGGCGATGCAGGCGTGTCAGCCGGCCGAGGTGCTCGAGGATCGATTTGCGCTTGACAAGGAGGATGGCGACTTCGGTCACGATGACCGCGAGCGTCACCGCGTAGGCGCCCCACACGTAAAGTCCGTGGCCGCCCATCTCCCAGAAGGCCTGCCAGCTATCCCAGTGCATTCGCATTCCGCAGATCGTTGACCCAGTTGCTGCGGCGCTCCCGCTCCAGAATGGTGTTCTCGGCCCTCGCCATGGCAGCGGCCACGGTGTAGGCGGCAAAGGCGAGGGCCATCAGGCTGGTGCCGAGGGTGGAAACCGCCACGCCGGCTTCGGGCACATTGAGCGCGATGCCGGTGCCCTGGTGAAGGGTGCTCCACCACTGCACCGAAAAATAGACCACCGGCACGTTGACCACGCCGATCAGCGTCAGGACGGCGCTGGCCCGGTCGGCTCGACGGGGGTCTTCGATTGCCATCTGAAGACCGACAATCGCCAGGTAGAAGAGGAACAGCAGGAGTTCCGAGCTCAGGCGTGCGTCCCAGACCCACCACGAACCCCAGGTTGGTCTGCCCCACAGGGCGCCGGTCCAGAGCGCGAGAAAGGCAAACAGCGCGCCGGTGGGCGCCAGGGCGCTGGCGAGGATCGGCGACAGGCGCTGGCGGTGGGTGAGGGTGGGCAGCGACAGCAGCGCCATGGCGACGAAGATCGCAAGCGACATCCAGGCAGCCGGTACGTGGAGAAAGACAATCCGGAAAGCGTCTCCCTGGTCTACGGCCGGCGCCGCGATACCGAGTCCGAGCGCAAGCGCCGCCAGCGCCAGGATGGCGGCCGACAACGCGAACCAGGGTACGAGGCGATGGGCCTGACGGAAGAAATCCCGTGGCCGGGTTGTGCGCCAAAGCCCGGTGATGCCAGGACTGGCCGGAGGTAGGGCTCGAACGTGGGAAGGCATTGAAACGTGGGCGCGGAATCGTCGGGTGATGGATCGACGAAGCAAACTGTATGCCGAACCGGGCGCCGTGGTCGGGCGCGCGGTGACGCGCGTTTCCGGCCTACCTGGGCGTTGCAGGTGCGTCCGATTCCCGCACCTGGGAATCGGGCTGAGCCGAATCCGGGGAAGGTGGCTGTTCACGGCCGGGAAACTGGCGCATGGCATTGAAGGTCTCCCGCCACTCCCACAGGGCGGCCTGGGCCTTGCGCCGGTACGGGTCGTCGGCGGCGCCGCGATGCAGGTAGGTCTGCATTGCGTTGATGGCGCCCGGAAGGTCCGACATGGCTTCCAGGCAGATCGCCAGACCGTAGTAGGCGTTGGCCTGTTCGGGGTGTAGTTCGATGGCGGTGTTGAAGAAGTCGTGGGCAGTACCCCATTGCTTCAGGCCGATCATCGCAAAACCCATGTTGACGTGCGCTTCCGGGAGCTCCGGCGCCAGTTGCAGGACTCGGTGAAAGGCCTGGGCCGCATCGTCGTAGCGACGGGCGTGCAGCATCACGACGCCCTGGCTGAAGCGCTGGTCGAGTTCCGTGTTGCGCTGATCCTGGGCATTGCGACGCTGTATTTCCACATGGCCGCGAAGGCGGAGGGAACTGACCGACTCGACGATGTCGTCGTAGCGGGCGATCAGCAGCCCCCCGATCAGCACGCCTGCGAGGGTCAGGCCGATGGCGCGCGGGCGCGAGTCGACGCGTGTCTTAGCGGGTGAGCGGGTCCTGGAGTCTTCGGCTTTGTGCATGGGGCCAGAGGCGGCTGAGGATCAGATAGGCGAACATCAGGATGCCGACGGTGGCGAGCAGGCCGCCAATACCGAGACAGATGCGGGAGACGGTTTCGACGTTCCAGAACAGGCCGAGCTCACCCGGGGTCTTGCGTGGCGCCCCCATCAGGCCTGCGCCCGCGAGGCCCAGCATCATCAGCAGAATGCCGTAGCCGTAGCAGCCGAGTTGCATCCGGATCCAGCGGCGATCGGGAGGGACGGCGCCGAGGCGGGGCAGCATGGCCAGCGCCATTGCCATGAAGGCGAGCGTCACGGAGCCGATCGTGCCGTGGTAGTGGGCGGTGACGAGGGTGGTCTGGCCATCGATCAGGATGCCCAGGACGATGCCGGCGGAGAGCAGGCCGATCGAGAGCGTGAATCCCGGCAGCGGACGCGTCTGTCCCCGATGGGGGAGGAGCAGGAAACCGAGCAGGAGTGCAGGCGCAGGCCAGGAGGCCCATTGCATCAGGCGGGTATAGCCGTTGAGGTAGGCATCCGAATCCGGTGGCAGTGCGAGGGCCTGGCCCAGCGCGAAGAGGAGCGGGACCGCGGCGACGGCGAAGGCCGTGGCGAGTTGCCGTGGCGCTGCTCGCAGGGTGCGGGCGCCGGCCAGTTCGAGCCAGCACACCATCATCAGGATCACGAGCACGAATTGCCAGGCATGGCCGGCACCCCAGAAGAGCAGTTCAAAGTAGGCGTGGCCCTCATGCTCAGGCGGGATACGGGCCGCTGCGATGGCGAGGATCAGGCCACAGATGACGAAGCCTGCCGCGCCCAGCCACAGGCCGAAGGCGCGAACCTCCCCGTGGGAGCGGAGCGTGCCGAAGGGCAGCCGCGGCAGGGCGAGGCAGGCGGCCGCGATGACCGCAAGGCCGAAAACGAGGAGGCCGCTCAGGAAGGTCGGCGAATCGATCACCGGCAAATAGTTGCTCATCAGCGGTTGCGGCGTACCGATGGCGATGGAGAGGGTGATGCCGAGCGCCCCCAGGCCGGCCAGCCACAGGATGCCGCGATCGAGGGCGGGGTGTTCGCGCGCCTGGTGAAACGTCCATAGCACGGCGGCGAAGGCCATGAACCAGACCCCCTGCGACAGATTGACGTGTAGCGTGAGGGCCACCTTGTAGAACTCGGCGCCTGGAAACAGCTGGCCGATGGCGGGCACGCGAGCGAGCGCGATGAGCACCGCGAACAGGCCGGAGAGGGCCACTGACGTTGCCGCAAAGGCCAGCCAATGGACGGTCAGCCCACGGGACGCTTCGCCGCTCGAATCGGGGCGGGAGCGGCTCATACCGCGCCCTTGTGGGCCGATTCGGACACGAAAGGCACACCGAAGAAAGTCAGGAAGGCCAGCACGAAGACCGCCACGATCATCCATGCATTGCGGACCGGGTGGGGCCGGAAGGTGAGGCGCATGTGAATTGCAAATGCGAGCAGTAGCCAGGTGATGAAGGACCAGGTCTCGAGCGGATCCCAGGCCCAGTAGCGGCCCCAGGCGTCCTGGGCCCAGATCGCGCCGGTGATCAGCATCAGCGTGTCGAAGACCAGCGCCAGCGCCATGAAGCGATAGGCGAGTTCGTCGAGCCGACTGTCGTCCGGCAGGTTCGCAAACCGCCGAATGCCAACGCCGAAACGGCGCAGCAATACGATGCCGGCGATGCCGAGCGCCACGAGGGTTGCGCCGAGAAACACCTTGGCCATGCCAATGTGGATGTAGAGCCAGGGTGTGCGATAGGTCGGGGGGAAATGGCCCTCGCCGGGGTGCGCGAGCATGAGCCAGCCCATCAGCACGAACATCACCGGCATCACCACGGCCGCGCTCGGGCGCAGTTTCGGGATGCGCCAATAGGCGATCGCGAAGACCAGCATCAGGCTCCAGACATTGGAGTTGAGGATCTCGAACAGGGTAATGAAGGGGCCGTGGCCGATGCGGCTCCAGCGCATCCCGAGCGACACTGTCTGGAGGGTCAGGCCGAGCACGATCAGGCCGAGCACGATGCGCTCCCGGTGGCGGCCGAGGGCAACCCCGAAGATCGCGATGACCCCGCTCAGCACGTAGGCGACGATGGCCGCCCAGAGCACCTGAAGTTCGGCTTCCATGTTCAGTTGTCCCAGGCTTTGAGGCGGAATTTTCCGACGAAGTGCCAGCCCAGGCTCAATACGGCGAGGGCGCTGGTGGCGGCCAGCCAGGGCAGGGTCCAGTCGTAGAACACGTTATATCCCATCCAGGTGCGAAGACCTTCAAAGCGCAGTGTGACGCCCTTCAAACTGACCGCGTTGCCGGTGCTCAGTTCGTGTCGAGCGTCGCCATCCCGCACGATCAACTGGTAGTCCGTGGGCAGTCTGAACTCGGATTTACGCGCCGGGTCGAGGATGACTTCATCGAAATCGAGCAGCATCCACACGTTGCCGCCGGCATCGCCGAGCTGGAGTTCATTGGTTTGCCCGAACTCGTTGATCGGGTACGACGGGAAATGCACGACGGTGGTTCGCGGCAAGCTGCCTTCGGATTCAACCGAAAGGACTGCCGCAAAGCCCTTGTTGTGGCTGGTATAAAAGCGGTACTTGCCAATTACGAGGGGGTGGTGGTCGCCAATGACGCTCTTGCGCCACCGGCCTGATTCATCGAGCCAGCGAACGGGATTGCGCGTGGTGTTGCGCTTCAGGCCCGGGTCATAGCCAATCGTGAAACCGTCATGGGCAAAGCGCACCTCCTTCAGTCGGCCGGCATGGAAAGGCCCGGCATCCACTGTCGTCAAATCGCCGTCGAACAAGGCACCTTCGGTCAACTCCAGCGTACCGCGCAGGTAGCTGAGCCGTCCGAGCGCGATCAGCAGCAGCAGGGCGCCAAGGCTCAGGTGGAAGACCACCAGCGCGGGCTGGACGCGGAAGGCTGGGCGAGTCGCCAGGGCTGCCAGCAGATTGACCGCCAGGCCCGCCAGCGGGATTGCCAATGGCCAGCTGCGCCACTCTTCGAAGTTGAGGGCGAGGACGACAGCAGGCGCCAGCAGGACAATCAGGACGAGAGTCAGCCTGAGCGACGCCAGTGCGCCGAGCGTCCATGAAAAAAATGCGGGCCATGTCGACGCTCTGGCCCGCATGGCGTGTCTGCCCATTGTGCTCAAGGTGGGCTGTCGCAGGTGTCGGTCATCCAGTCGGTCGCTCCGTCTTCACTGCTACCGCGGGGGCCGCAGCCCGTGGCGGCCCAGTCGCCGCTGGCGCGGAACTGGTCGATCTTCAGCATCGCGTTGCGGTAGTACGGGCCGTTGGAATAGGGCAGCGAGCCGTCGCCGATCACGGTGTTGGGGGACAGCCCGACCTCTGGACCGGCGTCGTTCAGGTTGACCAGCAGCGCCTTGTTCTTCCAGCCGTGGGGCACGGCCACGTGGCACCAGTTGCAGCGGATGCGACTCATCTTGTCGTTCTGGCTGTGGATGCTGTGGCCATCCCGACCACTGCGTTTGCCGGAGGCGATCCAGAAGCCTGTCCGCGTGCCACCGCCGTTGTTGCCGTAGGCATTGTAGCTGTGGCACTTGAAGCACAGATCTTCCTGGGCGCCGCTGCCGGTTCCGGTGTCCCAGGGGCCCTTCAGGATGAAGTTGTTGGTGGAACCATGGGGGCCCCAGGGATTGCTGCCCGAGGGTGCCGACGTACCGTTCGCGGTGTCGGTGCCGTGGCAGTCCGAGCAGTACATCGTTTGGGTACCAACCGCGCCGTTGAACGGGCTCGTCCAGTTGTTGGCACTGAGGCCGCCACGTGCTCCGGTATCACGACCCGTCGCCGCGATGACCGGGTGCCAGCCGCGATGGTTGTTGGTGCTGAAGTTCGAGCCGGCGCCGGAGTCGGACGTCGAGCCTTGCTGGCCCGTGTGTCCGATCGGAGCCTGGAACTCCCGCGCCTGATTCGTGTAGCGCGTGTAGTTGGTCCGGCTGGTCTGGTTGCTCGGGGTCAGGTTGGTCCCGCCCAGTGGCGGTCGCGTGCTGCCGCTCGGAAAACCGTTGTCGTCCGTGTAGCCATAGTCAGAGTGGCACTTGAGGCAGATCTGATACTCGCGGGTCACGTATGACTGCGCGGCGGAGGTACTCGTGTTGGCGCCCGGGTCTCCCCGTTTGACGATGTAGCTCGAAGGCAGCGCAAAGAACGACGCGCTGCCATACAGCGGTTCAACGCCCCACTGGCCACGCAGAGCACCCGAGATGATATTGGTGTGTGGGGCCGAGTGGTCATGAGTCGCCCGAGATCCGCTCGATGTATTTCCCTGGGTCAGTACGCCTGGCAGGCCATTGCTGTTCCGGATGATGCGGTGGGGATTGTGGCAGTCCGTACACTCGGCATGACGGTTCGACAGATCGCCAACGCCGAGCGTCTCCCGGGCCTCGAGGAAGTCCTTGCCGCATGCCGAGGTGCTGCCCGTGCAGTCGATGAAGGTGGGGTCGGAGAACGAAGCGTTGATGTCGTGCCGTTCGGTGTCAGGTGTGGATTGCTCCGACGTGGTGATCGGCATGTGCCGGGAGAGCGAGAAGTCGCTCTCGATGTTCGGCACCGTGCCCGCGCCCGTGTTCAGGATGCTCGCGCCTGAGGTCGTGTGGCACTGGTAACAGGTTTCCTCGAGGGCAGGGCTGCCGCCCGCCTTCGGAACGGACACGCTGTCGGTGCCTTCCCGCAACAGGCGACGCGAGCCTTGCACCGTGTGGGTGTCGTGGCAGTTCAGGCAGGCCGCCTTCCAGACCGGCTGATTGTCGGGGAACTCGCGCAGCGCGGCGGCTGCGCTCTTGTAGGTTTCGTCCGCCGTGACCTCGTTCGCATGGACGGAGTACGACCAGCTCGCGTTGCCCTGATTCTTGTCGTGGCAGGACAGGCAGATGATGTCCGAATCCGGATTGTGGGCGTCGGTCGGCTGGGCTTCCTGGAAGCGGTTCTGGCGGAGGAACTTCTGGGGCCCCTTGGTGGGCTCGTCGGTGTCGTACAGGTGCGGATCGTGGCAGCTGGCACACTGGACCTGACCCTCTCCGGACGGCCCGGTGGGTTCGAGCGGAATCTCCGGTTTGTAGCCGGCCGAGCGCACGCCGAGGATCGATCCGTTCGCGGGCCACTGCTGCTGGCCGTCCACATCCCGCAACTCGCCGTCGCGATTGGCGAGGGTCGTATCGAAGGTGACGGAAATGGGGTGATCGTTGGTGAGGTCGGTACCCAGATCGCGGGTAAATCCGGTGTTCTCACCCTGGCCGGCAGGCATCGTCCCGTCCCCGGCGGTGCCCGACATTGAGAAGGTGACGTCGGTCTGACCGGCCTGGACGTTCACATTGCCGATGGCGAGCGTGCCATCGTGACAGGACAGGCAGAGTTTGGAGCTGCCGCCGGGTTGGGCGAGCGCCTGGCCGCGGATCACCTCGGCGTCGAGGGTCGAGGATGTGTAGGGCGTGTAGGCCGAGCCGCCGATCTCCCGATTCCAGAGCGGTGCCGGGGCGCTGGTGTTGGCGGCGTGTGGTGTGTGGCAGAAGACGCAGACCTCGGTCTGCGAGTTGGCGACAACGTTTCGCGACGGGGCCGTGCCGGTCGTACGCCCGACCGCGGTGGCCGAGAAGTTGTGCTTCGTGGCCCGGATATCGGACACCTTCTCGGCCTGCACCTGAGGCGCGAGCAGAACAAGGGAGAGCAGGATGAGGCGCAGGGAGAGTGTCATGCTACTGGGTGTTTCCCAAATACTGGAACAGGACGACCCTGCCATTGAAGGTATCCGCGACAAGAATCCGGTTGAAGTCGTCCACCGCCACTCCCGAAGGTAGGTAGAACTTGCCGATCTCCTTTCCGACCCCGCCAATCGGCATGAGGAATTGCCCATCTTCGTTGAAGATCAACAGGTTGTCGTAGAGAGACTCGACGATGTATACGTTGCCGTCCGTGTCCGTGGCGACGCCCTTCGGGCGAACCAGGTTCCCTGTATAGAGGCCTCGTCGGCCAACACTCTGGACGAACTCCCCTGACGCGAGATGCAGGATCTGTACCCGGCTGTTCATCGTATCCGTGACATACAGCCGCTCTCCGGCGAGTGCGAGGTAGGTTGGAAAATTGAACTGTCCCGCGTCGTGTCCGCGCTCGCCGATCGTGCGCACGAGATCTCCGCCCGGGGTGAATTCGAGGATCTTGTGGGCTTGCGTATCCGCAACGAGCAGGTGGCCGTCGGCCGGGTTTCTGACAAGGCCTGTCGGCCGGCCCAGCTGCCCCTTGCCAATGGCCGGCAACGGGTCGCCATCCGGGGAAAGGTGGGCGATGATGGCGAGTTCCGCATCGGCAACCCAGAGGCTGCCGTCCGGATCCGTGACGACGCCGACCGGATTGATGAACCGCTGGAGGCCGTTGGCGTACTCGAGCAGCCGGAGCTCCCCTGCCACCGGGTCGAAGACGAAGACGGCCGCTCGGCTGACGTCACTTACAAACACACGACCGGCCGCATCAACGGCAATGCCCTGTGGACGCTGTAATGTCACCGGATTGCTGCTCGCCAGACCGGCGATCCAGCGGAAGAGGCGAACCAGTGCACCGTCGGCGTCCGCGTCACGCACGAAATTGTTCTCGCCGATGAGCTGGCCCGCAAACTGGTAGCGGGGGATGTCCGGCGCGGGCGGCCACATGGCCCTGGCCTGCGCGCTGTCGTCGGCGATGCCGAACTCGAGACGTGCTGGCGCCGAACTGCAGCCAGCCAGGCACAGTGCCAGGATCAGGACAAGGGCCGTGCCGATCCCGCGGCGCCTCACTGAACGCCCCCGGGATCCGCGATCGCGAATATGAGCAAGCGCCCGGAGCCACGCTCTGCGAGGATGAGCCGGTTCCGGTCGATGGTCAGTGCAGAGACACTCGCGACCCCAAGCGTGTGGACGGGGATGGCCTGGACCTGCTCGCTGGGCAGCAGGGTGTAGAGATGCTGGCCTGCGCTGTCGAGCAGCCACAGCCTGCCATGGGCGTCGACGGCAAGATCCGTGGCGAGCGGCAACTGACCTTCCGCGATGAGCCGAAGCGGGAGGCCATTCCCGTCGAGTTCGATGACGCAGGTGCAATCCCGATCGATAAGAAAATAGGTGCGCGGTCCGCGAACCAGGGCCACCGGACTGACGCCGCGGTCCGATAGCGTGGTATTGGTGCTGATGCGTACGCCGGACCAGGCGAAGGTATGCAGCCGGCCATCGACGTCGGCAACGATCAACTCGTTGCCCGTGACGCTGACCGTGGCATCGACGGCCTGGGTGAGTTCAAGGTCTTCGAAGTGGCCGCGCAGTTCGCCACTTTCCGAGAACGCGCGAACGCCTGTCCCGTGGGGATCGATGACAAGGAAGTCGGTCGAGCGGGTCGGGCGCAGGCGCCAGTTCGCCAGTGGTCGAGAGCGGGCCAGCCGCTCCGCGGTCAGCAGCCGTGGGTCAATGCGGTGGAGCTCACCCTTGCTCCGATCGAAGACGACGAGTTGCTCGCCGGTGGCTGCCACGGAGGCAGGGTCCATGAGCATGACCGGCTTGCCCGGCATACCCGCGTCGGCTGGGCTGGTGAGCCCGAGCACGGTCTGTTCAAGGATGAGTGGTGCAGGCCGCTCGCCCGTCTCGGCGCGAATTGTCGCGCTCCATCCGATCAGGCCCGCAAGCAGCGCAGTCCACAGTGTCCTACCAGATACCCGGACCATTCGTGTCGTGACCTCCAAAAATGCCGGGGGGCAAGCCAGGCTTTCCCGAATGACAAAGATCGCAGTTCTCGGGAGCCCAGGCGATTTCGCCATTGTGGCAGGCGCCGCAGAAACGGCCTTCGATGATATCGCCCATGGTGACGAGGTTGGATCCAGCCCGCATCTTGAAGCCCAGCTCCGCGTGGCAAACCTTGCAGCGGAACCGGATGCGGTGGAACCAGTGCGGGAAAATGACGGGCCGCATGCCTTCCTTCTCTGCCATCCGGTTCAGCACCACATCGGCATACTCTGCCGATGCAGGCGGCACTCCGGCAAGCAGGAGGCCTGCCAGAAACAGTGCAATGCGACTGGCCGGGCAGCGCGTCATCGTGGCGCCCCCTGGTCGGGCAACAGGGGGCGAGATGCCTCCTTGCGCATCGCCTCGAGCTTCGCCGCCGCTTCGGGCTGGGTGTCGGCAATGGCCTGCTCGGCTGCGGCCTTCTGGGCGACGCCGTTGAGCATCGAATGGCAGCGCCGGCACTCGGTAAGAGGAAACGCGACGGCGCCGTGGCAAACGCCGCATTGCTGGCCCTGAAGAATCACGAACATGCTGATCTGGTTGGCGCCCGCCTTGGGGACGAAAATGTGATCGTGGCAGTTCGAGCAATCAAGCCACTCCGTGTGAGCGGCATGGGGAAAGCGCACTGCAGGCATGCTGCCGTACAGGTTGAGGTAGACGTCGCGGTCGTACCGCCGGACCGGGGTGTCGGCGCCGATTTTCTCTCGCGGCTGTATGACGCCGTCGCGCAGCGCTGGAATCCAGCTGACGTTGTTGCCGGCCGTATCCCGCGGCAGGTTCCTGAGGGCTTCCGCCGGTTGCTGCAACAGCCGGATGCCGGGCCCGCTGTCGTCGTGCAGACCGTCGTTCGCGAGTGGCTTCCATTCCGCTGCCGTCGCGGGGATCGCAAGACTGCTCAGCATCGCGACAACTGTCAGGAGGCATCGTGCCGCACTGTGGCGCACGGTCGGGCGGGGCAGACTCATCCAGGGATATAGATTCCCGCGTTCCGAATGGCCTTGACCAGTTCGGTCGTCGAGGTTTCCAGTAGCTGGATCGCACCGCCAAAATCACCGCGCGCCGCGCTGGACTCGGCCTGCCCGCGAAGCTGACCAGCGCGTTCCAGGAACGCCTTCATGCGCTCGTCCATCGATGGGTTGTCCTTCGCCTTTTCTTCGACGAGCACCTTGATGAGCATCTGGTGCGTGTCATTGCGGTCGAGTTCGTAGTGGTATTCCTCTTCCTTGCTGGCGAAGTTGAGCGAGCGAACAAGCGTGTCGCCGGTGCGCATCGAACTGATCGACGCCTTGGCCATCAGGTAGGCTCTTTCCAGCGTGGCGCGGGCTTCGGAAAGCTGCTTTTCGTCGGCCTTGGCCTGCGCATCGGCCAGGAGCGACTCGATCTGGCGAGCGCTCTCTGCGGCTTCATCCACGTTGCCCTTTTCTTCGCTGATCCGCTTTTGCGCCGCCAGCAGCGCCTTGACGCTCTCGAGTTTATTGGTGAAGTCGGTCTGGGCCTTCTGACTGCTGATCCGCTCCGGGGCCGCGGTCCTGACGGCAGAGAACATCGTCACGCTGGCCTCGGAGAGCAGGCGCGACGCCGTGGCTGAATCGCCACTGTCGAAAGCCTGTTTCGCCTGGTCATAGAGTTGCCGGGCATCGGCGTGACGCTTGAGGGATTCCGGATTGCCGCTGGCCTCGATCTGTTTGGCTGCGGACGAGGTCGTCAGCAGGGTGCCGATGGAGGTGAAGCGCTTTTGCAACTGGCTTGCGTCGACCGATTGGGCCTGCATCCGCGTCGCGGCAGTTTCTCCCTCGGCGGCCATGACCGGCCCGATGGCGAACGCCAGGGCGATGCAATGGGCGCTGACGGCGAACTTGATGGACATGCCTGCAATCCTCCTGGGCGCTGGCGACGTGTGACGTCGGACAGCTAGTTGGGTACTTCGTTCTGATTCAACGACCTGACTGGCCGGGACTTGACCGAGCGCCGCGCCGCACAGTGCGCATTACTGCGCACGCGTATCGAATCACGCCAGCGTGAAGCTCCCTTCAACCCTGCATTTTACAACGCCGAGCGCGGCGTGCTCGATGCCGGCTGTAGCGGAATGTTGATCGCTCGGCGAAGCGGCGCAGGCGGACGGTGCAGCAAAACGCCCCGGCAATGGCTTGCCGGGGCGTTTCGATGCCGGCGGGCCGGCTTATTGGGCGTTGGCGTTCTTGACCGGCATCACATCCTTCTTCTTCGAGTGACAGATGCGGCACTCTGAGACCGGGAACGCGACCTTGCCGTGGCAGACACCGCATTTCTGTCCCAGCAGGATGGCAGCCATGCTGATCTGGTTGGCGCCTTTCTGCGGAATGAAGATCTGCGGGTGGCAGTTCGAGCAATCGAGCCAGGCGGTATGTTGCTTGTGCGGATAAACCACGTCCGGCATTGACCCCTTGACCTCGCGCACGATGTTGAGGTCCATCACCACAGGTGCGGCCGTCGGGTCGGTGCGGTCCCAGCGCGGTGCGATCTGATTGGAGTCGAGCGCCTTGACCCAGTTGATCCGGTTGCCAGCATTGCTGCGGGGCAAGCCCTCAAACACGGACAGCGGGGGCTGCAGCGCATAAGAGCCGTCGTTGTCCGGATCGTGGATGCCATCCTCTGGCGGCGGCGGATTGCGTTTCGACGCGGGCTTGAGCAGCCGGTTGAAACTGAGGGCGGCCGGCCGCGGTTTCGGTGCAGCTTCCGGGGCCGCTGCGGCGGGTGCGGCGGCAGGGGCGGGCGCTGCGGCGGAACTGCCCCCATTCTTGGCCGCAGCCACCATGTAATCGACCGCGGCCTTGATGTCGGCATCGGAGACATCCGTTGCGCCGCCCTTGGCCGGCATCGCGGGCGCCTTGCCCTTGATGGCCGACTCGTACAGGGTATCCATGCCGGCCTTGATCCGCGCGGCCCAGTCCTTCGCGTCACCGAACTTCGGTGCGCCGGCGATACCGGCCGAGTGGCAGGCGACGCAAACCTTGTCGTAGACCGCTTTGCCAGTATCGTTCTGGGCGAGCGCCTGGCCGGGAATGGCAGCGGCAACAAGCAGTCCGGCCACCAGGGTGGAGAAATGTTGGGTGATCATTTCTGGCCTCCTGCCTGCGGCTGGATGGCGAGCTTCTGGATGGTGCTCTCATGGACCTGGGTCGGGGTGCCTGGCTTGGCCGAGTGGCACAGGTTGCAGTTCTCGACCGACCAGGCGATGTCGCCGTTATGGCAGGCACCACAGAACTGGCCGTCAATGATCTTGACCATGTTGATCTCGTTGCCGCCGGCCTTGAACTGGAAGCCCAGGTCAGCGTGGCACACCTTGCAGCGGAAGCGGAGACGATG
This sequence comes from Rhodocyclaceae bacterium, assembly GCA_020445665.1. GTDB lineage: Bacteria > Pseudomonadota > Gammaproteobacteria > Burkholderiales > Rhodocyclaceae > Cognatazoarcus. Next base: position 47,236 of record JAGRGD010000162.1, read on the forward strand.
GAACCAGTGGGGGAAGATCACGGGGCGCATGCCGGCCGCGTCAGAATAGTTATTGATTACGACGTCGCCGTACTCCGCGTGCGCGTCGCCGGGCGCCATGAGCGCCCCCGCGAGAACCACCGAGAGCAGCCCCCCAAGGAGCAGCCCGGGGCGCGGTCTTGCTGCGTGCGAAAAACTCATGTATGCAAGCCTCATCGGGAAGTGGGAATTTTTGGGCTTCGGCGGTCAGTAGTTGCCGAAGCTTCTGTTTACGCGGAAAAAGATTGATGCATTTTTCCTGCCATCTCGGTCGGCCACCCGCATCGTGAGCTGGGAGCTGAGTCGGCCGACGGTATGCGTGAGCTCCTGTTCGAGGGTGCGGGTCACCTCAGTCCCGTCATCGTCCGGATCACCGAATTCCCTCGCGTTGCGGGTTGCGGTCGATGCGACAAAGCGAATCGAGTAGTTGAGATTGCGAACGCCGAAGGCGCGCGAGTGGCGGTAGGCAAGGTTGCCGTTGATGGATGTGTTGCTGTCCGAGACTTCCCGCTCGATGAAATCGAATGCAAAAGGATCGTCAGCGGGTGGGTCGTCAGTGGGCGGGGTGGCATCATCGTCCTCGGAGACCGCGACAAACTCCTGGTCCATCGCCTTGCGCCAGGTGCGCTGTATCGAAAGATTGCCTGAAAACTGGGAGTCCCGCGAGATGCGCCAGTTCGAATTGAGCTGGAAATTGGCCATCTGGAAGCGGCTGGCGCCATCGCCGAACGTGCGCGAGTCAGATACGCTCAAGCTCGCCTGCGCCTGGCTGGCCGCCGAAGGGGCTGCGAAGTAGGTCGTGGACAGGGCGTGGCTGAGGGCCGTCGATTGGGTGGATTCGGACGACCAGACGCGGTTCTGGGACACCGACTGGGTTCCCGTGACACCGAGGCTGGACCATTCGCTGGTCTCCCAACTTGACGAGAGCGAGTGGTTGGCCGACGTCGATAGCGTGCGGGTCGACACGTTGCCGTTGGCGTTGCTGCCGGATGCCGCCAATCCCCAGTTGTAAGAAAGCCTCCCGAACTTGAGAGGGTCGCCGGAGTAGCCGACACCCAGTGTTTCGGAAGTCGATACGGTCGAACTGGTGCCATTCCGGAAGATGGTGGACGCCGTAAAAGAGCCGGAAAAGCGGAGGTTTCTGCTGTAGCGATAGGAACTGCCGGTCGACAGGGAGACGCTGTTGGTGGCCGGCGCGCCCTGGCTCTGGCTTCGCGAGAGTCGGGCGGTTGCAAAGGCCGACCACGGTGACTGTGTCGGGTTCCAGTTTGCTGCAGAGTAAGCCTGCAAAGCCTGCTGCTGTGAGGTGCTGGAGCCCCCCGTCGAGCGCTCGTCGAAGATGTAGTTGGCTGCCGAGGTGACCGAAATGTCTCGCGGCAGCCGCATCGAGTGGTTGACCGAGGCGTTCGCAACGGTGGAGTTGAATCCGTCTTCGCGAAGGTTCCGCGCGACACCCGCATCAGCGGTCAGCGTCTGGCTGTTCTCCTGCCAGGAAAAGGCTGACGACAGGCGGTGAACCTCGTCGCGTGTATCCGCCTCGATCCGGTCGTAGTCATAGCCGGCGGAAGCGTTCCAGCCGCCGCGTGCCGGTCGATACTCCTGGCGCGCAGAAAATCGATAGTTCCGACGTCGCTCGTCGAACACCGAATCCTCGGTCCGGCTGTCCGAAACGCGAAACTCGAGCCGGAGCGGAAAGCGGCTGACCGGGAAAATGCTGGCGCCGAGGCCACCGGTCGTGACGACGCTCCCGGTACTGCCGCCATCGGAGGCCTCGCTTTCGCTGAGCGACAGCGTCAGGCTCCCGCTGACGGTTGCCAGCCACGGTGCCAGGATGAAACTGCTGGCCTGTGTGGCGACCGAATAGCCGTTGGCCGATCGCCAGTCGGAATCTCCCGACTTGAAACGTCTATGGATGTAGGACACCCCGCCGCCCCAGCGGATCGGGGCCAGCCCATAGCGGGCGCCTCCGCCGGAATCGTCTGGGGTGTCCTTGGCCGGGCTGCGGCGGTTTGGCGCGCTGGCGGCACCGGCGGGGCGGGTTTGCTCGACCGGCGCAGACGGCTTTCGGGGTGTAACGACAACCCTGGCCGATGGCGTGCCGTCCTGCGCAAGCAGCAGACGCGTACTCGCATGACCGGCGAACGGGCTTGGAAACGGGTCGACTGCCAAGCTGCCCGGCCCGGCGTCGTCGGCCGGCAGCGCAACGGCACCAAAGGCGGCAGATCCTTGCTTCGGGGAGGGCTTGGGCGCAGCGGGCGCAGTGGCCTGCGCAGGCACTTGCCCACGCAGGGACTCACCAAGGTAACTGGATAGGCGGAGGCTTGGGCCGAGGGGTGGGGCGGGGTGCTCGACGGCCTGCGCAGACTGGCCGAAAGATGCGCCGACCACAAGGCCTGCGACGCCTAACGGCCGCATAGTCAGTTTTATCGCGCTGGCAGGGTACCGCGTACGTCTGGATGCCATCGAGCAGCGGTGGAGGCAGTGCTACGGAGTCCGAGCGGAGCCTCAGCCCTTGACCTCCTCAAAGTAGGGGAACGCCTCGGTGTTGATCTCTACGGCATAGCGGGTGGGCAGCGTCTCGAGGTACTCGGCCCACGTGCGTTCCGCCCGGTCACGCGCGTACAGCTCGCTGGCCCGCTGATACACACGCTCGAGCGAATGGTGGACTGCCTTTTTTCGGCCGTGGATCTTGAAGGTCGCGATGCCTTCGAGGATGCGGGTCGGCTTTGATACCGCACCATCTGGCAGATCGTCGAGCTGCTCCGAAAGTCCTTCAGGAATCATGCCCCGATGGATGTAGCCAAGGTCGCCTCCCCGTTCGGCAGAAATATCTGCCGAGTGAAGGACCGCCAGTTCGGCGAAGTCTTCACCGTCCTTGACCTTCGAGACGAGCTTTTCCCCTTCTTCCATCGCAAGCTTCCAGATCTCGCTGGACGATGAGGGATCCACCTTGAGAAGTATCATCGAAAGGTGGACCTGCTCCGGCTCGGTGAACTTGTCGGGATTTGCCTCGTAATAGCCCGCGACCTCATCGCGGGTTGGCTCCGGCAGCGTCTTGACGTGGGCCTCGAGCCGGTCGCGCAGGCTGTCGCGCTCGAGTTTGGCCCGCAGTCCGGGCAGAACGGACTCCCGGCGCGCCTTCCAGGATTCCGAATCCTTGTAGCGGGCCTCATATTCCGCCAGCTGCTTGTCGACCGCAGCGGTGTCGGGCTGGATGCCGAGCTTCTTGGCTTCCCGTTCGAAGAGAATGTCGTTGATCATGCGATAGCCGACCTGACGACGCACCGCATTGACCTCAGCCTCGGGTGGGCGCCCATGGTAGAACTTCTGGCGAACCGCTTCATTCAACGCAACGGCGTAGTCGGCACCGGAAATCTCCACGCCCTCGACCCGAGCGAAGACCGGGGCGGGTGCATTGGGTGCAGGCGTAGCTGCCGGGTGCGGTGCCAACTGAGCGGCCACAGGTGGGGAAAGCAGCAGCCCGTTCAGGGTCAGCGCGAGAATGGGGAGGATGCGTGAGCCGGTGATTCTGGTCATGGTCGGATGAAATGCTGTCTGTTGGGCGAAAAAACGGGGTGGGCGCTGTCGCGCCCGACCCCGTTCGCTTGCCTTGTCGCGAGGCGACAATCAGCTTACTTGGTATGGCATGCGAGGCAAACACCCGAACCCGACTGGGAGACGCGCAGGAACGCGACTTCGGTCGTGTCCTTGGCCTCAACGTGGGGATCGTGGCAGGAAGCGCACTCGACCGACGGGCCCTTACGAGCGATCGTGCCGCCAGCACCGTCGTCCTGATCGAAGTCACGCGAGTACAGGATCATGTCCGTCTTTTCGCGCTGGGAGGCGGTGCCGACCGTGGTATCAACCCACCAGACCAGGGAGCCATTGATCGTGTCGTTCACCGGCGCCTTGAAGTCGGTGTCCGTGCAGGAGCCGGTCGAGGCGCCCGAGCCGTCGTCGGTGTAACCACCGCCGCAGTACTGGATGCCGATCGGGTGATCGTTGGTCAGGTCTGCGCCGAGGTTTGCGATCGTCGTGCCGTTCAGCTGGCCGTTGGTCTGGCGAGTGCCGGTCCAGGTGAAGGAGGCGATGGTGTCAGCACCCGAGCCCGGCTCGTTGACCATGCTGTCCATGGCCTGCGTGCCGTCGTGGCACGACAGACAGGCGGCGGAGACCGAACCCACGGTCAGGGTCTGACCGTCGATCGTCGACGAGTTGGCCGTCGAGTACACCGAATACTGCGAGGCGCTCGGCAGGTTCTTGTTCCACAGCGGAGCCGTGACACCGGTGTTCGCACCGTGCGGCGTGTGGCAGAACACGCAGATCTCTGCCGTGTCGGTGACCTGGTTGTTGGTCGCGTCAGGCTGAGTGCTCGACAGGTTGTGCTTGGTGGCCGAGATGCCAGCCATCGTGACTCCGGACGTGATGGCCAGTGTCGCAAGGGCAAGCGCGTGTTTCATCTTGATGTTCATCGTAAAGACCCCCTGGTAACCCTCAAAGTTTTCAAATCGACCCAGGATGCGGCTGCGCTCCTGTGTCTGACGTACTTAATGCAAGTGGTGTGCCAAGTTTTCCTGCTCGATCTTGTTGAAAAAATGCATTTAAAAACAATGCATTAAAAATCCTGTGGATTCCCGGGCTTCGAAATCGTGCCGGTTCCCATTCCCGACTCTGAAAGTGGTCTTCGAGTTTGAGAAACTCGGAGGCGTCACTTCGCGGCCGTATCGAGCGGCGCGTCGGTGTAGCCTTCGCCTTCCTTCAGGGCCGCGGGACGGAAGACGTCGATCTTGCGGAACCACTGGTCGACGAAGTAGACGCGGCCATCCAGATCAATGGCAATCCCGGAGGGCAGCATGTAGCGCCCCGGGCCGGGTGAATCGGAACGTTGCCCGATGAACATCAGGAGTTCGCCTTCCGGGTTGAAGATCTGGAAGTTGCCGAAGGCGGTATCGACGACATAAACGTTGCCGTCCGGGTCGACGGCGACCTCTTTGGGACGGGAGAAGTTGCCAAGCTGACGTCCGGCTGCTCCGAAGCTGTCGATAAACTGACCGCCGTTGTCGAAGATCTGGACCCGGAAGTTGCCACCATCAACGACGTAGAGTTTGCCATCCTTTCCGATTGCAAGATCCCGCGGAAGGTTGAACTCGCCCGGGCCGTTGCCGCGCTTTCCGATGTCCTGGCGAAGCTCACCCGTCATCGAGTCGAACACCCGGACGCGATGGTTCTGTGACGAGACGCCGCCGATGTCCACAACGTAGAGCAGGCTGCCGTCTGCAGACACGGTGACACTGGCGAGCCTGTCAAACATGTCGTCGCCCTTGATCGCCCGGAGGTGATTGCCATCCCGGTCATAGATCTGGATCGTGCGGGTCGAGGCGTCTGCCACGTAGACATTGCCCGCTTCATCGGTGTCGATACCAATCGGTTTTGCCAGCTGTCCCGGATCTTCTTCGCCGATCGTGAAGTATCGGCCCTCGGGAATGTCGAAGACCTTGACCTGCCGCTCGGCTGTGTCCGTCACGAAGAGTCGCCCTCGATTGACGGCGATGCCATAGGGCTTCGACATGAAGAAGCCGGCCCGCGACTCACCCGTCAGCGCGCGACGCCAGGCATCGTCTTCATTGTCGGCGATGACGTCCGCCGAACTCATGATGGTGCGCTCGAAATAGAAGCGGGGCTGGTCGGGCGGGGCAGGATAGACCAGCGGGCCCAGGTCGCGCTCGCTCGATGCCTGTGGCTTGATCTCTGCGCATCCTGCGACGACCAGTGCAAGCACGGCTGCGCAGGCTGCAAGACCGGCGGACAGGCGGGCGGAGGCGGTGGTGCGGCGCGGGGTGGTGGCGTGGAAGGAACCGATGGCCGGACGTGCGGCGGAAGGCGAAGGGAAGTTCATGGCTTGAGGATCATTTGACATGGCAGGTTTGACAGAGAATGCCATTGGCAGGCGAAACCCGCAGGAACAGGGCTTCGCTGGAGTGCGGATTGTGGCAGCTTGCGCATTCGATGAACGGGATCTCGCTGCCGTCATTCCTGTCAAGGCGTACGAACAGCGGGAGGTCGGAGCGACCGCGACGCTCCTTGTTGGCTTCCTGCGAGGCCCACCAGACCGGACGGTTGTCAATCAGCGCGCGCTGTGCCGGTCGAAATTCGCTCGCGACGATCACCCGCGCTTCGTGCATCGGCGCACCGCTTGCACGCGCCGCCGCCACAGCCTGCTTGCGAATCTCCTGGCTGCCGGCGCCCCGGTACGGAACACCGAAGGGATGATCGTAGATCTGCCGGTTGATCGAGAAGGCCTGGGCCGAGTCGTGACAGGAGAGGCAGGCGATGGATTGTGAGCCAACGGCCGTATTGCCGGCTGTACCCATGCGTCCGATGTCGTCGAAGATCGAGAACGAAAACCCGCTTCCGAGATTGGACTGCCAAAGGGGCTGATCCGCCGGCGCGCCGAGCGTCAGGCGCGGGGTGTGGCAGAAGACGCAGATCTGGCCGGCCTCGTTGGCCTGCAGGTCGACGCGTCCGGAGAGATTGTGTTTCGTGCCTCGCAGATCCTGCGGATGTGCGGCCGCCGAAACCGCAACGCATGCAAGTGCAACGGCCAGTCTCAGCAGGGTGGGGAGCTTGTGAGGCATTGCCATGCGATGCGTCAATCGGTCTCGTTGAATTCTGGTCGTGGCTATCAATTAATGGAAACCCCTTCCCATGCTTGGGAAGTGCCGTCGTGCTCCCTCCAACAACGACCCCGCGGGCGGGGTCTTGAGCATGATGCACTGCGGCGCCGATTCCGGTCCTGCTGCCTGCACTGGCGCGCCGTCCTCGAATTTGCGGCACTGCGAGGTCCCGACTATCCTGCGCCCTGCGGCGTTGGCTGCGTTTAGCGCGAATCGCTTATAAGCAACCCACATGCCACGGTGGGCGGGGAGGCTTCCGGTTCGGTTCTTGCATTGGCACCCCATCTTTAATGGAGAGTTTGACGTGCGCCAAATGAATGACCTCAGGTTGTCCCGTATTGTCGCTGCCGTGATGGCCCTGTCGGGTGCATGCGCCTTGAGTCCTGCGCTGGCGGAGGACCAGAGCATCAATCCTGCGCTGCTCTACCACAACTACTGCTCGGTCTGTCACGGCGATCGTGGGGATGGCAATTCTCGCGCCAAGAACAGCCTCATTCCGCCGCCAAAGGACTTCACGACCGGGTCGCTGCCACGCGACTACATGATCCAGGTCGTGGCGGACGGCAAGCCGGGGACGGCCATGGTCGGCTGGAAGACGCAGCTGAATGGGAATGAGGTGGCTGCGGTGGTCGACTACGTCATCGACACCTTCATGTCTGGCAAGACATTTTCCGTCGAGCCGGAGGGTCTGTCCGGAATTTCGGCTCATGGTGGGCGTGAGCAGGATGGGGGCAAGGACAAGCCGGCGGCGCCTGCCGGCAAGTCTGCGCCGAGTTCTGCCGTGGACATGGGGGCTCCCTTCCCGGCGGGCCTGGTTGGCGACGCAGAGAAAGGGCGCACGTTCTACATGGGGAACTGCGCGACCTGTCACGGCGAGAAGGGTGATGGCAACGGGCCGCGGGCCTACTTCATCAATCCTGTGCCGCGCGACTTCCTGCTGGAAGGCTCCCGGATGGTTTACAACCGCCCGACGCTGTACAAGGCGATCTCGAAGGGAAGCCTCGGCACCGAGATGCCCGCGTGGGACAAGGTCCTGACCCCGCAGCAAATGGCCGACGTGGGTGAGTTCGTGTTCCAGGAATTCATCCGTCAGGGCACCCAGACCGCCAGCGGCAAGTAATGACGCGAACGATGTCTGGTTTGCGGGCCAGCCTGCTGGTGCCCGTGGCTGCGCTTGTGCCGTGGATTTCTTCTGCGGCCGACAGTAGCGCCGCGAGCAAGGTCAGTGATGTGGCCGGCTTCGCTGAGCGCCACGAGCAGGGACGGGCGATCTACAACTTCCGCTGCTATTTCTGTCACGGCTATTCGGGCGACGCCAGGACACTGGCCGCCACCTACCTGTCGCCGCCTCCGCGTGACTTCGTGGCCTTGCCTCCGGATGGCCTCAAACGGGAGTCGATGCTCGATGCGGTGACCAAGGGGCGGCCCGGTACGGCGATGAAGGGATTCGAAGGCATTCTCGATGCCGACGAAATCGCGCTCGTGGTGGATTTCGTCCGCACCGAGTTCATGGAGCGCAAAGCGGCGAATACGCACTACCACACCGTTGAGAATGGCTGGCCGAATCACGACCGGAACAGAATTGCCTTTCCGTTCGCCACTGGCGAGATTCCACTGGACCGTCCGTGGAGCGAGCTGACAGACGAGCAGCGGCGTGGCAAGCGTTTGTTCCTCGCGTCATGCATTACCTGTCATGACCATGCCAGGACCCTGGATCCCGGCGTCGTGTGGGAGGGGCGTCCGGTCTCCTACCCGCGCAATCAGCACGAGCCAGGTGTTCCGGCCCGCGCACCGACCCAGGACGAGGCCCTGGCCAGTGCCAGCCCCTACCTGCTCCATGACGTGATTCCGAAGATCGAGGGATTGACGGCCCAGGAGCGGGAGGGCGAGCACCTGTTCCAGAAGAACTGTGCCTTTTGCCATGCCGCGGACGGGACTGGCAAGAACTGGATCGGCAGCTTCATGGAGCCGCATCCACGCAATCTGACCGACCCCGATTTCATGTCGGAAATGACCCGCAGCAGGCTGGCCCATACGATTCGCGAAGGCTTGCCGAATACCTCAATGCCGGCGTGGAAGCATGTGCTTGACGCCGATCAGGTCGAGGCCATCGTGTCTTACGTGGGCAAGGCCTTTCATCCCCTGAAAGGCGAATAGGGCTGCTCGCTGTTCGTGGCGGCCGCGCCGTCGGTGCAGCCGCGCGAAAGCGATCCGGGGTGGCGCGCGTTCACCCCTTGCCCGAATTGTCGGGCTTCTCGATGCGCTCGATGTCTTCGGGTTCGTCGATACGTTCCACGCGCTCGATCCGCTCGATCTCTTCCGGTTCGTCGATGCGCTCGACCCGCTCGACCTTCTCGGGCTCCTCGATGCGCTCGACTCGCTCGACCTTCTCGGGCTCCTCGATGCGCTCGACCCGCTCGACCTTCTCGGGCTCCTCGATGCGCTCGACCCGCTCGACCTTCTCGGGCTCTTCGATGCGCTCGACCCGCTCGACCTTCTCGGGCTCCTCAATGCGCTCGACCCGTTCGACCTTCTCGGGCTCCTCGATGCGTTCGATACGCTCGAGTCGGTCAATCCGCTCCGTCCGGCGATCCCGTCCTTCGGATCGCGCGTCGCCGCCTCGAGACCGATGCTCCGTGCGCTCGACCCGGTTTCCATCTTCATCAAAGCGCTCGATCCGTTCGCGCCGCTCGGTCCGACCGCCGCGCGATTCCTCCCGAATCCGTTCCCGGGTTTCGCGCCCGGCGTCATCACGCTGGCGCGTGTCGCGCTCGAAACGTTCTCGCGGTTCGCCGTTGCTGTCGGTACTGCTCTCGTAGCGCTCGGTGGTTTCTCCGCTGTCGCTGCGCTCGTATGACTTGGCCTCGATCTCGACTTCGCCGGATTCCGTATCGACCCGGGTCTCCACGCGACTCTCGGTCTCGACGCCGTCTTCACTGCGGGTCTCGATGCGGCTGCTCGATTGCTGGCCGGAATCCTCAGCCTCCCACCGCTCGGATGTCTCGCCGCCGATGGTCTCCCCCCGTCTGCGCTGCCGCTCATGGCGGGTCCGGCCATCCGTGCGTGCATCGATGTCTCTCACGAACTGGATCCGTTCAGCGCGTACCAGGCCGCTGGCCGTGCGTGCCCCGGTGATCCGGATGCGTTCGCCGGTTCGCAGATCGCTATTGACGCCACCAGCGAATGCCGCTTCGCGCGGTACCGTTACGTCGAGGGCCTCCAGGCGGATTGTCGTGACATCCCTTGACAGAACGATGCCTTCGACGATCGTCCGGTCGCTGGCATCGATGGTCCGACGGACCGGATCCGGACGTACTTCGTTGGCGCGCAGGGCGTTCCCGGTCCATTGGCCACGGACGAGCGCCGGCTTCTGGCCCTCGAGCCGACCGGCAACAGGTACCCCGGCCACTCGACGTGCACCATCGACCGGTCCCGCAACGCTGGCGTCCTTGAGCTCGGGCGCCAGCGCGATCCGCGAAGCGATGAGGCTGCCGTCCGGGCTGCGAAGGCCGCTGACGCGAACCTTGTCGCCGGTTGCCAGCGATTCGGGTCTGCGCGCGCCTGCCACCTGCACCGTCTGACCCATCACCTCGATGCGGTTCGGTCCAAGGATGGCGGTGACCGGACCTTCGTAGGCATTGACGATCGAGATGCTGCGTGCTTCGAGACCGCGTGCCGAATGACCCGCCTGGATCGCAACAACCTGGCCGACCGCAAGGTTCGCGATGGTCGCCGTCTCGGCGTTCATGTCCACCGGTGTCTCTGCTTCGAAGTGGACTTCCACCCCATTGACGCAGATCGACGCGAAGCCCGTGATGGTGCCGATGATGCCAGTGCCGCCCATGCCACCGGCCACGGGCGCACCCGTTCCACCGATCCCGCTGGCCGCGGCGCCGGTTCCGCCGACGCCACTGGCGGGCGCGCCGGTACCTCCGATGCCGCTGCCGGCCAGCGGCGCACCGGTGCCGCCGATGCCGCTGGCCGGTGACCCCGTACCGCCAATTCCGCTGCCGGCTACCGGGGCGCCCGTGCCGCCGATGCCGCCATTGGCCAGGGGCGCACCGGTTCCGCCGAGGCCGCCAGCGGGACTGCCTGTTCCGCCGATGCCGCTCGCCGCGGGCGCTCCGGTACCACCAATGCCGCTCGCGGGTGCGCCAGAGCCGCCCAGGCCCCCGTGCCGCGCGGGTGCGCCGGTGCCACCGATGCCACCCTCGTGGGCCGGTGCGCCAGAGCCCCCCAGACCCCCCGGTTCCACGCATGCCGGCGCCGCCGCGCTGCCGAGGGGCAGGCCAAGCGCTGTGACGAGGGTCAGAAGTCGGTATCGGAAGCGCATGGTCCAGTCAGCCGGGCAGGGTGTCCTGGCTGTCGTCCGAGGCTTCGGAATAGAAGAACAGGCCGACCGTGATGCGCTGCATCGCTTCTTCGCTGGTAGCGTCCTTGCGCTCGAAGTCGGCGGCCTGCTGGTTGAGCCCAAGGAGCAATTCCATGCCCTTGCGGGAGGTTTGCTCGCGCAACTGAACAACGCTCGCCGCTGAGAGCGCATCGTAGTGCACGCTTCGCTCGAAGAATGCCGGGCCGTCGGACGTCAGGTTGTGCACGGCGGCGCAAGCGTGGTCGTGCACGTTGTGGGCGAAGTACGCGGCCTTTTCGTCGAAGCCTCCGCGCGGCACGAAAGCATTCACGCACAGATGGACGCAGTCATCGTCGTCAAGCCGGGCAACGCCGATGCGAAGCCATTCGTCGAGGACCACGCGAGCGCGGATATCCTTGCTGACGCAGGCAACGAGATGCTCGAAGGACAGGTCACCGCCGGCACTGGCGAGTCGTGCGAGCGGGATCGGCGTACCGTCGGGGCGACAGAACGGCGTCTGGCTCATCCAGGTACTGACCAGCTGCGCACCCAGGGAAATGGCCTCGGGGAGGTCCGTTCCGGCGTCGCGCGCCTCGTGCCTCAGGCGCCGGACGTCCTTCCGATGCACGCCGGTCAACAGGCTGATCCGGCTGTCGGACTGGGGTTTGCCATCGATCTTGAACTCAGCGTCAGCGATCTCGACGAAGATGCCCTTCAACATGTCGGCGAAGTAGGTGTAGGTGACACCCTTGCGAAGCATGAGTCGGACCATGGGGCGCATCACGCGTCTCAGGGCAGCGATCAGAGAGGGAGGTGGTGCTAACTGCATGCGCGTCGTCCGGGGGCCGCTTTCATCCAGTGTAATTCGCTGTGGGAAATTTTTCCATCAATCGTCGCCCGACTGCGGAAAATGCCACGATTGTGGATCGGTTCCGTGCGGCTTCAGCCGGGCAGGCCGAACGGCGCCTTCGTCAAGGCGCTAGCGACGATCAGCGCGAAGCAGGCACAGGCGAGCAGCAGGGCGATGGCCCGCGCCTGAGGGGAGCGGCGGGGCGAGAGTGCCTGGGTGCCCAGGCCGATATACAGCAGCAGCAGAGCGATTTTCGCGTGAAGCCAGCCCGCTTCGGCAAAGCCGCCGGACCACTGGAAGACCATGGAGACCGCAGTGACGAGGAGCAGGGTGTCTATCGCGTGGGGCAGCACCCGAGCGGCGCGCCACCGCCTGAGCAGGAGCGGGTGGCGCAGGGCAACCGCCGCGCGGGCCAGGAAGCCTGCGCCGCTCAGTACTGCGCAGGTGATATGAACCGACTTGAGCAGGGCGTAGTCCATGAACGAAAATCGCGTGTCGAAACCAAAAAAACGAGAGGGGGACGTCGCGTCGCTTACCCGACGAAGCCGTGCCCCGAGGTCAGAGCATGCCTGAATCCAAGAATCTGGACCTGAATCTGCTGCTGCCGCGGCTATCCATGTTCTCGCAGTTGACGTCCGAGCAGATCGCGCGGCTCGCGCCCCAGTGCCGCTATCGTGCGATTTCCAAGGGAGAGATCCTGTTTCAGCGTGGTGACCCACCGCACGGCTTCTACCATGTCGTCGCGGGGCAGGTGAAACTGGCCCTGTCGTCGCGAGAGGGGAGCGAGAAGGTCGTCGAGATCATCGGTGCCGGCAACAGCTTCGGCGAGGCTGTCATGTTCCTCGATCGGCCGTATCCGGTGTACGCGGAGGCACTTGCCAACTCCGAACTGATCCAGGTCAGCCAGGCGGCCGTGTTCAGCCTGCTCGACGCCGATCCGTCTTTCGCCCGCGGCATGCTGGCCGGCATGGCGATCCGGCTGCATACGCTGATTCGCGATGTGGAGTCGTACAGCATGCGCAGTGCCACCCAGCGGGTGACGGGCTATCTCCTGAGCGAGGCCAATGTGGCGCCCTGTGCCGACGGGGCGCCGGTGGTTCATCTTGCGGCCAGCAAGCAGGTCATTGCGTCGCGACTCAACCTGACGCCCGAAACGTTCTCCCGAACGCTTCACATGCTGGTGGAGAAAGGGCTGATCCGGGTGGCAGGGCGAGATATCACCCTGCTGGACACCAAGGCGCTGGCTTCGCCCTGACCGCTGCCTACGGGCTTTTGCGGGTGGGCATGGCAAGGCTCACGACAGGGCCATCATTTCTGTTCTTCGCTCGTGGTAGCGGCCGATCGCCTTGGCCATGTTGATGGCCTGCCGGACGTGGGCGGCCACCAGCAACCCACCTGCCAGGACCGTGAATGCAGGGACCCAGGGCGACAGCATCAGCGGTGGCAGTGCGGCTGCATGCAGTCGCAGGTGCTGGCGCATCAGGGGCTCTTCGATAACCTGATGCATCAACAGGGGCCGAGCGCCGGCATTGTTGAGGTGGAGCCAGGCGAGAAAGGGCACGATCTTGTACATCATGCCGCAGATGACCGAGTCGAACCCACCGATCATGATCAGCAGGCCGAGCAGGACTTCGGCGCGCGGTGCCTCGGGAAGCCATGGCAGGGCGACCGACAGGATCACGGCCGCCAGGATCGACAGCAGGGCCAACTGCCAGAATCGGAAGCTCGAATCAACGCGCGGCCGGCGTCGGCGCCTCTGCAGCAGCAGCGTCGTAGTGGCGAACACCGTCGCAAGGGCGGCCAGTCCGAGGTCGACCAGCCAGTGGCCGGGTGCGAGCACGATCAGCACCGCTGAGAGGGCAAGCGCTGGAATGAACAGGCGCTGGAATCGTGCGGGAAACTGGGGCGTGAGCTGGAACATCGGGACCACCAGGTAGCTGGCACCGCAGAGCAGTGCGAGCCCCCAGACCATCCAGCCGAGGCGGAAGTGTGCGGCGGTATCGACCAGGGGCGCTGGGCTCGGCAGCCCGCCGCGAGCAAGGGCAAGAGACGCGCCATAGAGCGCCGTCGCCAGCAAGCCGGTGAGGGCCAGCATCATGGCCAGACGAGAAGGGTTTCGAACCGGCGCCCGCCACAAGGCATACAGGGTGACAGCCGCAAAGGGCACGATTCCGGCGAGCAGGGCTGCCGCGCCGAGCCAGAAGCAGGGCGCTCCGGCACCCAGGAATCCGGCCACCAGGGAGACCGATCCGATTAACAGACAGGGGTGCACAAAGCTGGCGAGCAGGGCCGGTGCCGGGACGTTGGCACCAATGGCCACTGGCGTGATCTGAAGAATGGCGCCGCACATCGCCTGCAGCATCAGACCGGCAGTGATCAGGTGCGTCAGGGCAAGCACGGTGGGCGACCAGCGGGACCCGAGCGAATCGGTGCTGGCCATGAGCAAGAGGCCCGCCGCGACCCCGAAGGGAATCGCACTGAGCAGAAAGCGAAGCGGTACGTGGAATGGCGGCGCTTGCTCGAAGCTGAGGAGCTCCTTCATGGACTCGCGTGGCGAATGCGGATGCAGAAGGTGCCGTCGCTCTGGATCTCGGTGGCGTGCGTGTAGCCGTTCTGCGCCAGAATCGAGTAGAGCGGACCGGGTTCTCGATGAATCAGAAGCAGCAGTTCGCCATCTTCGGGGAGGTCGTCCAGGGCGTCCAGGGTCATTTCCATCGGCAGTGGTGGCGGCTGCCAACGGGCGTCCACGATCAGGGGTTCGCTCATGTCGTCACCCCCAGGCGCTGGCCGAGATCTTCGGCCATCGCTGCCGTGTCGGGGATGCGGTCGTCGCACATCGGATAGAGGATGCCTTCCTCCTTGCGGTTGTGCTGCTCCATGAAGATCACCAGCGTCTCGCAGCTGCCGAAGAAGTCATCGGCGTTGCGCGAACTGGTCGCAGCCCGGATCGCCGCGACTAGTTCGCGCATCTGCGTGTGCTCGCCGCGCATCACCGAGGTCGGCCCGCCGGCCATCCCGGTGGCCGCTTCGAACGCCGGGAACAGGATCGTTTCCTCGACGGCGAAGTGTGCTTCAAGCGCATCGGCGAATGCCGTCATCCGCGTTTCACATGCATCCCAGTCCTCTTCGTTGGCGGCTTCCTCCGCCTTGGCGAACAGGGAGTCACAGTACTCGTGATGATTGGCGAGCAGGGGCTTCAGAGTACTCATCGTGGCGATCTCCGGTCGGGGTTGGACCCAGTGTGCATGAGCACGAATCACAAAAAATTGACTCGGCTCAACTTACCCCCGGCGACATTCAGGCCCTGCGGGCGCGCCTCGCTACGCTGGCGACGGGCGCAAGCGAGCCCGCCGGGGAAACACTCCGGATTGATCAAGCAAGGTGTGTGCCCTGAGGCGGGCGTGGTGCAGGCGCGCCCGCGCTTCAGCTGCGGGAAATGCGGGCTCGGGCGGGCGGGGCCGACTGGCTCCGGCTGATCATGTAGTCGACGGCGCTGCGGACCTCGTCGTCGGTGAGGGACGGGTTACCTCCCCGCGGAGGCATCAGACCCTGTTCGCCTCGATAGCCGTCGATGGCGTGCTGGTAGAGCACGTCAACACCTGCCGCGAGGCGTGGTAGCCAGGCCTCCCGGTGGTCCAGTCGCGGCGCGCCGGCGATCCCGGGGCCGTGACAGAGCGCGCAGGTACTGCGGAAAACGGCGGTGCCGACAAGATTGTCACGCTCGGTCGGGTGGAGCGTCTCCGGCGCCGCGTTGGTCAGGGAAACCAGTGACGGGTTGAGCGTCATCGGGCTTGGCGAAGGGGCCAAGGCCCGTTGCGGCGAGGCGCTGGCTGGCGGGGGCGGCGCGCTCGGCGCGCCGCATCCGGCGAGACAGGTCAGTCCAACCAACGACAACCCTCGCCACGTGGCACGCATACCGGTGTCTCCTCTCCGCCTGTGCGCTCGGAGAGGCTTCTCCGACGACCGACGCGGATTGTAGGGAAGTCCACCTTATGACGCGTTGATTGCTATCAACGTGGTCGTCTGCGTTCCGTCGCTACTGCTGAACGGTCTGGGCCGTCTTCTGGGCCTGGTCAATGGCGTGCTGGGCTTCCGGCGGCATGTAGTTCTCATCGTGCTTGGCGAGAACCTCGCTGGCGGTGAAGACGCCGTCGTCGCCGAGCTTGCCCTGGACGACAGCACCCTTGCCCTCCTTGAACAGGTCGGGCAGGGGGCCCTGGTAGACGACGTTGATGCTGCGGGCCGTATCGGTCACGGCGAAATGAACCAGGACGCCTTCGCGCTTGATGGACCCGGCTTCGACCATGCCGCCGATGCGGAAGGTGCGGCCGGTCGGGGCCTTGCCTTCGGCGACCTCGGTCGGGGTGTGGAAGAACACCAGGTTGTCTTTAAAGGCTGACAGAACGAGGGCGGTGGCGCCGATCAGCAGCACGAGGCCGCCGAGGATGAGTCCGAGGCGCTTGTGGCGGGCCTTCATGGTTGAACCTCCGAGAGCTTGCGGCCTGCAGCGGCACGCTGCAGGCGGAACAGTTTACGCGTCGAGCTCAGGCGTCTGGCGCGAAGCTGGACGAGTTCGACGATGACGAGCAGGGCAGTGACGCCGTAGGAGCCCCAGACGTAGAAGGCGTTCCCCCCCATGTCCCAGAAGGCGCTCCAGGATTCCCAGTTCAATGGACTTCTCCAATGTTGGCCAGTTCGCCCCGAACCCAATCGGTGTGCCTCTCACGTTCGAGAATCAGCACGCGGACACGGTAGAGGGCGACCGCGATGGTGTAGGCCCAGGCCGCGAGGGCCATGACGAGCATGCCGGACAACATGATGCTGGCCATGCTCGGTGCCTTGGTCAGACTTACAGACGCCCCCTGGTGCAAAGTGTTCCACCACTTTACGGAGAAATAGATGATCGGCACATTAACAGCGCCCACAAGGCAAAGGATCGCGCCGGCCTTGTCGCGGCGGCGGGGGTCGTCAATGGCGGCCACCAGGGCCATGTAGCCCAGGTAGAGGAAGAGCAGCAGCAGCTGGGACGTCAGGCGAGCATCCCACACCCAGTACGCGCCCCAGGTGGGCCGGCCCCAAAGCGCGCCTGTCCACAGGGCGACGAAGCAGAACATGGCGCCCGTCGGAGCGAGCGCCTGCGCCATCAGCGCGGAGAGACGGGTGTTCAGGGTCAGGCCGACCGCCGACCAGAAGGCCATCACGAGGAAAACGAACATCGACATCCAGGCCGCCGGCACGTGGATGAAGATGACCCGGTAGACCTCGCCCTGGACCGCGTCGGTGGGCGCCTGGAAGAAGCCGATCCAGAGCCCGGCGAGGGTCAGGAGCAGGGCGATCGCGGCAAACAGCGGGGCCAGTTTCCCGGCAATGGGATAAAAGGCCTGGGGCGCCGCATAGTGAAAGAGGTTGAAGCGGGATTCGGTCGAATTCATGGGACTCGGTGGGATCCGGCCGGCAGGCCTTGAATGGGCAGGGATTCTACTCGGTCGAGATTCTAAGTGCAGCCGCACACGCGATGGGCGACAGCGCGAGCGCGCCCAGCGCGCCCCCTCCCAGTAGCAGCATGTGTGCCGACGCGCCCGTACCGGACAGGAAGGCGTCGACGGAGCCCGCGCCGAAGATCAGGATCGGCACGAACAGGGGCAGCACGAGCAGGGCCAGCAGGGCGCCGCCGCCTCGCAGGCCCAGCGTCAGGGCGGCGCCGACAGCGCCGATCAGCGAGAGCGTGGGTGTGCCGATGGCAAGCGAGGCGGTCAGCACCTGGATCGCGCCGCCCTCGAGATCGAACATCAGCGCCATCAGCGGCGTGATCAGGAGCAGCGGCACGGCGGTCGTCAGCCAGTGGGCGATGACCTTCGCCAGGATCCACAGCACCGTTGGGTCGGGCGACAGGAGCATCTGCTCGAGGGTGCCGTCCTGGTAATCCTGGGCGAACAGGCGATGGAGCGAAAGCAGGCAGCTCAAGAGGGCTGCGACCCACAGCACGCCGGGGCCGATGGCGCGTAGCTGGTTGGGCTCGGCACCGACGCCGAACGGGAACAGGCACCCCACGATGACGAAAAAGGCGAGAGAGATCAGCAGGTCGGCGCGGCTCCGCCAGGCGAGCAGCAGATCCCGCCGCAGGATGGCGCTGAAGGCGTTCATGCGGCGTACTCCGCCAGGTCGATGGTCCGCACCGGGGTCCGGAAGGCGACCTCCTGATGCGTGGTGTAGATGACGATGCCGCCCCGTTCGCAATGCTCATCGAGCGTCTCGGCGAGTTCCGCGACGGCGTTGACGTCGAGCGCGCTGAAGGGCTCGTCGAGGATCCAGACCGGCTTGTCGGATGCCAGGAACAGCCGGGCGAGGCCGACGCGACGCCGCTGCCCGGCGGATAGCACCTTGCAGGGCAGATCGAGGCGCTCACCCAGGCCGATGCGCACCAGCGCTTGTTCAACCGAAGCTGCGTCACTCTGCGCATGGCAGGCGATGCGCGCCATCAGGCCGAGGTTCTCGAGGGGGGTCAGCAACTCGCTCAGGTTGGATGCATGCCCCAGGTAGAGCACGTCACCATGGAAGGCCTCACGCTCCTTCAGGATGTCGTCGCCATGCCAGGTGATCTGGCCGTGCTCGGGATGCACCAGTGCGCAGAGGATGCGCAGCATGCTGGTCTTGCCAATACCGTTGGGGCCGCCGAGGCGGAGCATCTGCCCGGGCTCCAGGGTGAGATTGACGCCGTGGAAGAGCAGGCGGTCGCCGCGCATGCAGGCGAGATCGGTGACTTGCAGCATGGGCCGGAACGATAGCGGCGGATCGGGGGGAATGCAATCGGGCAGAAAGGAAATCACCCGCGACAGGCGCGGGTGATTGATTTGGGTCAGCTTACTGCTTCGTTTCTGCCGGCGGATGGAAGACCTCGGGGCTGGCGCCGCCGCCTTCCGCACCGATCTCCTGCTCGATCGGCGGTAGCGAGTGGGCGATGCCCTTGTGGCAGTCGATGCAGGTCTTGCCCTCCTCGAAGCCAGCCTGGTGCATGCGGCCCGAGCGGCGTCCCTGGATCGTGTAGTCGAAGTACTCGAAGTTGTGGCAGTTGCGGCACTCGCGCGAGTCGTTCTCCTTCATCCGGCGCCATTCGTTCTGGGCCAGCTGAAGCCGCTTGGCGTCGAACTTCTCGGGGGTGTCGATCGAGCCGAGCAGATGGTGCCAGACTTCATTGGAGGCCTTGATCTTGCGGATGATCTTGTGGGTCCACTCCTTGGGCACGTGGCAGTCGGGGCAGGTGGCCCGCACACCACTGCGGTTGGTGTAGTGGATCGTGTTGCGGTACTCCTTATAGACGTTCTCCTTCATCTCGTGGCAGGAGATGCAGAACGCCTCCCGGTTCGTCCATTCCATGGCGGTGTTGAACCCCCCCCAGAAGACGACGCCGGCCACGAAGACGAGAACGACCAGGCCCAGGCCGGCTCCCCTGAGGCGGCGCCAGATGCCGCCTTCGTTGTTGTTCTGGCTCATGATTCAACTCCCCTTAGCGAAGCCCTTCGGCTTTCTTGAAGGTGTTCCCGACCAGCGGCTTGGCATCGGTCTGGACGACGTGGCACTGGTTGCAGAAGTAGCGCCTCGGGGAGATATTGGACAGCTCCTTGCCGTCACGATCCTTGAAGTGGGTCAAGCTCACCTTGGTTGCGCCGGTTTCGCGGTAGCGCGTCCAGGAGTGGCAGTCCATGCACTTGTTGAAATTGGTCGTGATCGTGTAGCCGTCGATCTTGTGGGGGATCAATGGTGGCTGCTGGACATACTCGCGCGCTGCCGGCGCATGGTCCTTCTCAACCGCATAATTGCCGGGCTGCAGCGCTTCCTCGGCGACGGACTTGCCGCCGCGCAGGCCCTGTGGAACATCGCCTGCCGTGGCCAGTGCGGAGACGCCGAGCCCGGCCGCCGCCAGTACCGCCAAGACGAGGTTTCTGGTTTTGATTTTCATGACTCGCTCCTATCAATTCGGGTGGTCAGTCTGAAGACATCCTTGCTGCATACGTCGATGCAGCGACCG
The DNA here is from genome assembly GCA_020445665.1 of Rhodocyclaceae bacterium. Taxonomy (GTDB): domain Bacteria; phylum Pseudomonadota; class Gammaproteobacteria; order Burkholderiales; family Rhodocyclaceae; genus Cognatazoarcus. The sequence goes on from JAGRGD010000162.1 coordinate 67,155, forward strand.
CAGTTGGTGCAGTCCTTGTCGAGAATCACGGGATGCGCCTGCCCCGCAGCCTTGAGGGCCGGGCGGATGACCTGCGGCTCGGGGCAGACGGCGAAGCAGTCCATGCAGTCATTGCAGGCGGATCGTTTTGTCGCGCTGACGCGCAGCAGCGACGGCTTGCCGAGCAGGCCGTAGAAGGCACCCATCGGGCACAGATGGCCGCACCAGCCGCGGCTGGCGATGAGCAGGTCGTAGAGAAACACCCCGAGGACGATGCCCCACGAGAGGCCGAAACCAAAGATCAAGCCCCGATGCAGCATCGAGACGGGATTGACCCACTCCCAGGCCAGCGAGCCGGTGAGCGCCGCCATGACAAGCGAGAATGCCAGCAGCCAGTAGCGGGTGGTCGCGCTCGGCACCTTGCCGCCCTTCAGGCCCAGGCGCCGGCGCAGCCACGCAGCCGCGTCGGTGACGATGTTCATCGGGCAGACCCAGCTGCAGAACACGCGGCCACCGACGAGCAGGTAAAAGGCCAGTACGATCGCCGCACCCAGTGCCGCTTCCTTGTAAGGCGGCGTGCCGGCCGCGATCGACTGAAGAAACAGGAAAGGGTCGGTCAGCGGCAGGAGGTCCAGCGTGAGGCTGGACGACAGGTTGCCCTTGACGATCCAGATGCCAAGCCAGGGGCCGGCCAGGAACAGGCCCAGGATGCCGAACTGGGACAGACGGCGCAGCAGCAGCCACTTGTGGGCGCGTAGCCAGCCCTTGACCTCGACGGCCTCGTGACCGGGCCGCTCGATGGCGGGACGGCGCGACGGGATCGGCGTTTCGGTGCCGGTGGTGGTGGTCATGGCTTCCACCCCGAGTTCAGTCCGCCAGGGGCTGCCGGTGTGTAGTCGGGTGCGACCCGCGTGTCGCCATACTGACGATCCTCCAGCCCGCGCATCGGCAGCTGGGTCTGGTCGCCGATCAGCGAGCCGCCGGCGCGGGCCTTTTCTTCCCAACCCTTGCGATAGTGGTCGGCCGCCTGGCCCTGGGCCAGCTTGTGGGGCAGCACCTTGATCGCGGCCTCCGGCAAGACACAGGCGTGCTCGCATTTGCCGCAGCCGGTACAGGCGTCCGAATGGACCGTCGGCAGCAGCATGGCGTGGCGGTCGGAGCGCGGGTTGTGCATCAGCTCGAGCGTGATCGCCTTGTCGATGGCCGGGCAAACGCGGTAGCAGACATCGCAGCGCAGGCCGAGGAAGTTGAGGCAGGTCTCCTGGTCGATCAGCACCGCCAGTCCCATCCGTGCCTCGCCGATGTCGGTCAGTTCGTGGTCGAGGGCACCGGTCGGGCACGCGACGACGCAGGGGATGTCCTCGCACATCTCGCAGGGGATCGCGCGGGCATCGAAATAGGGGGTGCCGGTGGCCACGTTGTCACCCAGCTTCGACAGCTTGAGGGTGTCGTAGGGGCAGTCGCGCACGCACAGGCCGCAGCGTACGCAGGCGGCCAGGAAATCCGGTTCCGCCAGGGCGCCTGGAGGGCGCAGGGCGGTCGCCGGCCGCGCCGAAGCTTCGGTCGCGACGAGTCCCACGCCCATCGACACCAGGCACGCGCCACCCGCCGCGCCGGCCATTTCCTTCAGGAAACGGCGGCGGGTCGGAGCGGTGCGGTCCGGGGCCGGATTGTCGGGGCGCGGGGCGTTCATGGCGTCGATTGCTTTGTTTTCAGGGGGCACTTACCCGCCGCGCGGGGCGGCGGGTGGCGTGCATCGCGGTCATCAGGCCTTGGTCACCTTCACCGCGCACTTCTTGAAGTCGGTTTCCTTCGAGATCGGGCAGGTGGCGTCCAGCGTCAGCTTGTTCACCAGCCGGCCCTCGTCGAAGAAGGGCACGAACACGAGGCCGATCGGCGGCTTGTTGCGGCCACGGGTCTCGAGGGTCGCGACCACCTCGCCGCGGCGCGATGCGACCTTGACCTTCATGCCCCGCTGCAGGCCGCGGCGTGCCGCATCGTCCGGGTTCATGAAGACCTGGGCCTCGGGTACCGAGCGGTGCAACTCGGGCACG
>JAGRGD010000163.1 GCA_020445665.1 Rhodocyclaceae bacterium
ATGAAGATCGGCGTGATGTTCGGCAACCCCGAGACCACCACCGGCGGCAACGCGCTGAAGTTCTACGCCTCGGTGCGGATGGACATCCGCCGTACCGGCGCGATCAAGCGGGGCGATCAGGTGGTCGGCTCGGAAACCCGCTGCAAGGTGGTCAAGAACAAGGTGGCGCCGCCGTTCCGCGAGGCGCACTTCGACATCCTCTACGGCGAGGGCATCTCGCGCGAGGGCGAGATCATCGACCTCGGCGTCGAACACAAGATCGTCGACAAGTCGGGCGCCTGGTACGCCTACGGCGGCAGCAAGATCGGCCAGGGCAAGGACAACACCCGCGAATTCCTGCGGGGCAATCCCGATCTGGCGCGGGAGATCGAAAACAAGGTCCGCGTCGCCGTCGGTCTGGCCGAGATGCCCCCCCTGCCGGCGGCCAAGGCCAACAAGACGGCCGAGGCCGAGGCCTGAACGAGGCGAGATGACCCGGGAGGCCCTGCGACAACGCGCGCTCAGACTGCTGGCCCAGCGGGATCACTCCCGGGCCGAGCTGGTTCGCAAGCTGGCCTCTCTTGGCACACCCGAGGAGATCGAGGCCGTGCTCGACCGCATGACCGAGCTCGATCTCCAGTCCGACCGCCGATTTGCCGAGCAGCTGGTGCGCAGCAAGGCGTCCCGCTTCGGCGCCGCGCGCCTGCGCCACGAGCTGCGGCAGCGGGGCATCGCGGATGAACTGGGCGATGCGGCGCTCGCCAGCGAGTTGCCGGACGGCGAGTTCGCGCGGGCCCGCACGGTCTGGCAGGGCCGATTCGGTCACCTGCCCGCCGACGCCCGCGACTGGGCGCGGCAGGCGCGCTTTCTTCAATACCGGGGTTTCTCGGCCGACGTGATTCGCCAGATCCTGAAAGGGACCGATCATGAGCCTGCTTAGGGTCGCGGGCCTGCGCAAGAAGTACAAGACGCGCACGGTCGTGCACGACGTCGGCTTCGAGGTTGGCAGCGGCGAGGTGGTCGGGTTGCTGGGCCCCAACGGGGCCGGCAAGACCACCTGTTTCTACATGATCGTCGGGCTGGTTGCCGCAGACGGCGGCGAGATCAGTCTCGATGGCAAGGGCATCACCCACGCCCCGATCCACGCCCGCGCCCGCCTCGGCCTGTCGTACCTGCCTCAGGAGATGAGCGTCTTCCGCAAGCTCACCGTGGCGGAGAACATCCAGGCCGTGCTGGAACTGCAGCGACTGGGTAGCGGTGAGATCCAGGACCGGCTCGAGGCACTCCTGGATGAGCTCGGTATCGCCCACCTGCGGGACAGCGCTGCCCTGGCCCTGTCGGGTGGAGAGCGGCGGCGCTGTGAAATTGCGCGCGCCCTGGCGACGGCACCCCAGCTTATCCTGCTCGACGAACCCTTTGCCGGCGTTGACCCGATTGCGGTGCTCGACATCCAGAAGATCATCCGATTCCTGAAGGAGAAGGGGATCGGCGTCCTGATCACAGACCACAACGTGCGGGAAACGCTGGGGATCTGCGACCGGGCCTACATCATCAATGCCGGTGAAGTTCTGGCGAGCGGCACGCCGGACGACATCATCAGAAACGAACAGGTACGACGGGTGTACCTCGGCGAGCACTTCCGGATGTAAGCTGGGGCCTAGAAGAAGACCATGAAACCCACCCTCCAACTCAAGCTTTCCCAGCACCTCACGCTCACGCCCCAGCTGCAGCAGTCGATCCGGCTGTTGCAACTGTCGACGCTCGAACTCAACCAGGAGATCGAACAGGCCCTGCGCGAAAATCCGATGCTGGAGCGGGAAGAGGGCGCGGACGAACCCGAAGCCGCGACGGAGTCCGCGCCTGCGGCGTCGGACGAACGCAGCGGCACCTCCGAACGGAACGACGACGATGGCACGACCAGTGGCAGCGAGTCGGCGCCGGAAACGTCGCGGGAGGAGCCCCGCGACAACGAGGAACTGGGCGAATGGATGAGCACCAGCCCCGGCAGCAGTGCGCCGCGGGACGACGATGACGATACCGACTTCCAGGAATTGCAGGCCGCCGGCACCTCGCTGCGGGATCATCTCGATAGCCAGATCGCCCTGACCCCGCTGTCCGACCTGGATCGGGCGCTCGTGCGCTTCGTGATCGAGGCGCTCGACGACGATGGCTACCTCAGCCATCCCCTCGAGGACCTGTTGCCCCTCCTGCCCGAAGAGCTGGAACTCGATGTCGATGATCTCCTGATCGCACTGCGCCACATCCAGAACCTCGAACCGGCCGGCATCGGCGCGCGGTCACCCCAGGAGTGCCTCGGCCTTCAGCTTCGCGCGATGGATCCCGGTGAAACGCGGGACATGGCACTGACGATCGTCACCGAACATCTTGAACTGCTGGCCAGCCGTGACTTCAACCGGCTCAAGCGCCTGCTCCATTGCCAGGACGTGGACCTGCGCGCCGCCCATGAGATGATCCTGCGCCTCAATCCACGCCCGGGCGCCCGATTTGCGCCCAACGACACCCGCTACGTGGTGCCGGACGTGGTGGTGCGCAAGCTTCGCAATCGCTGGACGGCGAGCCTCAACCCCGACGCGATGCCGAAGCTGCGCATCAACCAGATGTATGCCCGCATCCTCCAGCAGAACCGCGGATCGGCCGCCTCCCTGGCCGGCCAGCTGCAGGAGGCGAAGTGGCTGCTCAAGAATGTGCAGCAGCGGTTCGATACCATTCTGAGGGTGTCACAGGCCATCGTTGACCAGCAAAGGCAGTTCTTCGATCATGGCGAAGTGGCCATGCGGCCACTCACCCTCAGGGAGATCGCAGAGACGCTGGACCTGCACGAATCGACCATCTCCCGGGTCACCAACCAGAAGTACATGGCCACGCCGCGGGGCATTTTCGAACTCAAGTATTTTTTCGGCAGTCACGTCGCCACCGACAGTGGTGGTGCGGCGTCCTCCACTGCGATTCGCGCGCTGATTCGCCAGCTGGTGGACGCCGAGGACAGGAAGAAACCCCTGTCCGACGCCAAGATTGCCGAACTCCTCGGCCAGCAGGGTATCGTGGTAGCACGACGAACGATCGCCAAGTATCGCGAGTCGCTCAATATCCCGCCGGTCAGCATGCGCAAGACGATCTGAAAAGGGAAAGATCATGAACCTGAATATCACCGGACATCATGTTGAGGTAACCCCTGCCATCCGCGAGTACGTGAACTCGAAGCTTGACCGGGTCATCCGGCACTTCGACCACGTCACCAGCGTCGGCGTGATCCTTTCGGTGGAAAAGCTGGTGCAGAAGGCGGAAGTGACCGTGCACGTTCGCGGCAAGGACATCTTCGTCGAGAGCTCCGATCAGGACATGTACGCTGCCATCGACGCGATGACTGACAAGCTCGACCGTCAGGTCCTGAAGTACAAGCAGAAGAATCAGGACCATGACCACGCCGCGCTGAAGCATCAGAGCATCGAATCCTGAATTTCTCACGAACGGCCCGTCGGGCTGGGGTTATAATTCGGCCGTCCCTGATAAACGGTCGCATCGAAAAGCCCACGCCTTCCGACGCGCCCCTGCTCGGCGCCTGTCAAGGCAGGCGCCGTTTTCATTCCAGCCGATGAACCTGATCGCCCAGCTGCTGCCGCCCGGCAATATCGTTGTCGACCTCGAGGCGAGCAGCAAGAAACGTGTCTTCGAGCAGGCTGGCCTGCTGTTCGAGAACAACCAGGGTATTGCCCGCAGTACCGTCTTCGACAGCCTGTTCGCGCGCGAACGGCTGGGGTCGACCGGGCTGGGTCAGGGCATTGCCATTCCCCACGGACGAATCAAGGGCCTGAAGGACGCCGTTGGCGGATTCTTCCGCCTGGGTGCGCCGGTCCAGTTCGACGCGCCCGACGGCAAGCCCGTCAATCTGCTGTTCGTGCTGCTGGTGCCCGAGCAGGCCAACGAGCATCACCTCCAGCTCCTGTCCGAACTGGCGCAGATGTTCAGCGATCCCGCGTTCCGGGATCAGCTGGGCGCCGCGGAGGGGGCGGACGAGATCCACGCCCTGTTTGCGGGCTGGGGCGAAGACGATGCGGCGGACCAGCGTAGCGCGGCTGTTTGACGCCTGCCGCGACAAACTGGAGCTGACTCAGGTCTGTGGCCGGCTCGACCACGACATTTCGGTCTCCGACGAGCACATCTGGCCGGCCGACCTGATTGGTCACCTCAACCTGATCCATCCCGAGCGCCTCCAGGTGCTGGGCGCCAGCGAGGTGGCCTGGGCGAGGCGCCAGGCGCGTGAAAAGATCGCTCACCTGTTTGCCAGTATCCTCGCCGCCAGGCCACCTGCGATCATCATGGCGGATGCCTGCGAGATTCCCCGCATCGTCCGCGAAGGCTGCGACCAGAGCGGCACCGCCCTGTTCGCGACGCCGCAGCCCACCGCCAGCGTCATCGATCAGCTCCGGCTCTATCTCTCGCGCCAGCTGGCCGAAAAAATCTCATTGCACGGCGTCTTCATGGATGTCCTCGGGATTGGGGTACTGATCACCGGCGACTCGGGCGCCGGCAAGTCGGAGCTGGCCCTGGAGCTGATTTCCCGCGGCCATGGGCTGGTCGCGGACGATGTGGTCGAGTTCGCACGCATCGCGCCGACGGTGCTGGAAGGCAGGGCACCCGACCTGCTGAAGGATTTCATCGAGGTGCGCGGGCTCGGCATGCTCAACATGCGCACGATCTTCGGTGAGACCGCTTGCCGCCGCAAGATGCGCCTCAAGCTCATCTGCCATCTTCAGCGTCGCCAGCCCGGAGCGGGCGACGGTCTGCGCATCCCGGAGGTGCAGGACGTCGAAGAGATCCTCGGCGTGCAGGTGCGCAGCGTGACACTGCCGGTTGCCGCAGGCCGGAACATCGCGGTTTTGCTGGAGGCCGCGGTGCGGGCAACGATTCTTCAGCTGCGGGGCATCGACTCGATGCAGGAGTTCATCGATCGCCAGCGCAATGCGCTTCAGGACGACGCCTGAGCCGTCGTCGCCAGCCGACAGCGGGGCTCAGATGACCTCGAAGAAGACCAGATCGCGCTCGATGTCGTTGGCGGAGAAGCCACAGCCGATGCGGCCCTGGCCATGTAGCACAACCTCGCTCTTGCGGGCGCACTGCTCGGCCCCTTCACCACTCACGGCATAGGTCCCGTTGGTGCTCTGATCCACCAGGACGAAGCCGTCGCGTCGGCGCTCGATGCGGGCGTGCTGACGCGAGGCCCGCGGATCGATGATCACGATGTCGTTGCCCTGCTCTCGCCCGAGGAGAATGATGGGCCGCATTTCTTCGACGATGACCACCTCGTCCTGGTGCTTGATGCGCAGGCGTGGCGAAATCAGCGACGAAGACACCGGTAGCGACGTGGTCATGCCGGTGCGCGGACCAAGCAGATAGATCGGCCATTCGAAGGCTTCGGCGCGCGCGCCGGCGATCGGCTCGGCACCGGCGAAATGGCGCGTGGCGGTGCTCAGCAGCATGATCGCTTCGCCGCTCGCCAGAGCCTCGCCGGGGCGCGCATGACCCGAAAGCTTTTCGGCGAAGGCTGCGACCTGGTCCGCCTCGGCCTCGTCGCCAACCGTGCCGTAATGTACGCCAATGCGCACGGAGACCCGGACGCCCATGACCGGCAACATGCCCGACAGGCGCTCGATCATCTCGGATGCCGCCTTCACCGCCGTGTCGCATTCATTGAATCCGACGGCGAGCGCGTTGGTTCTCCGATACAGGATCTCGCCCGAATTGGATTCGATCACCCGCTCGATGCGGTTGGTGCACCGTTCGACCGCGTGCGCGATCTCGCTCAGTCCGAGGGTGGCGCCCTCCCGGCCCCCGCCCACCAACTCAGCGTAAAGAACGCATTGATTTCGCCTTTGCCCCATATCCCGATCCGGTATGGCCCGCTGCCATCAATCCGTGATATTGCAGCGCACCATGCAAATTGCGCAAGGTTTCGCCGCATGATACCGCGCCAGAGCGGATTCGCGAGACCGGATTGTCACGAGCGCTTAAGACGAATCTCCGCCGGGGTCGCTAGCAATGGCTTGCCTGGGCGCAGGTGGACGCCGCGGTAGTGGCGTCGACAACAGACTGGCGGGAGGCCTGCCAGTCCCGCATGCCGCCCTTGGCGTTGTAGACGGTCGCATATCCGGCCTGCTCCGACAGGAAGCGGCTGACGATACGGGTCCGGTTGCCGCTGCGGCAGATCACGGCTACCGGCTTGTCGGGCCCCGCGATGGCTTTCAGTCGCGCGAGAAAGGCCTCGGGTTCCGCCTGGCCCCGCTCATCGAAGAAGGTGAGCAGGTGCGCCCCCGGCACAATGCCGGATTCGGCCCATTCGCCTGCGGTCCGGATGTCCACGATCGGGATGCCTTCGGCTTGCAGCCGCGCCAGTTCGGCGCTGTCCACATTCACGATCTCGGCCTGGGCGGTGCCCAGACAGAAGGCGAGGGCAAGGGTGGAAGCGAGGCGTCGCATCGCGAACTCCTAGTATTAGTAGAGCCTTATATTATAGTCGATGCGATTCGCCCTGTCCCGTCCGGGGGCCCCGTGCAGGGCCTCCCCTGCCTTGCAATGGTTGCCACGATGTGATGCCCTGTGCCGGCCGTACCCGACCACGAACACGCCCTGCGGATGCCTTTGCTTCACACCGCCGATTACGTCATCGTGGCGGCCTACCTGGTGGTGGTCGTCGCCGTCTGCATCAAGGTGACACGCCGAAGCCCGGACGCCGACGAACTGTTTCTCGCCGGCCGCAGCCTGGGCGTCGGGGTCGTCGGGCTCTCCCTGTTCGCCTCGAACATTTCCTCGACCACCCTGATCGGTCTTCCCGGGGCGGCCTGGTCCACCGGCATCTCGGTCGCCAACTACGAATGGATGGCGGCGCTGGTGCTGGTGTTTACCGCCGTCTTTGTCGCCCCGACCCTGATCGGCTCGCGCATCACGACGATCCCGGAATTGCTCGAGCGACGCTTCGACGGCCGCATGCGGCGCTACCTGTCCGCGACAACCCTGGTCCTCAGCGTGTTTCTCGATACGGCCGGCAGCCTGTACGCCGGTGCGGTGGTGCTGATGCTCTTCGTCCCGGGGCTGTCCCTCGGCCCGACCTGCGTGGCGCTGGCCGTGTTCGCCGGCCTGTACACGGCGGCTGGCGGACTGCGAGCGGTCGCCTACACCGACGTCCTCCAGTCCATCGTGCTGCTGCTCGGCTCCCTGATCCTGTTCGTCGTCGTGTTCGGCGAGTTCGACTATTCGTGGTCGGCGGTCACCGCCGCGGTGCCGGCCGAGAAGCTGTCCCTGATCCGACCCCTGGACGACGAAGCGCTGCCCTGGCTCGGGACCCTCGTCGGCCTGCCGATTCTCGGCTTCTATTACTGGACCATGAACCAGTACGTCTCCCAGCGCCTGCTCGGCGCCCGAGATCTCCAGACCGCGGGCAAGGGCGCGATCCTGGCCGCCCTGCTGAAGCTGTTGCCCCTGTTCCTGATGGTGCTGCCCGGGGTGATGGCGGTTGCCCTGTTCGAGGACCTCGAGCGCCCCGACACGGTCTTTCCGCGCCTGATCGCCGAGTACGCGCCCCCCGGACTGGCCGGCCTGATGCTGGCGGGTCTGATTGCCGCGATCATGTCGAGCGTGGATTCAGCCCTGAACTCAGCGTCGACCCTGGTCATCAACGATTTCGTCAAGCCACGCCGGCCCAGGCTGGATGCCCGCACACTGGCCCGCCTCGGGCGTTTCACGACCTTGGCCATGATGGTCGTTGCCGCCCTGTGGGCGCCGGCGATCGACCGGTTCCCCGGGCTATTCGCGTACCTGCAGCAGGCCTTTGCCTACGTGACGCCTCCGCTCGTGGCGGTGTTCGCGATGGGCTTCCTGTGGCAAGGCCTGGGTGCGCGCGCCGCTCTGCGCGGGCTGCTCACCGGCCATGCCGTCAGCGCGGCCTGGTTCGTGGCGACCCAGGCCGGCTGGCTGTCCGTGCACTTCACGATCGTCGCGGGCATCCTGCTGCTGGTCACCCTGGCGGCGTGCGCGGCCTGGCAGGCGGCGGTTGGCGAAGCACCCGGCGCGGAGCAGCTTGCCGCCGTAGACCCGTCGGCTGTGCCACGGATGCCGACGGGTGTCCGCCTTGCAGCGCTCGGCGTTACGGCACTGACGCTCGCTCTGGTGGCGGCATTCCATTGAGGGTCTCGCCGCTCGCCTCCTTGGCTGCCGCCGTCTCGATGGCAAGCTGCCGCGCCCGGCCCACCGCCTCGAGAAAGCCCTCCGCCCAGCTCTGGAGGTCGTTGCTGCAGACGATGTCGAACTGTTCGCGCAGCCGGGCCCGCGCCTCGGCGCGGTGGTGGGTGATCGCGTAGTAGCACTTGTCGCGCAGGTCCGCCGGGTCGTGGGGATTGGTCAGAATTGCGCCGTGCAACTCGGCCGCGGCGCCGGCAAATTCGGATAGCACCAGCACGCCGCTGCCCTCCGTCAGCCCCTGGGTGGCCACGTATTCCTTGGCGACCAGGTTGAGACCGTCCCGCAAGGGGGTGATCCACATCACGTCGGCCATGGCGTAGTACGCCACCACCTCCTCGAAGGGGAAGGCGCGGAAAAAGAACTGGACCGGCGTCCAGCCCACCTTCGAATAGCGGCCGTTGATTCGGCCGACCGCCTGCTCAATCTGCAGCTTGAGCGAATCGTAGATCGTCATCTCGCGCGCTGCGGGCACGCACACGGTGACGAGTGTGACGCGCCCCTGCAGCTCCGGATACTCTTCAAGCAGGGCTTCGAAGGCGTGCAGCTTCTCGAGCGTGCCCTTGGTGTAGTCCAGCCGCTCCACCGACAGGATCATGCGAATGCCGCGCAGCTGGTCGCGCAGGGCCTCCATTCTCTGGCTGGCCTCCGGCCGCGCGAGAACGTCCTTCACCCGCTCGATGTCGAGCCCGACGGGGTGGGCGCCCAGCCCGATCTGCCGGCCGTGCACCTCGATCGTCGTGCTGTATTCCTCGAGTCCGACCGCACAGCCATAGGTGCGGAACGCCGGCGCGCAGTTGGTGTTCTCGACAACCTTGACCGAGGCCACGCCCCGCGCCACATCGACGAAATTCTCGGCCTGACGCGGAATGTGAAAGCCGATGTAGTCGCATTGCAGCAGGCTGCCGACGATCTCGCGCCGCCACGGCAGGACGTTGAACACGTCTGCCGAGGGGAAGTAGGTGTGATGGAAGAAGCTGATCACCAGGTCGGGACGGAACTCCCGCAGGAAGGCGGGCACCATCCACAGGTTGTAGTCGTGGATCCAGACCGTGGCGCCCGGCGCCGCCTCGGCCGCCGTGCGCTCTGCGAACAGGCGATTGACCTTCAGATACACGTCCCAGTCTTCCTCGCGGAAGATCGCCCGCTCCCAGAACGTGTGCAGCGTCGGCCAGAACGCCTCCTTCGAGAAGCGCTTGTAGAAGGTGTCCACGTCGGTCTTGCTCAGTGCCACCCGCGAACAGACCAGCTCCGGGTAGTTGCGGGGGTCGACCCGCGTGTGCGTCTCGAAGGGCACCCCGCGCTCGGGTTCATGGATCGACCACGCGACCCAGGCGCCCCGGCGACCGCCCTTGAAGAAGGACAGAAGCGTGGGGAGAATCCCGTTGGGTGAGGTGTGCCGCCGCCGGACCAGTTGGCCGTCTTCCCACGCTTCCTCGTAGGGGAGCCGGTGGTAGACCATGACCAGGTCCGACTTCCCGGCCGTCGAGGTTGCCCGGGTCGCTGCCTCGACGCCGGCCGGGCCCAGGAAATTGAAGTGCGTGATGGCCTCGAGAATACCGCCACAGCCGCAGTGCCGGGCGTGGTAGATCCGAGCGCGGTCGGCCGTGGCCTTGATCAGCGCACTCTCCGACTCACCGACGCAGACGCCCTTGAAGCCTACTTCGAACATGGGCAGATCATTCAGCGTATCGCCGGCGACGATGACCTGCTCCGGGTCTACGCCGAGCTGCTCGACGAGCTTCGCGAGTGTGCTGCCCTTGTTGACCCCCGGTGGCAGGATGTCCAGATACCGACCCAGCGAATACAGCACGTCGCAGCCGATCTGGTCGGCGACCGCCACGATGTCATCGGGCACCTCGTCCGGCGCGCACAGGTAGGAGCAGCGGCGCTGCTGGGGGACCTCCTGCCGGTTGAGGTCAGGGTAGCGGCTCATCACCTCCGCCACCTTGCTCTCGCCGGGCCACAGCACATCGATCTCGCGCTGGATGGGTTGCACCGCCTGCAGAGACTCACCGTCGACCACGGTCGCCCCGACATCGCAGATCACATAGTCCGGCACCGGAATGGTCGGGTCGGAGAGGATCGGCATTACGACCTCGAGTCCCCGCCCGGTCACGAAGACCAGCTTGATCTCGGGGTGAGTCGCGATCAGTTGGTAGAGCTGGTTGCGGTGATCGGGATCTCCCGCCAGGAAGGTGCCGTCGAGGTCGGTGGCTAGCAGCATCGGGTCACTCCGTTTCTGTGTGATATCCATCGCGACGGGCCGCCCGCATCCGGCGGGTCTCCCGTCATTCGTTCTGTTGCGGCGCCGGCCCCGGCGCGGCGGTGTCGGCGGCCTCGGCGCCGTCCGCGGTCTCTGGCGTGGGCATGATCTCGAGCACGGTCGGCGTGGTCCGCACCATCGGCATGAAGTGGGCCGGATCCGTGATCTCTTCACTGTGGCGCCGGACCGAGGCGTACGCCGCGATCGCCAGGAGCAGCTGGGCAACGCCGAAATGCGCCGCCAGCGCGGCCGGACCGAAGATGTTCATCATTCCGCCTGCCAACACCGGGCCGATCGCGGCACCGACCCCGTGCAGCAGGAGCAGGACCGTCGAGCCCGCGACGATGTCCTCGTTGTTCAGGTGATCCACCAGATGCGCAACGGCCATCGGGTAGATCGCGAAGGCAAGCCCCCCGTACAGTGCGATCACTGCAATGCTCCAGCGGCCGAGGAGCTCGCCGGCCGCGAGGGGCGCCGCCGCCAGGGCGGCCACCAGGGCGGCGATCGCCAGCGCCGTCCGGCGATCCCGGCTGTCCGAGAAGGCGCCCAGCGGCCACTGCAGCAACGCGCCGCCGACGATGCCGGCACTCATGAACAGCGCGACATCGCCTTCGGCCAGGCCGATCCGCGCCGCGTAGACCGGGCCCATGCCCCAGAAGGCGCCCATCGCGAGGCCCGACAGCAGGCCACCGGCAGCAGCGACCGGGATTTCGCGCATCAGCCGGACCACCGAGAAACGCCCCGATTCGCTGACCACGGGCTGCGCCAGGCGCGTCGCGGCTACCGGCATCACGGCCAGGCAGACGAACAGGGCCGACACCGCGAAGAGGGTGAACATCGCTGGCGAATCGAGCCGCAGCAGTTGCTGTGCGAGCGCCAGGGCGCCCAGGTTCACCACCATGTAGAGGGCGAAGACCTTGCCCCGCTGTTCCCGTGCCGCCTGGCTGTTGAGCCAGCTCTCGATGATCGTGTAGAGCGCGAACAAGGCCGTGCCGGCCATGACCCGCAGGGCGATCCAGGCGATCGGGTCGATGAACAGGCCCTGCAGCAAGCCGGTGGCCGCGGTCCCCGCCGCGAAGAAGGCGAAGGCCCGGATATGGCCGATGCGGCGAATCAGCGGCGGCGCAACGACGGTCCCGATCAGGTAGCCGGCGAAGTAACCCGAGCCGACGAGGCCGAGCAGAAAGTCGCTGTAGCCTTCGAGACTGCCCCGCACGGCGAGCAGCGTACCGAGCAGGCCATTGCCGAGAAGCAGCAGGGCGACCCCGGCGAGCAGGGCCGAAATGGGGACGACATGTCTGATCATTCAACTGGCGCCTGGGAAGCTTCCGACGGCCGCCCGGGGTTGCCGGGTCGCTACCCCGGGATGGTGTCCGGGGAGAGGCATTGGCGTTCCGAGGCCCGGTGCAGCGTCGGAACAGGCGCGGGTCAATGTGTTTGTTTCAATATAACGGATCGGCTATTGCACTGCAAAATCTCTAGGGCCGACCTCGTCGCCGGGGAATGTAGCGCTCTGTGAATATGCGGCGGTGCGGAACAAATGCACACACTCACGCAATCAAACCTGCGCCATTATTAAGCCATAACAAATATTGCGGCGCACAATCATGACCCCCGACATCAAGACCCTGCTGGCGCATTGCGATGCGCTCGCCCGAAAGCACTGCGGCATGCCCATCGACGAAACTCGCCTGCTCACCAACGTGGCCTACCGGGAGAACGTCTTCACGGTGCTGGAACGCAGCCGCCACCATGACCTGCTCGCCGCCGTGGCGGGCCTGAGACGGCGCCTCGCGCACGGCCTGGGCAATCGTTGAGCGGCCACCCACGTCAGGTGGCGACACGCACGCCGGCGCCGTCGGGCGCGCGGCGGACGGTCGCACCTGCGTGTCAGAGCAGGACGCGCTCGATGCCGCCCGCGTTGGCGCGGTCCACGTATTCGGCCATCCAGTTCTCGCCCAGCAGGTGGCGCGCCACCTCGACCACGATGTAGTCGGCGTCCACCCCGCCGGCATCGTCGGCATAGCGTGACAGGCCCTGCAGGCAGCTCGGGCACGATGTCAGGATCTTGACCCGCGCCATCGCATCGGCCCCGCGCAACTCGGTGGCGCCCTTCTCGATCTCCTGCTGCTTGCGGAATCGCACCTGGGTCGAGATGTCCGGCCGGGTCGCGGCGAGGGTGCCCGACTCGCCACAGCAGCGGTCGTTGAGGTCCACCCGCGTGCCCATCAGGGCGTTGGCCACGCTGGTGCCGTCATGGATCTTCATCGGCGTGTGGCAGGGCTCGTGGTACATGTACTTCGTGCCGTCGATGCCGGACAGGGCCACGCCTTTCTCCATCAGGTACTCGTGGATGTCCACCAGCCGGCAGCCCGGGAAGATCTTCTCGAACTGGTACTTCAGCAGCTGATCCATGCAGGTGCCGCAGGACACCACCACGGTCTTGATGTCGAGATAGTTCAGGGTGTTGGCCACCCGATGGAACAGCACCCGGTTGTCAGTGGTGATCTTCTGGCCCTTGTCCTCTTCTCCCGCCGAGGTCTGGGGGTAGCCGCAGCACAGGTAGCCCGGCGGCAGCACCGTGGTGGCGCCGACATGGTAGAGCATCGCCTGGGTGGCGAGGCCCACCTGGCTGAAGAGGCGCTCCGAGCCGCAGCCCGGGAAGTAGAAAACCGCCTCCGAGTCGTCCCGAGCCACCTTCGGGTCGCGGATGACCGGGATGACCTTGTCGTCCTCAATGTCGAGCAGGGCGCGGCTGGTGCGCTTGGGCAGACCGCCGGGCATCGGCTTGTTGATGAAGTGGATCACCTGGGCCTTGATCGGCGCCTTGCCGAGCGTCGCCGGCGGCGCGGCCACCTGCTCGCGGGTCAGGCCGAGGGACTTGCCGACCCGGTGGCCGAGGCGCTGGGCCTTGTAGCCCCACTCGATCATGCCCTTGCGGATGAACTTGATGGTGGTCGGGTCCTTCGCCGTCAGGAAGGCCATCGCCGCCACCTTGCCCGGGTTGAAGGATCGCTTGCCCTCCCGCCGCAGCAGGTTGCGCATCTTGATCGA
>JAGRGD010000164.1 GCA_020445665.1 Rhodocyclaceae bacterium
AGTCGTTGAAGCCGATGTCGGTCTGGTTGCCCGGGCCGGCGTAGGTGGAGAAGCCCACATGGCCGTTGTGCTCGGCCTCGAGCACCAGCGACAGCAGCATGTTGCCCGACTGGGAGATGAAGCCGATGTCGCCGGCCTTGATGTTGGCGAGCGCGAGCAGGTTCACCTTCTTGTGCAGGTTGAACATGCCCGAGGTGTTGGGGCCGATGACACGCACCTGGCCTTCGCGAGCCGCGTCGAGGAGGTCCTTCTCCAGCGCGATGCCCTCGGGCCGGCCGGTCTCGCGAAAGCCGCTGGCCAGCACCACCGCACCCTTGACACCCTTCTGGCCGCATTCGCGCACGATCGCCGGCACGGTCGGTCCGGGGGTGCAGATCAGCGCCAGGTCGACGCCGTCGGGCAGGGCCTGGATCGAGGGCAGGGTCTTGATGCCGAGGATCATGTCGGTCTTCGGGTTGATCGGGTAGATGGCGCCGCGGTAGCCATCCTTGATCAGCCCGATCATGGCCTTGTAGCCGCGCTTGGTGGGGTCGGCCGAGGCGCCGACGATGGCGATCGAGTCGGGCGACAGGAAGTCGTGCAGCGGGCTCGGTTCCGGGAATCCGTTCAGCTTGGTCGGCATCTCACTCCCCCTTGAAGACCGGTGTGCGCTTCTCGGCAAAGGCGTCGATGCCCTCCTGCCAGTCGCGGGTGGTGCCGACGAACATCATCCCCTCCAGCTCGGCGGTCAGGCAGGCGTCGAGGGTGCGCTCGGCGGCGCGGTTGAGCTGCTCCTTGGCGAGCTGCATCGAGAACGGCGCCTTGCTGGCGATGCGCAGCGCGAATTCGCGCGCCGCGTCGATGAAGCCGTCGGCCGGGAACACCCGGTTGGCGAGGCCGATGCGCACCGCCTCGTCGCCGCCGATGCGCTCGCCCAGGAAGACCAGCTCGCGCGCCTTGGCGAGCCCCACCAGGCGGGGCAGCAGCCAGGTGACGCCGCCGCCGAGGAAGTTGCCGATGCTCACCTCCGGCAGGCCGATCTGGGCGTTGTCGGCCATCAGCAGGAAGTCCGAGGCCAGGGCCAGCTCGGCGCCGGCGCCGAGGGCGTAGCCGTTGACCGCCGCCACCACCGGCTTCTTCAACTCGAGCAGCCGCTTGCAGACGATCTGCTCGCCCTGCAGGTACTGGCGCCGGTCGAAGGCGGTGCGGCCCGCCTTGTGGGCCTTCAGGTCGGCACCGACGCAGAACGCGCGGCCCTCGCCGGTGATCATCACCACGCGGGAGTTCCGGTCGGCCTCGGCCTCGCTCAGGGCGTCGTTGAACTCGGTGTAGAGCTGGTCGGTGACGGCGTTCAGCCGGTGGGGCCGGTTGAAGCGGATCTCCGCGACGCCGTCGACCACCTCGAACAGGATCGTTTCATAGCTCATGGGTTCTCCTCCTCCTTTTTCTGGAATGGTACCCCCCCGGTGCCGTTTGGGGCGCCCGCCGCGGTGCCTTTCCGGCACCGTGAACGACACGGGGCCGGCGCGAAGGCCGGCCCCGGACGCAAACCGCCGCGCTGTGTCAGCGGCCGGCGACGGTGCCGTCGCGGCGCAGGTCGCCGCCGCCGATCAGGGTGAAGTCGTTGCGGTCGTTGCCATGACCGCGGTTGCGACCCCGACCACGGCGCTTGTCGTCCTCCTCGTCATACACCACGTGAATGATCGACAGGCCGCTGGTCTGCTCGATGATCCCGACGCCATGGCCGCGGGCCTCGAGTGCGGCGGCCAGCGCGTCGGCGTCGTAGTCGAGGGTCACGCCCGGGATCGGCGTCTCGATGTCGGTGCGGCCGTTGCGGTTCATGTAGTGGGGCACGTTGATCGACTGCTGCGGGTCGAGGCCGAAATCGATGTGGTTCATGATCGACTGGGCGGTGTAGCCGATGATCCGCGAGCCGCCCGGCGAGCCGGTGACCAGCTCGACCCGGCCCAGTTCGTCGAAGACGATGGTCGGCGACATGGAGCTGCGGGGCCGCTTGCTGGGCTGGACCCGGTTGGCGATCGGGGTGCCATCGGCGTCCGCGGCCGCGAACGAGAAGTCGGTCAGCTCGTTGTTGAGCAGGAAGCCGCGCACCATCACGCCATTGCCGAAGGAACTCTCGATGGTGGTGGTCATCGACAGGGCATTGCCGTAGCGGTCCACGATCGAGATGTGGCTGGTGCCGCTCACCTTGGCGGTCGGGTCCGGCGCCGCCGGGTCGAACTCGCCGGGCGGCACGCCGGGTGCGGCCGAACCCATGTCGATGTCGGTGATCAGCAAGGCCCGGTCGGCCAGGTAGTCCTTGTCGAGCATGCCTGCCGCCGGCACGGTGACGAAGTCGGTGTCGCCCACGTACAGGTTGCGGTCGGCAAAAGCCAGCCGGCCGGCCTGGGTGAAGAGGTGAACGTTCTCCACGTCGAGGGGGTCACCGCCCAGCGCGAAATTCTCGAGGATCCCCAGGATCTGCCCCACCGCGAGGCCACCCGAAGACGGTGGACCCATGCCGCAGACGTCGCGGCCCCGATAGGTGATGCAGACCGGCGCGCGCTCGATCACGGCGTAGTTGGCCAGATCGTCGGTGGTCATGTCACCCGGGATCGCCGGGTCGCCCTGGACGGCGGCCGCGATGTCGGCAGCGATCGGGCCCAGGTAGAAGGCATCGGCGCCGCCGCTTCGCATGGCCTTCAGCGTGCGGGCATAGTCCCGGTTCACCATCCTCGTGCCGGCGGGCTTGGCGGTGCAGTCGGGGTTGGCGAAGTAGGCGAACGCCACCGGATCGCGGAAGAACAGGCGATCTTCGCAGGACGGGTTGGCCGCGAGCAGGCCGGCCACCTGGTCGGAGGTACGGGCGGTCAGCGCAAAGCCGCGCTGGGCGATCGTGATCGCCGGCTGCAGCAGGCGCGGCCAGGGCATCTTGCCGTAGCGGTCGTGGACCACCTCCATGACCCGCGGCGTGCCGGGCACGCCGACCGACAGACCGCTCTGCCAGGCGGTCGTGAAGCCAAGGCCGGCGAAGCGGTCTTCGGTGGCCGCGGCCGGCGCCTTCTCGCGGGCGTCGAAGGTGGTGGTCGTGCCGCTTGCGGCGTCGTAATACACGACGAAGGCGCCACCACCGAGGCCGCTCGACTGCGGCTCGACCAGGCCGAGCACGGCCTGCGCCGCGACCATCGCATCGGCCGCCGTGCCGCCGTTCTTGAGGATGTGCGCACCGGCGAAGCTGGCCAGCGGGTTGGCCGTGACGATCATCTCGCGCTGGGTGACGACGGCTTCGGGCAGCGCCTGGGACCAGGCGAGGGGCGCCTGTAGCGTCGCGACGGCGATGAGGCTCAGCGTGGCGCCGCGGACACGCAACGGCGGGGCGAAACGGCGCAATGCCAGTTTTGCATCGAACATGGACAACCTCCTTGCTGGGTGGGAGAGGGCGGGCCTTCGCGGCCTCTATCCGGGGAAACGTAGTCGAGTGCCCGGGGCTTGTCCATGTGCGCCGCGGCGTAGCGACGCCCGCCGCGGCGCGAAACGGTCATGCAATCGTGATCGTTTCGGGAGGATTCGGGCGGCCCGCCGGCAGGACCATCGCATCACCGGTACGACCGGCAGAACCCCACCCTTTCCCCTGGAGAACACGATGCCTTCCCGCACTCTGAAACACACCACCGCCAGCGTCCTGCTGGCCGCCGGCAGCCTGGTGGCTGCGACCTTGCCGGCCACGGCAGACGCCCACGGCGGCCATCGCGCCTTCGATCGGTCGGACGACGGCGGCCTGGTCTACGTCATGACCAACGCCGCCGACGGCAATGCGATCCTGGTCTATCAACGCGACCGCCGGGGGCGCCTGCGGGCGCTGCCGGGGGCCACGGTGCCCACCGGCGGCCGGGGAGGCAGCGACAACGCCGCGGTGGATCCGCTGGGTTCGCAGAACGCGCTGATCTACGCGCCGGAGCAGGCCCTGCTGGTGGCGGTCAATGCCGGCGACAACACCGTGTCGGTGCTGGATGCCAGCGCCCGGGGTCCGCGGCCGCGGCTGCTGCAGGTGGTGGATTCGGGCGGCTTCATCCCGGTCAGCGTCGCCATCCATGACGACCTGCTGTACGTGCTGAACGCCGGCGGCAGTGGTGTCGTGTCGAGCTTCCGGATCGATCGCGATGGGCAACTGGAACTGCTCGCCCAATACGACCTGGGGCTCTCCAACGCGAGCACCATCCCGTTCAACAACATCCTCGCGCCGGGGCAGGTCGGCGTGGACCGGCTGGCACGGCGGCTGATCGTGACCCACGCCGGCGGTGGCGAGGTGCTGGCCATCGATCTCGACGAGGCCGGGGTTCCCGGCGGGCCGATCCTGCGCACGCCGGCGCCGGGCGTGGTGCCGTTCTCGTTCGGTGTCACCGCCAACGGATCGATCCTGGTCACCGAGGCGGGCAGCGGATCGCTGTCGGCCTTCGATGCCACGCCGGCGGGCCTGCCGCTGGAGATCACCGCCGCCTCGATCGCCAACGGGCAGGCCGCCAGCTGCTGGGTGGTGGTCCACGACGACGGGTTCGCCTTCGTCAGCAACACCGGCTCCAACACCCTGTCGAGCTACCTGGTCTCGCGCCACGGCGCCCTGGTCACGCTGGACCCCGTCGCGGCCACCACCGGTGGTGCGCCGACCGACCTGACCCTGGCCGGCGACCAGCACTTTGTCTACACGCTGGATGCGGCCGGCGGCTCGATCTCGGGATTCCGTGTTGATGGGGAGTCCGGCGCGCTGGCTGCGGTCTGGACCCAGAGCGGCCTGCCTGCAGGGGCCGGTCTGCAGGGCATCGCCGCGCGCGATTTCTGATTGCCGGCACGTCGCCGGAGCGTGGTCAGTGGTGTTGCCACGCTCCGGGTGCCTTTGGGGTAAATCCCCCGGAATCGGGTCAATTCCGGCCCCAGGCTGCCCCACGCCGTCCCTTCTGCGCCCTCGCTCGCCGGGGCCGGACGCCCCCCGACGGCGGCACGCAAGCGCTAGTGCTACCTGGGGGAATCCTTCCCACTGCCGTGTAGTAGGTCGTCACCCGTTCGTCGGCCCCGGGGCTGGTACGCCGTTTGCCTGTAGTGGATTGGCTGGAGTCCCAACGTGGCGGCGCGGTACAAGACCCGTACGGACTTTTTGCGGACCACGCCCTGGGTGGTCCAGGCAGAGAGAAACGGCCCCCACTGACAACTGCATGAATGATTTTGGGGAGTCCTCAAATGAACACCACGTTTTCCAAGTCTGGTCTGGGCCGCTCGCTGTCGAAGCTTGCCTGCCTGATGGCCGCGCTTCCTGTGCTGGCGCACGCCGCAATCGTCGAGATGGATGCCCGGGATTTCCGCGCGGCGACCTCGGCTGCGGTCCTCATGACCGAAGATTTTGAAGGCATGCCGGCGGGCCCGATGGAGTCGCCCGTCCCGCTTGCCAACGGCCTGATCTACAGCTCGGCGGCCCCGTGGGTCCTGGCGCCCGCGCCGGGCTTCACGTCGCTGACCGGCGATACCCCGCTGGCGGCGCCCCGCACCTTCATCGTCACCGAGCCCGGCATCAACGCCTTCGGGGTCGATCTCTTCATGCAGGAGGCCGATGAGTACGACGTGACCGTCACGACGGCCAAGGGGAGCACCCTGCGGATTGCGGCTCGGCGCGGCGACAAGTTCGAATCCTTCTTCGGCGTGGTCGTCACCGACGACACGATCCAGAGCGTCACTTTTACCGCGGTGGGTGGTTCTGCCGGTCCGGGCGCCGACGGCGCTGGCGTGGGCAACTACACCTTCGACAATGCGACGGTGGGTACCGTCGTCGCCACCACCGGCAAGCGCCGGGGCAAGGACCGCAACCGTTGATCTGAAGAAGAGCCAGTCCGCTTTTCCTCCCCTGGGGCGGCCAGCAGCATCTGGTCGCCTTCTTTTTGTCTGGAGAACGGTGCTGGCGCGTCTCAGTCCGCCAGCGACCAGTCGAGACGGAGGATGCGGTCGTTGTAGGTATCGACGACCCACAGCCGTTTGCCGCGCGACAGCACGGCCTCGGGCTTGCGGAACACGTCGGCGTCGCGGCCGGCCTGCCCCGACCCCAGTACCGCCTCGAGGGACAGACCCCGCGTCAGCAGCAGCAGGCGATGGTTGTACTCGTCGGCCAGCCAGATCCGGTCGCCTTCGATCGTCAGGTATTTCGGCTCGTTGAGGCCGAGGGCCGGGTCGCTCACAGCCTGCAGGGTCAGGTCGGGCGCCAGCACCTGGATCCGGTGGTTGCCCGAATCGACCACGTAGAGGGTCCCGTCTGCGGCCGCATCCACATCGTGGGGACGTACGAAGCCCAGCTCGCCCGTGCCGTAGCCGCCCACCTTGCGCTCCAATTGCCCGTCGCGGAACACCGACAGCTCGCCGCTCCCTGTGTTGGTCGCCACCACGCGGCCGTCCGGCATCACCGCGACCCCCTCCGGCGCCGACAGGCCGCCGAGCTCGCCCACCAGCGCGCCACCCACGCCGCTGAGCGAGTAGATCGCGATGCGGCCATTGCCGGTGTCGGCCACCAGCAGGCGGCCGGCGGCGTCGAACTCGGCGTCGTGGGGGTAGGACAACTCACCCTCGCCGATATGGCCCAGGGTCGCGAGACTCATCGCGTCGAGCACGCTGATCCGGCTGTTGGCCATGTCGGTGAGGTAGATGCGCGTGCCGTCCGGCGAGAAGGCGCCGTCATGGGGGCGGGACAGGCCGCTGGCCTGTTCGGCCTGCTGCGTTACGGTGACGCCCGGCGCCGCAGCCGAGAGCGTCGCAAGGGCGACCCCGGTGATGCTCGCGAGCAGATGGACGAGGCGCATGGTCGGCTCTCCAGTCGGTTCAGGGGGGCGCGACGGCGCCCAGCGGCGTCGGCTCGCCGGTGCCGTTGAGCGCGAACAGGGCCCCGCCGCCGCTGGGGGTGCCGCCACCGCTGATGGCGCTGATCGTGACCTGGTGGGTGACGAGGATGAGTGGCGGGCCATCGACCGGCTGGGCGGCGAGGAAGTCCCGCAGGGCGCGGATGCGCGCTTCGCGCGCGGCCGGGTCCTGGAAGAAGGAATTCAGCGCCGGGAGGGGCTCGACCGGGCCGAGGTTCAACAGGCGCGCGGTTTCCTGGCAGCGGCACCAGGCGCTCGAGAACACGCGCGCCTCGCCCAGACCAGCAGCGCGCAGGCGCTCGCCGAGCGCCGTCGCCTGGGCGCGCCCGGTGGCATCGAGGTTGCGCTGGGTGCTGCAGTCGCCGAGGCGGAATTCCGGCGGGTCGCCGAAGCCCGGCGCCGTGGCGTGACGCAGCATCAGCACCCGGCCGGGCTGGGCCAGTTCGGCAAGCGGGGGCGTTTCCGCCAGTACTGGCGTGGCGGCGAGGCCGGCCAGGCACAGGGCGAGGCTCGGCAACAGGCGGTTTCCCATCGTGGGTCTCCGGAGGGCGGGCAGACACGGGCTGAGAGGCCGGGCGGGCAGGACGGTTCCGCCGGGGCGGCAGCATCCGACGGGAGGCGGGGCGCGGGTCGGTCTTGCTGACCGGCGCCTTTGGCTTGCCGGCCGAGCGGCTAGAATGAGGGCTGATTGTCCACGGTGTGGTGAGCATGCGCATTACCCTCGTCCAGCCGGCCGGCTTCAATTCGGTCCCCAATCAGCCCGACTTCTCGGTGCTGGCCAACCGCCTGCCGCCCATCGGCATCCTGTCCCTCGCGGCGTGGCTCGAGCGGCACGGCCACCCGGTGCAGATCATCGACTGCCTCGGGCCCGGCGCCCCATCCGGTGCCGCGGCCTGCGCCGAGGCCATCCTCGCCACGCGGCCGGAACTGGTGGGTTTCTCGCCGACCACCTCGGGCTTCATGGACTCGCTGGACATGGCCGAGATCGTCAAGCGCCGCGAACCGGCCATCCGGACCCTGTTCGGCAATGTGCATGTCTCGGCCATCGGCGCGCCGCTCCTGACCCACTTCCCCGAGATCGACTACCTGTGCATCGGCGAGGGGGAGGGCCCCCTGCTGGACCTGGCCGAGGGCCGCGCCGAGGGCGAGATCGACAACCTGATCTACCGCGACGGCGAGGCCATCGTCACCAACCCGCGCCGGAGCCGCATCCAGCACCTGGACGAGCTGCCGTTTCCGGCCTACGACAAGCTCGCTGGCTTCCCCCACGGCTATCACCTGCCGATGTTCTCCTACGAGAAGCGCTGGGGGGCGACCATGGTCACCTCCCGCGGCTGCCCGTATACCTGCTCCTTCTGCGACCGGACCGTCTTCGAGCGGCTCTACAAGGTCAACTCCCCCGAGTACATGATCGAGCACATGCGCTTCCTGCGGGACCGCTACGGGGTGCGCCACATCAACTTCTACGACGACCTCTTCACGTCGCACCGCAAGCGCATCAATGCGTTCTGCGAGCAGCTGATCGAGCGGCCCCTCGGCATTGACTTCAACTGCGCCATCCGCACCGGCCACACCTCCCTCGAGCAGCTCCGGATGCTCAAGGCGGCCGGGGCCTTCATGGTCTCGATGGGCATCGAGTCGGCCGACGCCGGCATGATGGCGCGGCACAAGACCGGCGTGACGCTCGAGCAGGTGCGCGAGACGGTGGACCTGATCCAGCAGGCCGGCCTGCGCGCCAAGGGCCTGTTCATCTTCGGCCTGCCCGGCGAGACGCCGGAAACCCTGCGCGCCACCAGCGACTTCATCCTCTCGCTCGACCTCGACGAGATGAACATGACCAAGTTCAGCCCG
>JAGRGD010000165.1 GCA_020445665.1 Rhodocyclaceae bacterium
CAGCGGCCGTCCGTGCGTGCCGGTCGCCTCGGCCGCGAAGAACTCGCCGGGCGACAGGGCGATGCCCTCGCGGCGGGCGATCTCGAGCAGCTCGGCCTGGCGCCGCGCCGGAATGGCGCCGCGCCGCACCCAGCCGCTGACGGCGGTCTGCCAGATGCCGAGCAGCTCGGCGACCCGCGCTTGCGAGCCGAACTTGCGGATGATGTGATCGACCTGGTTCTTGGGCATGGCTGCAACCCGACTGGTGGTGTTGACTAACGTGTTGGCGACCGGCGGAGAGATGTTGGCCGGTCAGCCTGCACCGTCGCATTGCCACAAGCTGAAGGGCGAGGATCACGCTGTCAACATCATAAATGCTTTGACGGCGCTGCAGCATGGATGTTATCGCTCGCCGCTGTATCTGACGATCGCGTCGTTGGGTGTTTATCGTGTGTTCAAGTGGTTCGGGAGATCCGGCGGGATGGGCGAAACGAGTGGAATCAACACTTTTCGTGATGAGCCGTGGCTGTTCCGCACCTATGCCGGGCACAGCTCGGCCGAGGCGAGCAACGCGCTCTTCCGCACCAACCTGGCGCGCGGCCAGACCGGGCTCTCGGTGGCCTTCGATCTGCCGACCCAGACCGGCTACGACAGCGACGACCCCCTGGCACAAGGCGAGGTCGGCAAGGTCGGCGTGCCGATCACCTCCCTCGACGACATGACGACGCTGTTCGACGGCATCCCGCTCGACCGCATGAACACCTCGATGACCATCAACGCCACCGCACCCTGGCTGCTGGCGCTCTACATCGCCGCGGCGGAGCGCCAGGGCGTCGACCGGGCGGTGCTGCAGGGGACGGTGCAGAACGACATCATCAAGGAGTATCTGTCGCGGGGCACCTACATCTTCCCGCCCGCCCCCTCGCTCCGGCTCATCGGCGACGTCGTCGCCTTCACCTGTCGGGAGGTGCCGAGGTGGAACCCGACCAATGTCTGCTCCTACCACCTGCAGGAGGCGGGGGCGACGCCGGTCCAGGAGCTCGCCTTCGCGCTGGCCACGGCGGTGGCGGTGCTGGATGCCATCCGGGCCGGCGGCCAGGTGCCCGAGGCGGAATTCCCGAAGGTGGTCGGACGCATCAGCTTCTTCGTCAATGCCGGCCTGCACTTCGTCACCGAGCTCGCCAAGATGCGTGCCTTCGTCGAGCTCTGGGACGAGATCACCGCCACGCGCTACGGCGTCGAGGAGGAACGCCTGCGGCGTTTTCGCTACGGCGTGCAGGTGAATTCCCTGGGCCTGACCGAGCAGCAGCCCGAGAACAACGTCTATCGGATCCTGCTCGAGACGCTGGCGGTCACGCTGTCGCGCAGGGCCCGTGCCCGGGCGGTGCAGTTGCCGGCCTGGAACGAGGCGCTCGGCCTGCCCCGGCCCTGGGACCAGCAATGGTCGCTGCGCCTGCAGCAGATCCTGGCCCTCGAGACCGACCTTCTGGACCATCCGGACATCTTCGACGGCAGCATCGTGATCGAGGCCAAGGTTCAGGAGCTGATGGCTGAGGCGAAGGCGGAGCTGGCGCGGATCGAGGACATGGGCGGGGCGCTGGCCGCCGTCGACTCCGGCTACATGAAGAGCCGGCTGGTCGAGAGCAGCGCTGCCCGGGTCCAGGCGATCGCCGCCGGCACGCGGCAGGTCGTGGGCGTCAACTGCTACACCGAGACCGCCCCCTCGCCGCTCACCACCGGCGAGGATGGCGGGTTTCTCACCGTCGATCCCGCCACCGAGGCGGCCCAGATCCAACGGCTGCGGGCGCATCGTGCCCGGCGCGACGCCGGGACGGTCGAAGTGGCCCTGGCGGAGCTGGACCGGGCCGCGCGCGAGGGACAGAACGTCATGCCGGCCTCGATCGCCTGCGCGCATGCCGGTGTCACCACGGGTGAATGGGCGACCTGCCTGCGCCGCATCTTCGGCGAGTACCGGGCCCCCACCGGCATCGCCGGCGCCAAGACGGATGGTTTGGACGATGCGCTGGCGCCGGTCCGCGCCCGGGTCGAGGCGTTGGCGAGACGCACCGGCCGCCGGCTGAAGATCCTGGTCGGCAAGCCCGGCCTCGATGGCCATTCAAATGGCGCCGAGCAGATCGCGGTGGCGGCACGGGATTCCGGCATGGACGTGGTCTTCGAGGGTATTCGCCTGTCACCCGCACGGATCGTCGGCACGGCGCTCGAGGAGGCGGTGCACGTGGTCGGGCTCTCGATCCTCTCGGGCTCGCATCTGCAGCTGGTCGAGGAGGTGATGACGCGGATGCGCAAGGCCGGCATCGGCGACATCCCCGTGGTGGTCGGCGGCATCATCCCGCCGGCGGACGCCAAGGCTCTCCTCGCCTGCGGCGTCGCCCGGGTCTACACGCCGAAGGACTTCTCGATCCCCCGGATCATGGCGGACATCGTGGACATTGCAGTCTCCGCCGAATCTCAGGCGGCTTGAAGCGCTAGCTTTGAGTTGTCCGCGACGGGCCCCTGCCGCTGGTCACCGGAATCGAGACCAGCAAGCAAGGGCCTCATCGATCTCGTATACCGGTTGCCGCGCGCCCGATTACATCAACCCCAAGCCCCGCAGGCTCGCCTGGCCGTCGAGCCCGATGATGAAATGATCGTGAACCTGGACATCGAAGATTTCCAGGGCGGCGACAACCTTGCGGGTCAGCTCGATATCGGGGCCAGACGGCGTCGGATCGCCGCTCGGATGATTGTGCACCATGACGATCGCCGAGGCGCCGACCTCGAGACACCGTTTGGCCACCTCTCGAGGATAGAGCGGAACGTGGTCGATGGTGCCGCGTTGCTGCACCTCATCGAGAATCAGCATATTCTTGCGATTGAGGAACAGGACGTGGAACTCTTCGTGTCCAAGGTGTGAAAACCTTGCCATGCAATACCTTAGCACCGCTTCTGATGACGAGATGATAGGTCGGTCGACCACATCGACCTTCAGCAACCGGACTGCGGCGGCATGCACGCACTTCAGCAGCGCGATCGCCATGTAGGTCGCCCGCCGATTCTCGGTGGGGAACTCCATCAAATGTCGCGGATTCGCGTGCACGACCCCGGTCAGGTTGCCGAATCGAGATATCAGCGCCGCCGCCAGCTGACTTTGCCGCTTGGGCCTGGGGCTGGAAACCGCCAGGAAGATCTCGAGCAGCTCGCTGTCCGAAAGGACCTCGAGGCCGCCTTCCAGGAACCGTCGGCGCAATTTTCGCCAGTGCTCCCAATCCTGGGCCTTCTCGCGACCGAGAGCCGCGAGCTTGTCGAACGTGGCCGTCACTGGTGCCTCGGCCAGCTCCGCGTGGCGC
>JAGRGD010000166.1 GCA_020445665.1 Rhodocyclaceae bacterium
CGATTTCGGGCTGAACAGGAGATTTGACTCATGGCACACAAAAAGGCCGGCGGCAGTTCTCGTAACGGTCGCGACTCAGAAGCCAAACGGCTCGGCGTCAAGCGCTATGGTGGTCAGTCGGTTCTGGCCGGCAACATCCTGGTCCGCCAGCGCGGCACCCAGTACCACCCGGGCGACAACGTCGGCATCGGCAAGGACCACACCCTGTTCGCCCTCAAGGACGGCAAGGTGCAGTTCCTGATCAAGGGCGCCAGCAAGCGCCGTACCGTGGCGATCGTGCCGGACGCCGAATAAGCGTTCCAGCCGGTCCGTCGCGAGCAAAGCCCTATCCTTCGCGGTAGGGCTTTTTTGTTTCCGGGGCAGCAAGCATGAAGTTTTTCGACGAAGCGCGCATTGAAGTCATCGCTGGCGACGGCGGCAATGGCATGGCCTCGTTCCGACGCGAGAAGTTCATCCCGAAGGGCGGGCCCGACGGGGGTGACGGAGGCCGGGGCGGCAGCATCTACGCCATCGCGGATCGCAACCTCAATACGCTGATCGACTTCCGCTACACCCGGAAATTCCGCGCCGAGCGGGGCGAGAACGGCGGCAGCAAGGACCGCTACGGCAAGGGCGGCGAGGACAAGCTCCTGCGCATGCCGGTCGGCACGATGATCCGCGACGAGGACAGCGGCGAGCTGCTTGCCGACCTCGACGAGGACGGCAAGCGCGTGCTGATTGCCCGCGGAGGCCGCGGCGGCCTCGGCAACATCCACTTCAAGTCCAGCGTCAACCGGGCCCCGCGCAAGCGCACCATGGGCAAGGAAGGCGAGCGTTACAACCTCCAGCTAGAACTCAAGGTGCTGGCCGACGTGGGCCTGCTGGGCATGCCCAACGCCGGCAAGTCCACCTTCATCCGCGCCATCTCGGCGGCCAAGCCGAAGGTCGCCGACTATCCCTTTACCACGCTCCAGCCGAACCTTGGCGTGGTCCGCACCCGGGAAGAGAAGAGCTTCGTCGTCGCCGACATTCCCGGCCTCATCGAAGGCGCGGCCGATGGCGCCGGCCTGGGCCACCGCTTCCTCAAGCACCTGGCACGCACCAACCTGCTGCTGCATCTCGTCGACATGGCGCCCTTCGACCCTGAGACGGATCCGGTCCAGGAGGCGCGAGCCATCGTCGAGGAACTGCGCAAGTACGACGAGGCGCTGTTCGAGAAGCCCCGCTGGCTGGTCCTGAACAAGCTCGACCTGATCGATGTCGACGAGCAGGACGCCCGTGTGGAAGCTTTCCTGGCCGCATTCGAACACGAGGGACCAGTCTTCCGTATCGCAGCGATCAGCGGTGAGGGCTGCGGGGAGCTCTGCGAGGCGGTCCAGTTGCATGTGGACCAGGCACGCGCCCAGCTACTCGAAACCCGCATGAGCGAAGCAGCGGACGCCGCCCTCGACAACGAGCCCGACGACGACTTCACCGACGACGACTGGGTCGACATGGACGACGAGGCGCCGGAGGCCCGATGAGAGCCCGCATCAGTCACTCCCGCCGGATCGTCGTCAAGGTCGGCTCGGCACTCGTCACCAACAACGGTACCGGCCTCGACCGGGAGGCCCTTCAGAACTGGGCCCGCCAGATCGCCGCCCTGCGCGCCGACGGGCGCGAGGTGGCCCTGGTGTCCTCCGGCGCCATCGCCGCGGGCAT
Source organism: Rhodocyclaceae bacterium (assembly GCA_020445665.1). Lineage (GTDB taxonomy): Bacteria > Pseudomonadota > Gammaproteobacteria > Burkholderiales > Rhodocyclaceae > Cognatazoarcus. Next base: position 1,681 of record JAGRGD010000166.1, read on the forward strand.
GCAGCGCCTCGGCTGGACGACCCGCCCCCACGAGGTCCACCAGCTCCAGGCCGCCGCCGCGGTCGGCCAGATGGGCCTCGTCCAGGCCTACGAGGGCGCCTTCTCCGAGCACGGTCTGCAGACCGCCCAGATCCTGCTGACCCACGAGGATCTGGCCGACCGCGAGCGCTACCTCAACGCCCGCTCGACCCTGACCACGCTACTGGAGCTGGGCGTCGTACCGATCATCAACGAGAACGACACGGTGATCACCGAGGAGATCAAGTTCGGCGACAACGACACCCTCGGTGCGCTGATCGCCAACCTGATCGAGGCCGATACGCTGGTGATCCTGACCGACCAGAGCGGGCTGTTTACCGCCGATCCGCGCAAGGACAGCACCGCCCGCCTGGTCTCTGAAGGCCAGGCCGAAGACCCGAGTTTCGAGGGCATGGCCGGCGGCTCCGCCAGCCAGATCAGCAAGGGCGGCATGGCCACCAAGGTGCGCGCTGCCCGACGCGCGGCGCGCAGCGGCGCCCACACCGTGATCGCCAGCGGCCGGGAGGCCGACGTGCTCGTGCGCCTGCTCGCCGGCGAGCCGGTGGGCAGCCTGCTGCACGCCGCCAGCACGCCGCTTCAGGCCCGCAAGCAATGGCTGGCCGACCATCTCCAGGTGGCCGGCAGCCTGATCCTCGATGACGGCGCCTGCCGCGCCCTGGCCCAGGGCCGCAGCCTGCTGCCGGTCGGCGTCCATTCGGTTATCGGCGACTTCGCCCGCGGCGAGGTGGTCAGCTGCCTGTCGCTGGCCGGCAAGGAGCTGGCCCGCGGCCTGGTGAACTATCCCGCGTCCGAGTGCCGCCGCATTGCCGGGCGCCCCTCCGCCCAGATCGAAGCGCTGCTCGGCTATGTGGACGAGGCAGAGCTGATCCATCGCAACAATATGGTCGTCCTCGACAAGTCCGTCCCCGGCGCCGGCTGACGCGCCAACGGGCGGCGCCGTGCCGGCGCCGTTTCTTGATCCAGTACGTTGTCCCGGCGCCCCGCGAGGCGGATACTTGGGCCATTCGAAGATCAAGACGAGGGAGAGCGAGATGGTTCCGAAGTCCGTCCACGACATCCGCAACGTGGCCCTGTTCGGCCAGGCCGGCTGCGGCAAGACCGAGTTGCTGGAAGCCCTGCTGTCCGCCGCAGGCGCCATCGGCACGGCCGGCAGCCTTGAGCGGGGCGACACCGTCTCCGATTTCGATGCCCAGGAAAAGGCCATCGGCCATTCCATCAATGTCAGCATCACTCACCTCGAGTCGGACGAGCACTGGGTCAACCTCCTCGACACGCCGGGCACGCCCGACTTCCTGGGTCGCGCGCTGGCCGCCCTGCCGGCCGTCGAAACCGCAGCGATCGTCGTGAACGCCCAGACCGGCATCGAGCCCGTCACCCGACGCGTGATGGAGGCCGCGGCCGGCAAGTGCCGGATGATCATCGTGAACAAGATCGACGCCAGCGGTGTCGACCTCGCGGCCCTGCAGGACACCATCGCCACCACCTTCGGCCCGGAGTGCCTGCCGATCAACCTGCCCTCCCCCGACGGCTCGGGCGTGATCGACTGCTTCTTCGAACCGGCCTACGACGCGCCGACCGCCTTCTCGACCGTCAGCGCAGCCCACGAGCAGATCGTGGATCAGATTGTCGAGGTGGACGAAGACCTGATGGCCCTGTATCTGGAACAGGGCGAGTCGCTGGATCCGGAACAACTGCACGATCCGTTCGAGCAGGCGCTGCGCGAGGGGCACCTGGTGCCGGTGTGTTTCGTCTCGGCACGGACGGGTGCTGGCATGCCCGAGTTGCTCCACATCCTCGGGCGCCTGATGCCCGATCCGACCGAAGGCAACCCACCCCACTTCCTGCGCGGCGAAGGTGCGAATGCCACGCCGGTCGAGTTGAGCATGGATTCGGCGGCCCATGTGGTCGCCCACGTGTTCCAGGTCAGCAATGACGTGTATCGAGGCAAGCTCGGCATCTTCCGCATCCACCAGGGCACGATCACACCCAACACCCAGCTCTACATCGGCGACGGCCGCAAGCCCTTCAAGGTGGCCCACCTGTTGCGGCTCCAGGGCAAGAATCAGGTCGAGATCCCGGAAGGGGTGCCGGGTGACATCTGTGCGGTCGCCCGTGTCGAGGAGATCCATCGGGACGCCGTGCTCCACGACTCCCATGAAGAGGACTACCTGCATCTCGAATCGCCCGGTTATCCCCGGCCCGTGTTCGGCCAGGCCCTGATTCCGCGCAAGCACGGCGATGAACAGAAGCTGTCGGAGGCCCTCCATCGCCTGCTGGACGAGGATCCCTGCCTCGAGGCGGTGCAGGACCCGCGCGGCAAGGGCACCGTGCTCCGCGGCCTCGGGGAAAACCACCTGAAGGTGGTCCTGGAGCAGCTCGAGTCACGCTGGAACGTGCAGGTGGATACCGAGCCGCCGTCGATCCCGTTCCGCGAGACCATCAGCGGCAATGCGGAGGCGCGCTACCGCCACAAGAAGCAGAGCGGCGGCGCCGGGCAGTTCGGCGAGGTGGCGCTGCGGGTCGCGCCGCTGGAGCGGGGCGCGGGCATCCGATTTGTCGATGAGATCAAAGGCGGCGTGATCCCGGGCCAGTATCTGCCGGCGGTCGAGAAGGGGGTCCGGCAGGCCGCCGAGGAAGGCGTGCTGGCGGGATTTCCGATGCAGGATGTCCAGGTCACGGTGTTCGACGGCAAGTTCCACACCGTGGACTCGAACGAGATCTCCTTCGTCACCGCAGCCCGCCATGCCCTGCTCGAGGCGGCAGCGGCCGCCAAGCCGCTGCTGCTGGAACCGCTCGTGAATGTCCAGGTCGAGACCGGCGAGAGCCACTTCGGGGACGTGAGCGCCGACCTTTCGGCCCGACGCGGGCGGCTCACCGGGACCGACTCAGCCGGTGCAGGCCGGACCCGCATCATCGGCCTCGTGCCGATGGCGGAGATGGAGGGTTTCGAATCGCGGATGCGGGCGCTCAGTGGCGGCGATGCGGTATGCGAAATCGACTTCAGCCACTATGAACCAGCGCCCCACGATCTGCAGGGGCGCATGCAGAAGGCCGCCCAGCGCCAATGACCGCGACGGACGCCCCGGGGGAGGCACTCACGCCCTCCCCCGAACTGCGCCGGCGCTACTGGCGGCGCACCAAGTGGCTGACCGTGGGGCTGCTGGTGGCGTGGTTTGCCATCACGTTTGTGTCGGCCTATCACGCCGAAGCCCTCAACCAGGTCGACTTCCTGGGCTTTCCTCTCGGCTTCTACCTGTGCGCCCAGGGCAACCTGCTGGTCTATCTCCTGATCGTCGGCTTCTACGCGCGCCAGATGAACCGTCTCGACGCCCGCTACGGCAACCGGGGCATGGATCGCGGCGCGTCCTGACGCGCCGCGCCCGCTTCAGTCGGTCTTGACACCGGCCTCGTCGGCGCCGCCACCCTCTTCCGCCTTCTCGGCGTCGGGCTTCTTGCGACCCCACTGCATGGGGTGGGCGTGGCGGCTGAGCATGAAGTCCAGCATGAACTTCGACCAGATCGTGATGCCCGCTGCGCCGGTCCAGGTCTCGGTCGTGAGCGGCTCCTTGAGCAGACCGAATCCGCTCGCCAGCACGCCGAAGACCACGAACATCAGGCAGACCGCGCCGAGCATGTTGATCACGGCGCAATAGGGCGCGAATTTGTCGGGGTTCGGCGGCGGCATGCCGCGCTTCAGGGCGACCTCGGAAAAGTCGCGCTTGACGAGGATGCGCCAGGCACGACGCCCCCAGAAAAAGGCGATCGGAAACATTGCCAGGAACAGGATCCAGTTCAGGGCCAGCGAAACAGGGACCATTTGCCACTCCATGGCGTGCCCGAAGCGGGCAGCCGTGCGACCGGCACAGCGCCGATCGGTGTTGAATTCCTTGGAATCGGACCTTCGGGCCCGGAGCCTTCCCCGCAGGGAAGAAAAAACCCCGCCAGAAACGTTCCGGCGGGGTTAGGACTCGCCTGTCGGAGCGGGCTCGGCCCACCCCGACTCAGCCAGGTGTTACTCAGTGAGCGTGCGTGCCATCCACGGCCTTGGCGCCACGCGGAACGCGGACGTCTTCGACCAGCTGCTGGATGTGCTCGGGCGGCTCTTGGGTGACCTTATCCACCGCGAAGGCCACGGCGAAGTTCACCAGGGCGCCGATGGCACCGAAGGCGTTCGGCGTGATGCCGAAGAAGCTGTTCGGGCCGCCGATCAGATCGGTGAACTCGGTCCCCTTGATGAAGAACAGGCCCTTGTGTGCGAACACGTAGAACATGGTGACGAACAGGCCTGCCAGCATGCCGGCCATGGCGCCTTCCTTGTTCATCTTCTTGGAGAAGATACCCATCATGATCGCCGGGAACAGCGAGGCGCCTGCCAGACCGAACGCAATGGCCACGGTACCGGCCGCGAAGCCCGGCGGATTCAGACCGAGATAACCCGCCACGACAATCGCGCAAGCCATGGCGATCTTGCCTGCCAGCAGCTCACCCTTGTCGCTGATGTCCGGGTTGATCACGTTCTTGATCAGGTCGTGGGAGATCGCGGCGGAGATGGCCAGCAGCAGACCGGCAGCCGTCGACAGGGCGGCAGCCAGACCACCGGCTGCGACCAGGGCGATGACCCAGTTCGGCAGCTTGGCGATTTCCGGGTTGGCCAGCACGATGATGTCGCGGTTGACGTTCAGCTCGGAGCCCTTCCAGCCGGCGGCGTCTGCCTTGGCCTTGAACTCGGGGTTGGACGACTTGTCGTTGTAGTACTGGATGCGGCCGTCGCCGTTCTTGTCCTCGAACTTCAAGAGGCCGGTCACTTCCCAGCGCTTCATCCACTCCGGACGCTCGTCGTACTTCAGAGCGGAATCCGCAGCGAACAGGTCGCCGTTGGTGGTCACGGCCGAGTTCACCGTGGCGTGCAGGTTGTAGCGGGCCATGGCGGCCACGCCCGGGGCGGTCGTGTAGAGGATCGCGATGAAGACCAGCGCCCAGCCAGCGGAGCTACGGGCGTCGGCAACCTTCGGCACCGTGAAGAAGCGCACGATGACGTGGGGCAGACCGGCGGTACCGATCATCAGCGACACGGTGTAGACGAACATGTTCAACATGCTGCCGCCCGGCACCGACGTCGTGTACTCGCCGAAGCCGAGGTCGGTGACGACCTGGTCCAGCTTGTTGAGCAGCGTCACATCACCGCCGACCAGATCGGAACCCAGGCCCAGCTGGGGCAGCGGGTTGCCGGTGAGGTTCAGGGAGATGAACACGGCCGGCACGGTGTAGGCCAGAATCAGCACGCA
>JAGRGD010000167.1 GCA_020445665.1 Rhodocyclaceae bacterium
CGAGTACCAGCAGCGCCAGTGCAACCTGACCGGACGCTTCCTGTTCTTCATCCCCGGCATCCGTTCGATCAGCGCTTTCGAACTGCACACCAACAGCTTCTACGCGATGAACGCCGCGATCCAGAAGTTCGAGACCGTGGGCTTCCTGCGCGGCGGGCGCATCTCGGGTTTCCTCGACCGGCAGCGCACCCCGTTCTACCTGACCAAGAAGCTCATGGAGGTGGCCCACATCGACGAGCAGGGCAGGGCAGTGCGCGTGCCGCAGTGGATCATCGACCTGGAGGCGCCGGTGGATGTGACGGCCTTCCTGCGCGACAACGAAGACACCGAGACGGCCCTGGTGCAGGCGCACCTGGCGACGCAGGTGCTTCAAGGCACTCCGGCAGCAGATCGTGCCGAATCGTTGCCGGCGGATGCCGCCGACGTGCAGGCGGCGACGGCGGCCGATGCAACGCCCGCCGAGGAGCCGCCGTTGCGCGACGGCCGTCCCAGCTTCGAACAGTTGATGGCCCGCGTCCAGGCTTACGGGATCGTACCGGAACAGTACCAAGCCTACGCCGACCGGCGCTGGGGCCGGGGCTGGAAGATCAACCCGAACGGCCGCGCCCGGGCCTGGAATGAACTGGAACGCTACGGCAACGATCCGCAGGGCTACCTCGACAAGATCGAGAGCGAGATGCAACTGGCCTCGCGGGGGAGGACGGCATGATCCGCATCGCGCACTTCTCCGACCTGCACTACGGCACCAGAAACCTAGCGGAAGCCGACCGTTGCTTCGGCGCCGCCATCGACCGGGCCATCGCCTTGGGTGCGGAGGCGGCGGTCATCTCGGGCGACGCCACCGACCATGGCCTCGACTTGCACGCCCCGGCCGCCGAACGGCTGGTCGCGCAGGTGCGGCGACTGGCCGGCCACTGCCCGGTGCTGATGCTGCAAGGGACGTTCTCGCACGAACCCCCTGGCACCCTGGCAATCTTTCGGCTGCTGGGCGGACGGCATCCGGTGCATGTGGCCAGCCGTATCGCGCAGGTCGCCCTCACGGCCCAGGACGAGTGGCTCGCTTCGGCGGGCTGGTGCTTCGACCGGCTGCCGGGCGATGCGCGTGTGCTGTTTTCCTGCGTGCCCACGGTAAACAAGGCCGCGGTCGCCGCGGCGGTCGGTGGGGCTGACGCCGCCCAGGCGGTCGGCGAGCAGTTGGCCCTGTTGCTGCGCGGCTATGCGCCGATCCATCGCGCGGCCCGCCGGCAGGGCGTGCCCACCATCGGCGTATGCCATGGCACGGTGTTCGGCTGCCTGAGCGAGCACGGTGTGCCGATGGCCGGCTTCGATCACGAGTTCACGACCGGTGCCCTGTTCGGTGCCGAGGCCCAGGCCTTCATGCTCGGGCACATTCATCGGCATCAGACATGGGAACAGCAGAGCGGGGTAGGGCGGCAGTGCATCGCCTATCCCGGCTCGATCGGTCGTTTTCATTACGGCGAGGAAGGGGACAAGGGGTTTCTGTTCTGGGAAATCGACGCCGACCAGGCGCGCTTCGCCCTGGAGCCCACGCCCGCGCGCCGAACAGTCGATATCGTGTTCGAGGGCAAACCCGATCTCGACACCTTGCGCACCGCCGTGGCACAGCAGGACATCACCGGCGCGTTCGTGCGCGTGCGCTGGACCGTCGCCGATGAAGACCGCCATCAGGTCGACCGCGCTGCGATCGAACGGCTACTGGACGGGGCGGCGGAAACCAAGCTGGAGGGACGCATCGTGCCGGTGGTGCGCACGCGGGCGGCGGGGATTTCGCAACTGGCGAATCTGGCGGACAAGGTACGGGTCTGGGCGCAGGTGACCGAGGCGCGGGCGGAGCCCTTGCTCGCGTGCCTCCAGGCGCTGGCAAGCCAGGAACCGGAAGCCATCGCCGAGCGTGTGCTGCGGGAGCAGGAAGTCCCTGATGGTGGGGAATGCATCGACACCGCTGTCACCCCGTCGCACCCCACGGCCGAGCTTGAGCCCGCGCTGTCGTTTTGACCTGGCCGGGGCCTGTCCCTTGGGGACGGACTTGCACTCCCTTTTTCGTGCGGGAGACTGACTGGATCATCCCGCTGGAGTATCGCCATGCAACCGTTTTCACTCACTCTCAAGGGCTTTCGCGGCATTCGCGATGGCCTTGGACGCGATGTCCTGACCCTGGATTTCGAGCGACTGGCCGATGGCGCCGAATTAGTCGCCATCGCCGGCGCCAACGGGCGCGGCAAGACCACTGTCATGGATAACATGCACCCGTACCTCACAATGCCCTCACGTGCCGCGGTCGCGGGGCCGGGTGGGTTCTCCTACTACGACCACGTCTGTCTACCCGAGAACGAGAAGAACCTGATCTGGGCCCACGACGGTCGCAGTTATCGCTCGCAGGTGGTCATTCGCCTCAACGGCCGGCGCAAGACCGAAGCCTTCCTGTTTGTGCTCGCCGACGATGGTGTCTGGAAGCCAGTGACGCTGGACGACGGCACCGTGTCCGACGGCAAGGTGGACACCTATACGCGCTGCGTCGAAGCCATCTGCGGCAGTGCCGACACCTTCTTCACCTCGGTGTTCTCGGCCCAGGGCAAGCGGCAGTTGAGCGCTTACCGTAATGCCGAGATCAAGACCTTGCTGGCTGACTTGCTCGGACAGGAAGAAATCCGGGCGCTGGGCCAGAAGGCTGGCGAAACGGCCCGCCTGCTCAAGGCCGGCCTTGCGGCGATCCGGCAGGAAAAGGCGGGGCTGGATGCGGAAGCGCAGCGTATCGAGGCTGAACGGCGTCGGCTCGACGGCGCTCAGGCCCGCGTCGCACAGCGCCTGGCGGATCGGCAAGCGGCCCAGGCCGCGCAGGAGTCGGCCCGAACCCGGCATGCGCAATTGATGGCCGAACGCGAGCAGTCACGGGGCGTGGAGGCGCGCCGGGGGCAACTTCAGGGCGAATGCCAAGCGGTGATCAAGGCGGGCAAAGAGGCCATCGAGGCCTTGCAGGCCCAGGGTCGGGGCGAACAACATCGGCTGGAACGGCTGGAACAGCGTATCGCGCAGCGCCTCACCCAGGAGTGCAACCGCCGGCAAGTGCTGCAGAGCCAGCGCCGACAATGCCTCGCAGTGTTGGCGGGCGGGCAAGCCGTGCGACATGCGGAGTGCCGTCTGCCCATGGCCGAGCGGGTTTTGTCGCTGCGTTCGGCGCAGGTCGGGGCCTGGCGCCAACAGGTCCAACGCCTGACGCAGTGCCAAGTGGCGAAGCGTATGGTTCAGCAAAAGTTGTCTGGGATCGAACGCGAGGCCGGCCAAGCGGCACTCAAGGCTGAGGAATTGGCGCGGCGCTTCGGTCTCACTGGCGAGGTGCCGTGTGCCGGCACCCACCTGCAGGGGCAATGCCAGCTCCTGGGCGACGCGCGGGACGCCAAGGCCCTGATTCCCAGCGCGCAGGGGACGATCCAGCGTTTGGGGGGCGAGAAGGCGGCGGCGCAGCAGGAACTGGACGCATTGTGCGGGCAGCATGAGGAACTCGCTGGTGCGCCGCAGTCGTTGGCCATGGCCGAGCACCGGGCCGAGCGTGCCCGGGCGCGGGCCTCGCGATTTGCGCTGCTGGCGGCCCAGGCCGGTGAAATGGCTCGGGCCCAGATCACACTGGCCGGGATCGAGCAGGAATTGATAGAGCTGCCGGCCGCTCAGGGACCGCATACCGCTGCCGGTCAGCAGCGGGTGGAGACGCCTGAGGAGTCGGCCGAGCGCCAACAGATCCAAGCGGCACGGCAGGCGATCGCGGTCCAGCACGAACAGCAGGCCAGGCACTACCGCTCCACACTGGATCGACTCAAGCAGGCGCTGGCGACCTTGCCGGCACCGTACGACGGGCAGCGGCTAATCGATGCCCAGACCGCAATGGAACAGGCGGCGCAGTCGGTCGTTACCGCCGAGCAGGCCTATCTGGCCGCAGTGCGGGACGCCGAATCCCTGGGCGCCCTTGTGCTGCAGGCAACGGCCCTGGCCGGCCGCCGAGCCGAAGTCGCCAACCGCATTGCCAAGGTTGAAACCGAGCAGGGGAACTGGAATCTGTTTGCCAAGTGCATGAGCAATGACGGCCTCATTGCGCTGGCCATCGATGATGCTGGTCCGGCCTTGGCGGGCCTGGCGAATGATCTCCTGCTGGCCTGCTACGGCCCTCGTTTTACCGTCTCCCTCCAGACGCTGGTGGAGACCGGTAAGGGGGAGCAGAAGGAAGGATTCGACATCCTGGTGCACGACGGCGAGTCGGGCGAGAGCAAGAGCGTCGGTCTGATGAGCGGTGGCGAAAGGGTCTGGGTCAATGAGTGCCTGATCCGGGCGGTGGCGCTGTACCTCGCCCAGCACACGGGGCGGCGCTACGGTGCGCTGTTTTCGGACGAGGCCGATGGGCCGCTGGACCCCGAGCGCAAGCGCATGTTCATGGCGATGAAGCGGGAGGTGCTGAGGCTTGGGGGCTATCAGCGGGAGTTTTTCGTGTCCCAGACCCCGGAACTGACCGCCATGGCGGATGCGGTGATTGACATGGATCTCCACAAGGAGGAGCACGAAATCCCGACGGGAGCGTAGTTGGATCGTGCGGATTGAATGTGTACATAGTTGCGTTGCCTGTCGCTGCGGGCGTTGTGGTGATCGATGTCAAGCAGAACAAGTGGCAGGTTGGTACGAGGCCTACGGCGCGCTTCCGCTACTGGATGTTCCGCCGCGGCCTCTGCTCCTGCCGCTTGCGATGGCTTGTCGGGCGCTCCGCCGCTAAAATGTCGGCATGTCCAAAATCCCCGAACCTACGCCTGCGTTGAACAGGCTGCGCGCGGCGGCCGGCTTGATTCCCCTTATTGAGGATGGCCTTCGCCAGTCGAAAATCACCGCCGAGAAGGCTTCTTTGATGGCGGAGTTTTGCAGCTGGGCGGCTCAGCAAGCAACGGAAAGCGGCCCAGAGGCCTTACGCCTTGGCGACGACATCAAAGCGGGCTTGGAACGGCTTAAGACGCTGCTGGCATAGCGGTGGCCAGACATGTCCGGCCACCGCCACTATCGTGCGGCCCCGTTGTGAGATCTGAATTGCCGACTCACGCCTCGGGCTCCTGCAAATCAAAGACCGGCAGACCGTCAATCACGGCCGCTTCGCTATCGAACTTCAGCCAGGCAATACCGGCTTGCTCCGCGACTTCGAAGATCTTGGCGAGATCAGCTTCCGTCGGTACCCGGTAACGGGGTACGCCGACGTAGATGATGCCGCCGCAGTCGGTCGGATAGGCGTTGACCGACAACTCGTCATCGGCCAGTTTCAGGCGGGTGCTTGAACTCAGATGCGAGATCGATAACGAGGCCAGGGGTTCAGCCTGCGCTTGCAAGCTTGCCACGGCGGGTGTTTCCATGCGGTTCTCCTTCCTCGTGATGAGACGTCGACTTGGTCTTGGGACGCGTGCCAGTCTGACGACTGAAGTTCATGCCGCAGTCGCGACAACGGAACCAGCGCAGGCGGCCCAGCGTACCCAACGGCACGCCATCGCCCGCGCAAACAGGACAATGAGGCGGGATTCTCGTCGACATGATGATGTCCTCATGCGACCGAAAAGGCAGCCCGACCCGATGAGGTGGGCATGCCTTTGAGCATCGGACGCGATGCGATTGGCCGGTGGCGCATGGCGTTACACCAGCCCGCGTTCGGCAAACGAGACCACCGTGTCGCCGGCGACGACAAAATGGTCGATCACCCGCACATCCACCAAGCTCAGAGCGTGCTTGAGGTTCTGTGTCAGCAGTTCATCGGCCCGTGACGGTTCGACTTCCCCCGAGGGATGGTTGTGCGCAACGGCCAGCGCGGCGGCGTTACGGGCGAGAGCGCCCTTGACCACTTCCCGGGGATAGACGGACGTCTGGGTCAGGGTTCCCCGGAACAACTCCTCGGCTTCGATCAGGCGATGCTGGGCGTCCAGGTAGAGCGCCAGGAACACCTCGTGCTCAAGACCAGCGCAATACAGCCGCAGCCAGTCGCGCAGGACTTGCGGTGAGGTCATCAACGGGCCGCTACGCATCTGCTCACGCAGGTCGCGCAGCAGCAGTTCGCGGGCAATGCCCAGGCGATGGGCGAGAACGGTATCGGCGGTGCCGAGCATGCCCATTTGCGCCACGGCATCGCTCACGTGCAAAGGGTTGGCACCCGGCGCGCAAACCAGGGGCGAGAGTAATTCGCGGACCAGCTCGGCGCGGGACAAGGCAGATAGATTCATGGCGTTCTCCTCTATAAAGCAAGAAAAGCGGGGACGCCAATCCCAAAGGGGACGAGGTCCCCGCTTGGGATGAATGTGCGGACCTGGGTCGGCACGATGAATGAGGCAGGTATCGACTGCGACGCCGGCCGGAGGCCGGTCTACATCCCACGATGGAATGCAGGTATGCCCAGTCAGTTTCCGGCACCCATAGGGTGGATTCAAGGGGATGCACAGAACACAACGTTCAAGCGGCCGGAATCCGACGGGCTTGCGAATGGCGTTGTTGATAACGGCGTGGCCGTCACGGTCGCGCTGCGGAACGGTGCCGCCAACTTGGTCAAAAGGGCCTACTTGCACTCCAGTGTGACCTGGATGTCAGCCTATTCGCACTGGATAAATTTTTTGCGTGACCGCCGTAAAACCCGCGACAAGCCTGAAAAATTTGATCAAGATGAAGGCTCAACCCTTCACTTCGAACGACCATGATCCGCCTCGGCTCGCAAATTCGACTCACTCGCCGCGAGGTCGAGCGCTTCTGGAAGATCACCGACATCGAGCCGGTGGACATCCGCACGCTCGACGACCTGGACGCCTACATCGCCCGATGCAAGGCGCATTACTGGGGTGTCTCGAA
>JAGRGD010000168.1 GCA_020445665.1 Rhodocyclaceae bacterium
CAGCCGATTCATCCCGTGCAGTCGAACCTGCAATCTCCCCACCGCAATACATCCCGGTTGTCCGCTACGGCCGTTACACCCTGGTCGAACTCGAGCCGACGGAGGTCCAGCGGGATCTGCTGCTGCAGGTGATCGAGGTGAGCGTGCCCGACACCATGCAAGCGACGGTGGGCGACGCGCTGAACCATGTGCTTCGGCGCTCCGGCTACCGGCTCTGCAGCGGCCCCGAAGCCGATGCCCTGGACGCCCTCCCGCTGCCGGCGGCGCACTACCGGATCGGGCCAATGGTGTTGCGCGATGCACTGCTGACCCTCGCCGGTCCGGCCTGGAGCTTGTACGCAGAGGAGGGCGCCCGCACGGTGTGCTTCACGCCGGCCACAATGCCTGCCGAGCCGGTCGTGTCACTGTCATCTCCCGTTGGAAAAGCCGAACCCCCTGCCGAGACCTTCCCGCTTGCGGAGGAGGTGCAGCCATGATGACGACCCCTCACACCGATCGCTCGCGTCGTACCACCGTCTTGCGCGTCGCCGCGGCCACCTGGCTGCTGCTCATCAGTGCTGCGGTGGTGATCGACCACGTAAGCCTGACGACACAAGCCGAAGAGGCCGAAGACGCCATGCCTGGCATGCCGGTCACCCTGTTGGAAGCGCGACTGGCCGAACTCGCCCGCGAGCTCGAGCAGCAACGGCAAGGGCCGGCTGCACTGCCCTTGGGACGCTACGAATCCGAGCGTCTGGTGCTGGATCAACGGCTAGCGGCGCTCGAAAAGGCACTCGACGACTGGCCATCCCCCGATCTGCAGTCCTTGCAGACCCGCATCGACCGGCTGGAAGTGCGCCTTGCCACCGTCCGGTCGGCACCGATGGCCCCTTCCCGTAACCCCGCACGGGTACCCGCACAGCCTCGGCCCATTGAGCCCGCATTCCGGGTGATCGGCGTCGAGCTGCGAGCGGGCGAACGCTTCCTGTCGATCCTGCCTACCGATGCGGCTGCGCTGGCCCAGGCCCGTCTGCTGCGAGCCGGTGAAACAGAGACCGGCTGGCGGCTCGAAGTGATCGAGGACGGCGGCGCCGTCTTCCGACACGGCGACGAGGTTCGTCGCCTGACGGTCCCCGAGCGATAGGAGGGGCAAGTGACGCAGCACAGGACCGTCAACCTCCTGACCGTCGCGCTTCTGACCGGATCGATCCCGGCCGCGGTTGCTCAGCACACTGCCACGTCGACCACTGTCCCCGGCCGCGAGCGGCCGATGGCGACTGTCCGTAGCGACGAGTCACACGCCCGCGACTGGGGGCTGAGGGCCGAAGACTGGGCACGCTACCGGGAGCTGATGCAGGGACCGCTCGGGGTCTATTCATCAGCGCTCGATCCGCTCACGGCGCTGGGCATCGAGGCCCGCAGCGAGGAGGAACGCAGGCGTTACGCGGAGCTGCAGGTGGAGGCCGAGGCCCGGCGCGTCGGCAAGACGCTGGCCTACCAGCGGGCCTACGACGAGGCATGGCAGCGCCTGTTTCCCGGCCAGCCGCGCGTGAGCCTGCCCGGCGCAAAGGTTCAGGGGGCCGGCAACACCGGCTCCGGGCGCCTGGCGGTGTTCGTCAAGGACGACTGCACACCGTGCGCGCAGCGCGTGCAGCAGTTGCAGGCGGCCGGCACCGCCTTCGACCTCTACATGGTCGGCAGCCGTCAGGACGATGCGCGCATCCGGCAGTGGGCCATCCAGGCGGGCATCGACCCGGCCAGGGTGCATGCCCGCACGATCACGCTCAACCATGATGCGGGGCGCTGGCTGTCGCTCGGCCTGCCCGGCGATCTGCCGGCCGTGGTGCGTGAGGCGAACGGCGAATGGCTGCGGCAATAGGGACCTTCGGCCGGGAGCTTCG
>JAGRGD010000169.1 GCA_020445665.1 Rhodocyclaceae bacterium
GGTCACTCCTCCCCCTTCAAGGGGGAGGCTGGGAGGGGGATGGGGTGGGTTGGCTCGGCAGCAATAACCCCATCCCCACCCCAGCCCTCCCCTTGAAGGGGAGGGAGTTGTCTCGCGCAAGGGCTGGGGTACTTTGGAACGTCTGTTTGCGTTGAAGCCCAGCCCGTCCGATGCGGGCTCAGGACGCGCGGCCCACCGCCGCGACAGCCCATCACGTGCGCCCCCCCGCCCGCGCACCCTGGCATGAGCGGTAAGCGAACGTAGCGCTTCACGTGGCAAAGGCCCGAACCCTGACTGCGCGCGCGCGAACAGAACGCCCCTCATCCCTGCATCCCCCCATGCAAGGCCAGCCGCAGGTAGCCGCGTTCAGGCGCGCCGGGCAGGTTGTCGCAGATCGCCACTTCGAGGCCGTCGAGTTCGATGCGGCCGCTGCCGGCCTGGTCGGCGAAGCGGTTGCCGAGGCGCTTGAAGCGGTTCAGGCAGACGTTGTCGACGCCGCCCACCGCGACGACGCTCTGGACGATGTCGCTGGCCCACAGGTCTTCGCCGAAACGCAGCCGCCCGGGGGCGAAGAAGCCGCCGGGGCCGGTGCCCAGCGCCTGCAGCACGGCGTCGCGGACCTCGCTCTGGTAGTGGTTGGGGGCCACCTGGATCGACAGCGCGACGATTACGCCCACCTCGACGGCACGCTCCAGCTCGACCGGCTGGCCGGTGAGTCGGTACGCCTCGACAAAGGGCAGCAGGATCGCCCGCAGGCTGGGGCCGGCGGTGAGATCGGGCAGGGGCAGCGCGCGTTCGGCGTGGAAGGTCTGCGTGGCCTCGGCCAGGGCCGGTGGCCACGCGCCGGTGGTGTCGAGGTCGCGGCGCAGGATCGGGATCACCGCGACGCGGATCAGCTGCCACGCGCCGCTCCACGTGTCCCAGGCGTGGGCCCGCTCGACCAGCGGGTGGTCCTCGATGCGCAGCGTGAAGTCTTCCAGCGTGACCATCCGGTGCTGGTCGCGGATCGCGCGGGGGCCGTCCAGGCGGGCCAGGTCCATCCGCTCCGGTTGGTCGAGCCAGTACTGGTCGAGGCGCTCGGCGGGCGTGCGCAGGTCGCCGGCAGGGGGCGGGTGGTCGAAGGGGGGCGCGGCGAGGTCCTGGGCGCGGGCGAGGGTGTCGTAGCCGATCAGGGCCAGCAGGCGGCGCACCGTCTCGGGGCGGCGGGCGGTCTCGAGGGTGAACTCCGCCGCGACCCGGTCGAGCATGTCGGAGAGCTTGTCGAGCTGGGCGGCGAGTATCTCGGCGAGGGCCACCTCGACGTCGGCCGGGGTCCACCGGCGCCGCTCCGGGAATCGGGCGGCCAGCGCCTCGAGCATGAACAGGCGGAAGCCGTCGTAGTCGCGCAGGTCCCAGTCGAAGTCGTCGCCGAGCTCGGGCAGCACCTGGGGCAGCTCGGCGCGGCGGCGGCCGCAGTCGGGGCAGCCGCCGGGGAAGTCGAGCTGGACGGTGGGGTCGCTGGCCATCAGCTGCTGCCTCCGGAGAGCACCAGCTCCTCGCGGCGGCCGATCGCGGCGAGGGTGTAGGCGATGCGCACCACCAGCTGGGCGTCGTCCCCGCTGACGTCGATCTCGAGGGAGCGCGGGTCCACCTCGCCGGTCAGCGCCTCGCCGAGGGCGGCGGCGAGGCGGCGCTGGGTCACCTGCCACAGGGGCGAGGCGTTGGGCTCGAACAGCAGGGTGCGCAGGCCGGCGCCGAACTCGGGGCGGAAGACGCGCTCGCCGGCGACCGTGAACAGGATCTGTTCGATCTGCCCGCGCACATGCTCGCTGCGGCTCGCCAGCCGGGGCCAGCGGCGGGTATCGGTCGGCGCCGCTGCGGCGGGCTGGCCGAAGCGCAGCGGGAAGGCCAGGTAGGGCGGATCGGCGAGGCGGCGGGTCATGAGGCCTTGACCTTGAAACTGAGGCTCGAGGCCTCGCCCTGGGGGATCGGCGGCGAGCTGGGGCTGCCGGGCGCGGTGCAGGTGTGAACGTGGGTGGCGAACAGGGTCAGGAAGCTCTGGCCCTTGATCACCGGCTCGCCGCCCTCGCCACCGAGCAGCACCTGCTGGCCATCGACGACGATCTTGGCGCCCTGCACCGTGATGCCGGCCGCGGCCATCTCGATGGTGTTGCCGTTGGCGTCGGCCACCGTGACGCCGCTGGCGCTGAGGGTCAGGCTGTTGCCGTTGGCGTCCTCCAGCAGCACCTGGCCGGCGGCGGCGTCGAGGGTCAGGTGGGCGCCGTTGGCGTCGGTCAGGGCCACCGTGCCCTCGCTGTCGATGTCGAGGCTGGCGCCGCCGGTGTGCTGCAGGTGCACCTGCTCGGCACCGGCCGCATCCTCGAACTGCAGATAGTGGCCGCCGGCGGTCTTGAAGACCTTGGATTCGGGCTGCCCGGTGACCTCGGCCGGCGGGTCGCCGGCGGCCTGCCAGAAAGTGCCGCTCCAGATCGGGAAGGAGAGGTCGCCGCCCTCGAACTCGACCCACACCTGCGCCCCCACCTCGGGCACGCAGAACCAGCCCTGGTCGGCCAGCCCGCCGCAGGGCATGCAGGGCAGCGCCCAGTCGGTGGCCTGGTCGCCGAGCAGCGCCGGCACCTGGACGCGGACGCGCCCGCGCAGCTCGGGGTCGGCGTTGTCCGTGACGAAGCCCCGGTACTTGCCGTACTTGCGCTGGCCGCGCAGGGTCTGGGCGAGGGCGCGCTGGGTCTCGTTCATGTGCCGAAGCCCACGCCGAAGGAGAGGTCGATGCCGCCCATCACCGCGTCGAGCGGTCCGGGCGCCGGCAGGCTGGCGAGGTTGTCGCCCCAGGCGTTGCGCAGCAGGCGGAACTTCTGGCGGTAGCCGGCCGGGCTGAAGACGTGGCTGACGGTATCGACGTAGTAAATACCCGACAGCCGGCCGCCGAGGCCGTCGACACCGACCGGCAGGCCGGGCAGGAGGACATGGCCGTAGAGGGTGCCGTCCAGCTCGCCCTCGGCCTGGATCTTGTGCAGGTCGGCGTCGTTGGCCTTCTGCAGCGCCTTGGCGCGCAGGGCCGCCTCGCCGGTGCCGGCGTCGCCGCTCATGCGCCAGACGAAGGGGGCGAGCCCGGCCTGGGGGTTGCCGGCGCGCTCCTCGCCCATCGGCTCGATGTCCGGCGCCACCTGCACCTCGCTCGAACCCTCGCCGCTCTCGGCGGGCAGGTCGAAGGCCACCACGTCGGGCTGGTGGGCGTCGGCGGTGACGTTGATCGACAGGGTGTTGCCGGCCTGGCCGGCGTAGACCAGCAGCGTGGGCTGGGGCAGCGGCAGGTCCGGGCGGGGCAGGCCGAAATACACCAGCCCGCGGCGGAAGTAGAGCTCGTAGCCGTTCTCCTCGGCGCGCGCCTGCAGCAGCGTGATGTCGGTGCCGTCCTGGTTGAGGCCGACGATGCCGCTCTGGCCCGCCCCGTTGAGCGGGTCCGGCACCAGCCCCGAATAGTTGCCGAGGGTCTCGAGCAGGATCAGCGTGTCGCTGCTCGGCAGCGGCTCGCTGCCCCAGGACGTGCGCCGGTGGGTGCGGTCGAGCTGTAGCGACTCGTCCTGGCACTCGACCACCAGCTTGGCGGCGCCAGCATCCTCCGGGTACTCGGCACGGATCTGACGGATGAAGCCGCGCAACACCTCCTCCTCGCGCAGGCCGAACACCGCGTTGATGCGGATCCGGTTCCACTCGCGCAGCAGCGGGGTGTCGTCGAAGAGGCCGGTGGCGTCCTGCACCAGCCACTCGCCGTGCTCGTCGCGGCGGGTCTCGAAGGTGAGGGTCGCGGTGTCGGGCGCGTTGCGGCCGGTCTCGACGGTCAGCTCGGCGAGCAGCGGGTAGAGCCCCTCGATCGGCGTGTCGTTCACGAGCACGACGCATTCGGCGGGTTCGCGGGAGAAGCCGGCCAGCAGGTCGAGCATCAGCCACCCCCTTCGCTGGCGCGGGGGATCAGCAGCACCTGACCTTCCTCGACCGCGTCGCCTGCGGGCGGGGCGTCGGCGCCGGTGGCCCGGGGCAGCGGCCGGGCGCCGACGATCTCCAGCTCGGCCGCGCACAGCACGTCGGCGTTGGCGTCGAGGATGCGGTGCCAGCGCCAGGCGTCGTTGAAGTAGTGCACGCCCAGCGCGTCGAGCCGCTCGCCCGGCTGCAGCACGTGCTCGAGCACCGGCGTGGCGCTGCCGATGTCGCGAGCGCGCACGCCGGCGAAGGGCAGCGTGCCGTCGTCGGCCGGCTCGAAGCGGCGGGTGGCGAGGTAGCGGGAGCGGCGCGTGAACATCAGAGCAGCCCTCCGATCGCGGCGGCCGCAGACTGGCCGGTGTGCAGGGCCGCCATGCCGACCTGGCGCACCTTCTCCATCAGGTAGAACGGGTTGGCGCCCTCGATCACCTGCAGGCTCAGCTTGACCGTCGCCCGGTAGGGTTCGAGGCTGGGCAGGTGGGCGCTCTCGGTCACGTCCACCGCCTTCAGGAACACCGGCAGCACGTGGCTGCCCCAGACGAACAGCAGCACCGAGGCCGACTCGTTGCGCTGAAAGGCCCGCGTGCCGCCGAGGCCGAGCCCGGCCAGCACCTGCACGCCGCCCGGCCCCTGCACCTTCGGTTCGACCATGCTGCGCAGGGTGGCGAGCTCCGGCTCGATGCCGAGGGTCCGGGCGATGGCGTCGCCGTCGTTCATCCGGTCGGTGGCGTCGACCATGATCTCCACGTCGAAGCTCTCCGGCTCCACCGCCACCCCCTGCGCCACGCGGGGGGTCTCGGTCGGCAGGAAGAAGTCGAAGCCGCCGCGGGTCGCCGGCGTGCTGCCGAGGGTGATCGTGACGCTGCGGTTGCGGGTGATCTGCTGGGGGTTGAAGTCGAAGGCCAGCACCAGTGGCGGCACCGACAGCGCGTACTCCAGCAGGAAGCCCTTGACGTGGTTGATCACGATCCGCCTCCGTCCAGTTGGCCGCGGATCGCCGTGGCCAGCGCCGCGGCGATGCGGTGGTCGCTCCAGCTCGAACGCAGGTGCAGCGGTGGCACCCGCAGCACGGCGATGGCCGCGTCGCGGGCCGGCGGCGCAGTGCTTGCTAGGCTTTCGGCGGTGAGCCGGCCGATGCGGGCGGCGCGGCGCTCGAAGCCGGCCGGCAGCGAGATCGCCAGGGTGTTCACCTGAATCGCCGGCGTGGGCGTTGCAGCGGGCTGGTCAGCCATCGAGCAGATCTCCGGGCAGGTGGGCGGCCAGCGCGCCGAGTTCCTCGGGCGCGCATTCGCGGCCGTCCTTGTTGAGTTCGCGCCAGA
>JAGRGD010000170.1 GCA_020445665.1 Rhodocyclaceae bacterium
ATTGTTCATCCGTGGGTCACTGGAATCCGGGGTTGAGAATTGCGCGTCAGCGCGACGGTAGCAACGGGCATTGGCGCGGAGCTTTCCGGGTGGCGCGGCGCCGATGCCCGTTGCGGGTTCAAGGTGGCGGCGTAGGCGGCCGGCGTCGTGTAGCCGATCGCCGAGTGGGGCCGCGCGGTGTTGAACTCCTCGACCCAGCGGGCGACGGCGGCGCGGGCGTGGTTCATCGAGAAGAACAGGTGCGCGTTGAGACACGCGTCGCGCATCCTCCCCTGGAAGCTCTCGGCGAAGGCGTTCTCGGTCGGCTTGCCCGGCGTGATGTAGCGCCAATCGACCTTGGTTGCCTGGATGAAGGCCAGGACTGCCGAGGAGGTGAACTCGGTGCCGTTGTCGCTGACGATGACGTCCGGGCGCCCGCGCCGCGCGATCAGGGCGCCCATCTCGCGCACCACCCGCTTGCCGGTGAGCGAGGTGTCCGGGACGGCGGCGAGGCATTCCTTGGTCACATCATCGATGACCGTCAGCACCCGGAACCGGCGCCCGCAGGCCAGCTGGTCGTGCACGAAGTCGGTCGACCAGCGGCAGTTCGGCCCTTCCGGCCTCGGGATCGGCGTGCGCGCCACCGCGATCCGGCGGCGCGATCGGCGCCGGCGGACCGCCAGCCCTTTCTCGCGGTAGAGCCGCTGGGTCTTCTTGCGGTTCAGGGTATGGCCCTCGCCGCGAAGCAGGACATGCAGCCGGCGATAGCCGAATCTCCGGCGCAGATCCGCCAGCTCCCGCAGCCGCGCGCGCACCCCGGCATCGTCGGGACGTTGGCTGCAATAGCGGACCGTGCTCCGGTCCGCGGCGATGATGGTGCACGCCCGCCGCTCGCTCACCTCGAGGCTCGTCCTCAGATGCGCGACCGCGTCCCGCCTGGCGGCGGGCGTCGCCATTTTTTTTGCCAGTAGCTCTTTCAGCCCGGTGTTGTCGAGCATCGCGTCGGCGTAGAGCCGCTTCAGCCTTGCGTTCTCCGCATCGAGCGTCTTCAGCCGCTTCGCGTCCGACACCTCCATCCCGCCGAACTTGGCCTTCCAAGCGTAGAATGTCGCCGACGATATCCCGTGCTTGCGGCAGAGCTCGGCGACCGACGCCCCCGCCTCATGCTCGCGCAGCACCCCGATGATCTGCTCTTCGGCAAACCTGCTTCGCTTCATCTCCGGTTCCTCTCCTGTGGTCAGGATTCCAGCAGCCCGTGGAGGAGAAACAAGGGCTCACGTCAGTGATTGACCTGCTCCCCTCCGCTCCCTCGATCATTGTGAGAGGCCTTGGTTTGTGCTCTGTCCCCTGAGAACTGGACCGTTTGGAGCTGGAGTTTTCCGCTACGTTTTCCTGGCTGGGAGCACACTGCACGACACTAGGTCTGGCTGAGGGCGGCGTGATCGATTCTACTGGGCGACTCCGTTCGAAAGGATCGTCCATGCTGCGACGAGCCATCACCGCCCTCCAGCGGAGGCTAAGCCCGCGTCTGGAGCTGAGCAAGC
>JAGRGD010000171.1 GCA_020445665.1 Rhodocyclaceae bacterium
CGTGGCGATTACCGTCAATGAGTCGCCAATGCGCCATCAACAACCTCTCAGCGAGGCATACCGATGGGCATGAGCTCCGGACAGGTCGCCGCCTGGAAGGCCGCCGCCGGCTGGAACGGTGCGGGGCCATCCGACCTCAAGGTGTTCATCGCCTCGGTAGTGGTGATCCTCGCCTTCCTGTGGGCTGGCTACATCGTCAAAAAACTCGGCTTCGAGTTGGCCAGCAGCCCGCTGGGCGAGGGGTGGCTGCGCTTCGTGCTGTACCTCGGGCGCGCCATCTTCGTGCTGATCATGCTGGTGTGGCTGGTGGTGTGACCCATGAATTCGTGTGCGCGCCGCACGCACACGGATGAAACCTTCGATTCGCGGCACCCCGTCATGACAAACAGGAGTTCGACCATGCACTTGTTCAAATCCCTTCTCCAACGCGCACTCGGTGCCGGCGGCGGCTCCCTGCGCCGCCTCGGTGCCCTGTTGACCGCCGCGTTGCCCCTGGGGCTGTTCTGCGGCCCCGTCCACGCGGCCCTGCCTACCGTCGCGCCGACCAATAGCACCTCGCTCGCCCAGGGCGACGTGCTCGGCTATGCCCGCGACTTCACCGACCAGACCGTGGACTACGGCGCGCTGCTGATCGGCGCTGCGTTGCTGCTGATGGGCGCAGGCGGTTTGGTGTCCCAACTGCTTGCCTACAACAACGGTCGGGGAACCGTCGGCAGCATCTTGACATTCGGAGCCATCGCCTTGTTCTCGATCGCCATCGGCATCTACTTCCTGACCGAAGCCAACGCGATCTTCTGATCATGAGCGACAACCAGCCCGGCACACACGCCCCCCTGGTCGACCGTACCAATGGTGCACCGCCAATCCTGCGGGGCCTGACCTCCAGCGAGATGTTCTGGGCGGCCGGGCTGGCCTTCGTCGCCTGGCTGCCCCCGGGCATCGTGATCGGTCACAAGCTCCATCCGGTGGTTGCGGTGCTCGTCTGCGGCGCCATGCCGATTGTCACGGTGTACCTGCTTGCCGGCTGGTTTCAACGCCTCAAGCGCGACCGGCCGCAGGGCTATCACGTGTTGCTCGCCAAACGCATGGCGGCGCGTCACTTCGCGCTGCCCGACCGGTTTGTCGGCCTGCGCAGCCTGTGGGATCTGGGCCGCTCCCTGCGTCCGGCGCCAAGCCCCCGCCGTCCCCGCCCAAAGCAAGGATAAGTCCCCATGGCATTCACCAACGCCCTGGCCGAAGCGCACCGCGCAGTCGTCTTCCATCGCTGGTTCTCCGCAGCGCTCCTCGCGGCGCTGCTGATCACCGTAATCGCCTGGCGCAGCCAGCAGACCGAGTTCGTGGCCCATATCCCGCCCGACCTGAGTTCGGGAGCGACCGTCCGGCTGGGGGCGGTGCCCGAGGTGCAGCCGGCAAACGTCTATCTGTTCGGCTTCCACGTGCTCCAGCAACTCAACCGCTGGCCCGAGGATGGCGCCAAGGACTACGGGGCGCGCATCCATGCGCTGCAGAACTACCTCACGCCGGCCTGTCGTGCGCGCCTGCGCGACGATCTGGACGCCAAGGCGCGCCGCTCCGAGCTGTCGCGGCGTACCCGCGCCCTGCAGGAGATCCCGGGCTACGGCTACGCGGCCAACCGCGTACTCGATCATGGGGGCGGATGGACGGTGCTGATCGACGCCCAGCTGACCGAGACCACCAACGGCGTGCCGGTCAAGGACACCTACATCCGCTACCCGCTGCATGTGGTGCGCTATGACGTCGATCGCGAGCTGAATCCCTGGCAGCTGGCGCTCAACTGCTACGGCGGTCGCGAACCCGAGCGCCTGGCGCCGGCCGAGCTCGCTACCCCTGTACCCGGCACTGCCGCCGCGCCGCGCGGCGCCATGCCGCCCGCCATCACTTCGGAGTGAAGCGCAATGAGAACCCTATCTACCCTTCTGCTGGCCCTGCTGCCTCTACTCGCGCAGGCGCAAAACCCCGCCACCGCCCCGGCTACGCCGGCAACGCCGCTCGACACCCTGATGCAGGCGGACACATCGGCCTTTCCTGACCTGGGCTTCCTGCC
>JAGRGD010000172.1 GCA_020445665.1 Rhodocyclaceae bacterium
GGCCAACGGAGCCGCCTCCTGATCGTCGGCGTCTCCGGCGTCGGCAAGACGGCGTTCCTGTGGCACCTCACCGCCTGCGCGGCTGAGGGCGACGTCAGGCCGGGTGGTGCTGCGCCACTGCCGATCTATCTGCCGCTCGGCCGCTACGCTGCAGACATTGGAGTCGAGGCCATGATCCGCGGCCAGCTCGAGAACCTCGGCGAGCTGCATGACGAGCAGTTCGTCGACTGGTTGATCAAGCACGGCGGCTTTCTCTTGCTCTTCGACGGACTGAACGAGCTCGGTGATGCGCGGCGCGACGAGATTGTCACCTTCGTCGAGCAGCATTCGCAGCACAACTGGGTCGTCGCCACCTCGCAGGACGCCTATGCACGCCAGTTCGGCCATTGGGGCGCCGTCGAGACCATGCCGAAGCTGACCAGGTCCGGCATCGAAGCTCTCCTGCGACACCACCTCGGCGAGGCCCGCGCCGCGAGCCTGGTCGCCACGCTCGACGAGCAGCAGACGGCACTTCTGGCCTTGCCGCAGAACCTGGAGCTGGCGCTGGAGCTGGCCCCGGAGCTGGCGGACGAGGCGGCAGGGCTACGCCTGCCCGATTCCGAGGAAGGCCTGTTCCGGGCGGTCTTCGAGCAGCAGTTCGCCGCCTGGCGCGAGGCCGGCACCGGCGACTTCATCGACCTTTTGACCGCCGATGCCTACGCCATGCTGCGCGACCGCGCGCCGGCGACCCTGCCGCCCGAGATCGCAAGCCCGCTGATCGAGCGCAAGCTGATGCGGCAGCTCGGCGACGCCGTCTATTTCCGCCACGACACGCTGCGCGGCTATGCCGCCTCGGCCTGGCTGGCCGGACACTGGCGCACCGCCATCGAGCAGGACGGAGCGCAGATCGACGCCAACTGGGACGCCATGCTGCGCTTCACCACCGCCCGCCTGCTGCTCCAGAAGAACGGCGCCGCCGAGGTCGAAGCCCTGCTCTTCGCCCTCCTCGAGCGGGCACCCGACCGATCAGCCGTCCTCTTCGCCTGGCTCGAGCAGGAGCACGCCGACGCCGTCGCCAGCTACCGCGACAAGTTCGACCGCGCCTTCGGCGAGGTTACCCGCACCCGTCTGACACGTGCGGCCTAGCCCCGGCCGCCCTCACGACAGGAGCCAGCCGCCGTCCACGTCCACCGTCGTGCCGGTGACGAAGTCGTTCTGCACGACGAAGAGGATGGCCTGGGCCACCTCGTCGGCCGTGCCGGCGCGCGGGATGAGGTTGTTCGCCGTCCGCTGCCGATAGACCTCGTCGCGGTTCGGGGTGTCCTTCGGCACCATCGGCGTGTCGATGAAGCCGGGCGAGACGACGTTGATGCGCCGCGGTGCGATCTCCTTCGCCACGGCCCGGACCAGGGCCTCGACGGCACCGCCGACCGAGCTCAGCGCCACCTGGCCCGGCAGGGACTTGCGCGCCGGCGAGCCGCTCACCACCACGATCGCACCGTCCTTCGCCAGGTGCTGCGTGCCGTAGCGGATGACGTGCGCATAGCCCCAGAGCTTGTCGAAGGACGCCCTGTAGCCGTCCATGTCCATCTCGAGGAACGGCCCGGCGGCGCGCCCCCCGCCGGTCGCCGCACTGATCAGGATGTCGTAGGGCGCCTGGGCGGCGAGCAGCGCCTGCAGCGCCTCGCGGTCGCGCACGTCGCACTGCTCGAGCGTGATCCCTTTGGGCACGTCGCCGGCCTTCGACGGGTCCCGGCTGATCGCCACCACCTCGGCACCCAGCGCCGCCAGCCGCTTCGCCGTCGCGAGCCCGATGCCCGACGTGCCACCGAACACGAGCGCTTTCTTGCCCTTGACGTCCATGTCCCCGGATACTCCCCGCGCAATTGAATACGACTGGTCGAAATCGATGCCCCGCCAGCGACCGGCTCCCGTGTCGCACCTGCGCGCACCCGGGGCAAGCCCCCGTGGCGGCCGCAGCTTGCCGCCAGTCGCGCCCTTCTCTCTTGCCGTGCCGGCCGTTGCACGGTCGAGCATCGGCACCCGAGCACCGAAGCCATCCCAAAGATGAGCAGCCTCTCCGCGGGGGGGGCGGCCCCGGCCGCATCTTCATTGCCGGTCTGAGGTACCCGGCGGCGCCCATCGTGCTCACCGGCCCATAGAGGATCGGTCCGTCCGGGACCTGCATCGACCTGATCCGAACTGAGGCGCCCTGCACACCACCGAATAGTCGAAGCGCCAGTCGTCCATGACGACCAGGACCCGGAAGCGGTGGCCATCGGTCAGCACGTCGGAGGCGAAGTCGAGGCTCCAGCGCTCGTTCGGTTGCACCGGCAGGCCTAGCGGCGCCCGTGTGCCGAGCGCGTGTTTGCGGCCGCCGCGCTTGCGTACTGTCAGCCGCTCCTCCCGATAGAGCCGGAACAGGCATTTGTGGTTCACCGCGAAGCCCTCGCGGCGGGGCCGGATCAGCAGGCGGCGATTGCCGAACCGGCGTCGCGCGGCTGCCAGCCCACGCAACCGCCGACACAGTGCCGCATTGTGCGGTCGGCCTGTGTTGTAGCGGTACGTTTTGGGATCCAAGCCGACGCTCGAGCTCGTCATACTTCGATCGCCACACGTAGAACGTCGCGCCGCTGATGCCGTGCCCGCGGCAAACCTCCGCCACCGGCAGGCCTGCCTGGGCATCCTTCAGAACCACGATCATCCGCTCCTCGCTGAACCTGCTCTTCCGCATCGTCCGTCTCCTTCAGTGACGGGGCCCAACCAAGAAACGGGGTCACTCCAGGGGGCAGGGTCAGGAGCGGCCCTACGGTTGAGCCTGGTACGCTGTGAAGCGCGCGGGGGATTGCTTTTCTCGTCCAGAACCCGCTATCGTCAGCGAATTAGCTAGTTCCTGCGCGATGATTTAACTCTCCAGTCGCAGCGAACATACCCAAAGGACCACACGCTTAGATGTCTGAAAGCCCTGCGGCCCAGGTTTGCGAATTTGTTGGGTTAGCATTTCGACAGAATCCGAAAGCTCCGGAACGATCGTGTCCCGGGACGTGGTGTAGCTGACCTTTGGCCGGCCAGTTCTCCGGATTGGACCGGTTGCTGTTCAACCTGTCATGTTGAACCGCCCCGGGTTTGCCGGAGGCTCCAACTCTTGAGAGGATGGAGCGATGGCAACGAGATCGACGAAGTATTCACCTGAGGTGCGGGCGCGGGCGGTGCGGATGGTGTTCGAGCATGGGGAC
>JAGRGD010000173.1 GCA_020445665.1 Rhodocyclaceae bacterium
GGCTCCTACATGATGGAGACCCTGACCCAGGAGATGGCCGACAAGGCCTGGGCCCTGATCGAGGAGATCGAGGCCATGGGCGGCATGACCAAGGCCGTGGAGTCGGGCTGGGCCAAGATGAAGGTCGAGGAGTGCGCCGCCGAGAAGCAGGCGCGCATCGACTCGGGCAAGGACGTCATCGTCGGCGTCAACAAGTACAAGCTCGCGAAGGAGGATCCCATCGAGATCCTCGACATCGACAACCACGCCGTGCGCGAGTCCCAGATCGCGCGCCTCAACAACATCCGCGAGACACGCGACGGCGACGCGGTGCGGCAGGCCCTCGAGGCGCTGACCGCCTGCGCCGAGGGCAAGGGTGGCAACCTGCTCGACTTGGCCGTCAAGGCGATCCGTCTGCGGGCCACGGTCGGAGAGGTGTCGGATGCCCTCGAGACCGTCTGGGGTCGCTATCGCGCCAACCCGCAAGCCGTTTCCGGAGTGTACGCATCGGTGGTCGAGCAACAGGATGACTGGAAGGCCCTGAAGGAAGAGATCGACGCCTTCGTGGCGGAGGAGGGGCGCCGCCCCCGCGTGATGATCGCCAAGCTGGGCCAGGACGGCCACGACCGGGGCGCCAAGGTGGTGGCCTCGGCCTTCGCCGACCTGGGCTTCGACATCGACATCGGCCCGCTCTTCCAGACGCCGGAAGAGGCGGCCCGTCATGCGGTCGAGAACGACGTCCATGCGGTGGGCTGCTCCAGCCTGGCCGCCGGCCACAAGACGCTGGTGCCCGAGATCATCAAGCATCTGAATGCGATGGGTGCGGACGACATCATCGTCTTCGTCGGCGGCGTGATCCCGGCCCAGGACTACGATGCCCTGTACGCCGCCGGCGCCAAGGGCATCTTCGGCCCGGGCACGCCGATCCAGGCCTCGGCCCGCGAAGTCCTCAAGCAGATCCGCGCGGCGCGCGGTCGCTGAACCCGACTCGAGACGCAGGGGGCGCCTCGCGCCCCCGCCAGGACCAGTGATGAACGCACTGCATGCACCGCTTCGTCCCGAAGATCAGGCCCTTGTGGATGGGGTGCTGGCCGGCAAGCTGCGCGCGCTCGCCAAGACGATCACGCTGATCGAGTCCCAGCGACTCGATCACAAGGAGCGCGCCAAGGCGGTTCTCGAGGCCCTCCTGCCTGGCTCGGGCGAGGCCATGCGGCTGGGCATCTCGGGGGTGCCGGGGGTCGGCAAGTCCACCTTCATCGAGGCCCTCGGCCTGGCCCTGATCGAGCAGGGCATGAAGGTGGCGGTGCTGGCGGTGGATCCGAGTTCGTCCCTGACCGGCGGTTCGATCCTCGGCGACAAGACCCGCATGGAGCTGCTGTCGCAGAACACCGCGGCCTTCATCCGGCCAAGCCCGTCGGCGGGCAGCCTGGGCGGGGTCGCCGAGAAGACCCGCGAGGCGATGCTGGTGTGCGAGGCCTACGGCTTCGACGTGATCATCGTCGAGACGGTGGGGGTGGGGCAGTCGGAAACGGCGGTGGCCGGCATGACCGACATGTTCTGCCTGCTGCAGCTGCCGAATGCGGGCGACGACCTGCAGGCGATCAAGAAGGGGATCATGGAGATCGCCGACATGATCGTGGTGAACAAGGCGGATATCGACAGCCGGGCGGCGAGCCTGGCGAAGGCGCAGTTGAAGAGTGCGCTGCACCTCCTGCGCCCGGCCAGCGCCAACTGGACCGTGCCGGTGCTGACGCTGTCGGCGCTGCAGAAGGACGGCATAGCCGAGTTCTGGCAGCAGGTCGAGGCTTACCGGTCCGCGATGCAGGCCAGCGGTGAATTCGAGGCCAAGCGGCGGCATCAGGCCCTGGCCTGGATGTGGGAGATGATCGACAGTGGCCTGCGGACCCGGTTCCGCAGCCACCCGGAAGTGAAACAGTGCCTGCCGGAGCTGTCGGCGGCGGTGGAGGCCGGCGCCACGACGCCGTCTGCTGCCGCGTGGCGGCTCCTGGGCATGCTGAAGTAGGGCGGGCCGCCCCTGGGGCGGGCCGGACGCAACGATATAGAGCGACACGAAAAAGGGACGATCCATGCAAGACATCATTCGCCGCCTCGAGGAGAAGCGCGAAATGGCCCGCCTCGGTGGTGGCCAGAAGCGCATCGACTCGCAACACAAGAAGGGCAAGCTCACCGCGCGCGAGCGCATCGAACTGCTGCTGGACGACGGCAGCTTCGAAGAGTGGGACATGTTCAAGGAGCACCGCTGCACCGATTTCGGCATGCAGGAAGAGCATGTGCCCGGCGACGGCGTCGTGATCGGCTATGGCACGGTCAACGGCCGGCTGATCTTCGTCTTCTCGCAGGACTTCACGGTCTTCGGTGGCTCCCTGTCGGAGACCCACGCCGAGAAGATCTGCAAGGTGATGGACCTGGCGATGCGGGTGGGCGCCCCGGTCATCGGGCTCAACGATTCCGGTGGGGCACGGATCCAAGAAGGCGTCGTCTCG
Source organism: Rhodocyclaceae bacterium (assembly GCA_020445665.1). Lineage (GTDB taxonomy): Bacteria > Pseudomonadota > Gammaproteobacteria > Burkholderiales > Rhodocyclaceae > Cognatazoarcus. The sequence goes on from JAGRGD010000173.1 coordinate 2,484, forward strand.
CTGGGCGGGTACGCGGACATCTTCCTGCGGAACACCC
>JAGRGD010000174.1 GCA_020445665.1 Rhodocyclaceae bacterium
CGCTGCCGCTGGCCCAGGAACAGCTCGCCATCCATGGTCACGCGCTGGAGGCACGCATCTACGCCGAAGACCCGGACAAGGGCTTCCTGCCGTCCACCGGCACGCTGGTGCACCTGGCCCCGCCTGCCGAGGGCCTGCACGTGCGGGTGGACACCGGCGTCGAGGAGGGCGACGAGATCAGCCCCCACTACGACCCGATGATCGCCAAGCTGATCGTCTGGGACCACAGCCGGGAGCGCGCCTGCGCGCGGATGCTGCAGGCACTGGCCGAGTACCGGGTGGTGGGCGTCGCCAACAACATCGGCTTCCTGTCGCGCCTGACCGCGTGCCCGGCCTTCGCCTCGGCCGACCTGGACACCGGCCTGATCGAGCGCGAGCGGGCCTACCTGTTCCCGGCCGATCCGACGCCGCCCGACGAGGTCTGGCTGGTGGCGGCCCTGGCCGAGCTGCTGCGCGAGAGCCAGCGGGGCGCGGCCCAGGCCCGCGCCGACCTCGAGCCCGCGTCGCCGTGGCATGACCGCGACGGCTGGCGCCTCAACAACTCGGCGCGGCGCGACCTGTGCCTGCGCTTCGGCGAGCGGGAGCAGACCGTCGGCGTGATCTACCGGCGCGACGGCTACACCCTGGTGCTCGGCGAGCGCCAGGTGCGCGCCCGCGGCGAGCGGGAGCCGCGCGGCCTGCTCCGCGTCGAACTCGACGGCACCCGGATGGACGCGGCGGTGATTCACGCCGGAGAGAAGCGGCATGTGTTCCTGAACGGCCGCACCTGGATGCTGGCCAGCGTCGACCCGCTCTACCACGGCGCCGACGCCAGCGGCGCCGAGGGCGGCCTGCTGGCGCCGATGCCGGGCAAGGTCATCGCGCTGGTGGCGGCCGCCGGCGCGACGGTCGCCAAGGGCGCGCCGCTGCTGATCCTGGAGGCGATGAAGATGGAGCACACCATCACCGCGCCGGCCGACGGCACCGTCAAGGCCTTCCACTACGCCGTCGGCGACCAGGTCGGCGACGGCGCCGAGCTGGTCGATTTCGAAGCGGCCGCCTGATTGGAGGACAATGCCGCCATGTCCCTGCCCACCCGTGTCCGCCTCGTCGAGGTCGGTCCCCGCGACGGCCTGCAGAACGAGAAGCAGCCGGTCGACACCGACACCAAGCTCGAACTGATCGCCCGCCTCGGTGAGGCCGGCCTGCCGGCCATCGAGGCCACCGCCTTCGTCTCGCCCAAGTGGGTGCCGCAGATGGCGGACGCGCCGGAGGTCATGCGCCGGCTGGTGCGCCGGCCGGGGGTCGACTATCCGGTGCTGACGCCGAACCTGAAGGGCTTCGAGGCCGCCGTCGAGGCCGGCGCCCGGGAGGTGGCGGTGTTCGCCGCCGCGTCGGAGACCTTCAGCCGGAAGAACATCAACTGCACCATCGCCGAGTCGCTGGCGCGCTTCGAGCCGGTCATGGCGGCGGCCGACGCGGCCGGCGTGAGGGTGCGCGGCTACGTCTCGTGCGTCGTCGGCTGCCCCTACGAGGGCGACATCGCGCCGCAGGCCGTCGCCGACGTGGCCGGCACCCTGCGCGAGATGGGCTGCTACGAGGTCAGCCTCGGCGACACCATCGGGGTCGGCAACCCGGCCGCCACCCGGCGCATGCTCGACGCGGTCTTCGCGCGGGTCCCGCCGGCGCAGGCCGCCGGCCACTTCCACGACACCTACGGCATGGCCATCGCCAACATCCACGCGGCGCTGCAGGCGGGCGTGGCGGTCTTCGACGCCTCGGTCGCCGGGCTCGGGGGCTGCCCCTACGCCGCCGGCGCCTCGGGAAACGTTGCCACCGAAGACGTGGTCTATCTGCTCGACGGGCTCGGCATCGAGACCGGCATCGACCTCGATGCCCTGGTCGCGACCGCCGACTGGATCAGCGGCCGCCTCGGCCGCGAGCCCGCCTCCCGGGTCGCCCGCGCGATGCTGGCCAGACAACGCAAACAGGACTGCACGATATGAAGACACGCCTGATCGGCGCCACCTTGCTGGCGCTCGCCACCGCCCTGCCGGCCGCCGCCGCTCCCGACCAGCCCATGTGCGCCATGGCGGGCGGACCGGGCAGCCTCGCCTCGATGGGCGGCCACCAGATGCAGGGCCTGCTCGACGGCCGCGGCATGGGCATGGCCAAAGCTGCCGAGCTGAACGGCTACCCCGGCCCGAAGCACGTCCTCGAGCTCGCCGCCGAGCTCGAGCTCGACGACACCCAGCGCGAGCGCACGCAGCACCTGTTCGACACCATGCAGGCCGATGCCCGGCAAGTGGGTGCGCAGCTGGTCGAGGAAGAGCGCAGGCTCGACCGTCTGTTCAAGGACGGCCTCGCGACCGAGGCCGGCATGCAGTCGATCATGGACCGCATCGGCTCCCTGCAGGGCACGCTGCGTGCCCGCCACCTGGCCACCCACATCGCCCAGCGGGAGATCCTCGATGACGGCCAGATCGACCGCTACATGGAACTGCGCAGCGCCAGCCGCGGCCAGGGCGGACCCGGCATGCACCATGCCCCGGGCCAGCACGGCGGCCCGATGATGCAGCACCATGGTGACGGCGGCCACGCCTGCGGCGCCGGCGGCGACTACGAGGCCATGCATCGGCGCCATCATCCCGATGGCGGAGGTCCCCGTTGAGCGTCGCGTCCCCGTGCATCAACCTGTGCCGCATGGATCCCCAGACCGGAACCTGCGAAGGCTGCCACCGCACCATCGAGGAGATCATGGTGTGGGCCCAGGCCAGCGACGACCGGCGCCGGTCCATCCTGCGGGAAGTCGAACGGCGCCGGGCGGCGAAGGCGCCGCCCGACAACGCGCTGCGCCGCGAGCGCTGATGCGTCTGGCCCCCTGCCCTCGAAGCGATCCCCGAACATGAACGACGACTCCCCCTGCATCGGCCTTTGCCAGATCGACCCGGACAGTGACCGCTGCATCGGCTGCGGCCGCACCAGCGCCGAGATCTACGGCGAGCCCGAGCCGCCGGCCCCCCACGACGCCGAGATCATTGAAGAGAAGATCGTCGTCCACGCCCCGCCCACCGACGACTGAACGGGCGTTCAGCGCAGCGACGACACATTCCTTGAAGCCTGACTTCCGAACAGGCTGTTAGCATATTTGCCGGACACAGCGAACAGGCCCATGAGCGCTCCCCGCATCGACCTGATTGAAGACCGGCTGCGCATTTCCGGCACCGCCCACGACGGCGAGATCCCCCTCGACACCATCGAGCGCCTCGTCAGCTGCCGGCTTGAAGACGCCATCCACCAGGGTGACGAAGGCTTCCATATCGTGCTGGCCGGCGCGCGCTTCGCGCTCATCGGCCCGTTTGCGGCCGGAGGCCTCGGCGCCGTCGCCGACCTGCGCGCCGCGCGCCCCGGGCTGCCCGAGGGGCGCGCCTGGCTCCGCGGCGTGCCCCGCGTGCTGCGCGAGCCCGGCATGCTTGGCCTGCGCCTCTTCCCGGTGCCCGGTCTGGGCGTGTTCGCGTCCGAACAACTCCCGGCACTCGAAGAGGAACCCGACCCCCATGGCTGACCCGAACGCCTGCGGCGAAATCGCCGCGACCCGACACACCACCTGGCCCGGCCCGCCGTTCAAGCTGCCCGACGACGGCTTCCTCCTGCCCCTGCCCGTCAGCGACGCCGACACCGCCCGGCGCTTTCTCGAGGGACTGGGCGGCGATGCCATCGGCGCCGGGCGCAGGATGGCCGAGATCGGGATCAACGCCCCCCTGCTTCGCGCCGCCTACAAGCGCGAGATCGAAGGCATGATGGTCGAGCTGGCCCGCCGCCTCGAAGCCGGCGAGCCGAAGGAGAGCGTCGCCCGCTGGGTGTCGGCAGAGCGCAACCGCATCATCTCGCGCATCCGCGCCTCCTCCGGCCTTGTTACCCGCGGCATCTACGAGCTGCGGGACTGGCGCCAGTACGGGGTCGGAGGTCGCAGCTGGGACAACATCCAGAAGCGCTACCAGACCCGCGGCCTGTCCGGCGAGGCCATGCACAATCACATCATCCGCGGCGCCCAGACCTCCAACACCACCGTGAACACGGCCGCAATGCGCGGGGCGTCCTACCTCCGGCACGGTGGCCGGGTGGTGCTGGTGGTGGGCGTGGCCATATCGGCCGCCCGCATCTGGAACGCCAGCGAGCAGGCGCTGCCGCGTGTGATTGGCGAGGAGATGGGCGGCTTCATCGGCGGCGGCCTCGGCGCCGGCGCCGGTGTCGGCGTGTGCATGATCTTCGGCATCGCCTCGGGCGGCTGGGGCCTGCTCGCCTGCGGCGTGGTCGGAGGGCTGGGCGGCGGCGTGGCCGGATCCTACGTGGGGGGAAAGGTCGCCGACGGCATGTACTACACCGACGACCAGACGCCGGTGGACCAGCTGGGCTTCGTCAGCCTCGAACTCCCGCCGGGCAGCCTCTACCGGAACCCGCCGGAAGCCCTCTGCGGCCGCTAGGGTCTGTGGGCCAGGAGGTGTGGAACGGCGCCAGGGACGACCTGCGCGGCGGGCTCCGCACCGGGGGACCCCTCGGGCTGGCGCCTGCCCCGCCCGCTCAGTGGGCCAGGGCGGCCTTTTCCTCGATGAACACCGGTCCCCACATGGGGTGACCGGCCTCCGCCTTGGCCAGCTCGAACCCGGGCGCCAGCGCCAGCACGCTACGGAAGTGCGCCCGGCAGTCGTCCATTTCGGCCCGGCTGCAGGCAATGAAGGCGAGCAGCTTGTGGGCCTCGACGGTTTCGCCGACGCTGGAGAGCTTGAGATCGAGCGATTCGTTCAGCCATAGCGAGGCCCGCTCGAAGTCGCCCTGCTCATAGGCGTAGCGCCCCTGGTCCAGGGCCAGGCGGGAGGTCTGCCAGATCTTGTTGTGATCGACAACCGGCGCCGCACGCTGGGGCAGCGTGTTGCAGGCGGAAAGCAGCAGGATCGAGACCGGCAGCGCAAGCGCCGCACGGAGGCGCGGATTCATCGGCCGAAGCGGTGCCGCAGCTGTTTGTCGTCTCCGGATTCTAGCGTCAGGTCCGCGATAAAGGGAGGAAAGTCGAGATTGCGGATCTCGATCCGGTGCCGCCCGACCGGCAGGTCGAGCTGCTTCATCGGTGGTGTCACGCCGGCGAGCCTGCCGTTAACGAAGACCTGCCCCCAGGGCAGCACCGACAGGCGCACCACCGCATCGCTGGCGACCGGCTCCGGCGCCTTGGCCGCCACCGGCGGCGCCACGCGCGCTGACGGCTTCGCCCGCACCGGCTCGGGCGGTGGCGGCGGCGGCGCGAAGGCAGCGGGCGGCACCTCGTCGACAGTGGGCAGCGGCATGATCGGCGGCGCGAAGATATCGACCTCCCCGATCGCCACCGGCGTGGCCGCAAGGGAGGGTGCCGGCTGTGGCTGGAGCGCGTCCTGCCCCGGCTGGAGCAGCGTGAAAGCGCCCCAGGCCGCCACCACCACCGCACCGACCGCGACCGCCAGCTTGCGCCGCGAGCCGCGTCCGTTGGCCCGCGCCTGGGCGGACTTCGGCAGCACCATGGTGCCGCCGTTGCGGGATTTCCCGGTGGTCGGCTTGAGCGTCTGCCCGCCGTCCGGGACGGCGCGCAGCTGCTTGCGCAGCATCCGCAGCACTGGCGCCATTTCACGCGCCGATGCAAAACGCTGCGCCGGGTCCTTGTGCATGGCCCGCAGCAGCAGCAGGTCGAGCTCGCGCGGCACGTCGGGGTTGAGCTCCCGCGCGGTGGGCGGCTCGGAGTGCAGCACCTTGTCCACCACCTCGAGCAGGCGCCGCCCTTCGAACGGGCTACGCCCGACCAGCAGTTCGTAGAGCGTCACCCCCAGGGCGAACAGGTCGGAGCGCGCATCCACCGTGCCCCCCTGGATCTGCTCGGGCGCCATGTACTTGGGCGAGCCCAGGACGTGGCCGCTGGGCAGCGTGCGGTCGGCGCCGAGGCTGAAGCGGGTCTGGGCGATGCCGAAGTCCATGATCTTCACCATGCCGCTGCGGCTGAGCATGATGTTGGCCGGCTTGATGTCCCGGTGGATGACCCCCTGGGAGTGCGCGAAGTCGAGGCCGCGGCACACCGCCAGGCCAATATCCACGACCCGCCGCACCGGCATCACGGTGCCCGTATCGAGGGTCTCGCGCAGGGTCAGGCCCTGCAGGAACTCCATGGCGATGTAGGGCACGCCATCGCTCTCGCCAATGTCATAAATGGTTACGATATTCGGGTGGTTGAGCCGCCCCGCAGCGCGCCCTTCGCTGAAGAACTGCTCGCGGAACTGAATGCGCTCCTTCTCGGACAGGTCGAGGCTCAGGACCTTGAGCGCGACCTTGCGACCGATGAGCGGATCCTCGGCGCGATAGACGGTGCCCATGGCGCCCTTTCCCAGCATGCCCGTGACCACATAGCGGCCGATCCGGGCGGAGCCGGATGCCGGGCGGTCACTGGTGCTGGCGGAAGCGTGCATGGTTCTGGCAATGTCATAACGGGAGCCGGATCGGCAAAAGTTATCACAAGCGGGGGGCTTCCCGTGCTACGTCTGTGGACCCGACTATGGAATAATCCGGCTCAATCCGACGATTGCCGCCCCGTGAAGGCCCCCAGCGCTCACGGAAGGCACCTGCGAGACGAGAACGCCTTGACCCCTACCCGCCGTCTTGAGATGAGCGGGCTCAGCAACTCCGGCTGTGTCCGCTCCCTGAACGAGGATGCCCACTGTGTCGAGCCCGACATCGGCCTGATGGTCGTCGCCGACGGCATGGGCGGCCACAATGCCGGCGACCTCGCCGCGACGATGGCCGTCGAGAGCATCTCCGCCCACGTCCGGCAAGCCATTACGAACGGTCCCCCGTCCGGCGCCTCCGACGCCGAGTCGCTCCTCGCCGATGCGGTGAAGCACGCCAACGACGCGATCCTCGAGCGCGCCCGCGGGCGCGAGCAGCTCAAGGGCATGGGCACCACCGTGGCCTGTCTGTTGATGCACGGCGAGCAGGCCACGATCGCCCACCTGGGCGATTCCCGCGCCTACCGGCTCGCCGCCGGCAAGCTCCGCCTGCTCACCCGCGATCACAGCCTGACCCAGGAGGTCCGCGAGATGGGCGTGATCGGCGAGGACGCGATCGCCGCCAGCCACAACCGCCATCTGGTCTCCCACGCCCTGGGCCACGACGAGAAGCCGCCCATCGCGCTGCACACGGTGCCGTGCATGCCCGGCGACATCTTCATGTTGTGCACAGACGGTCTCAACGACATGGTCGACGGCATCGACCTGGAACTGGCCCTGCGGGTCCTGCGCAGCAATCTGTCGCTGGCGGCGGAGCAGCTGGTCATGATCGCCCGCGACAATGGCGGCTTCGACAACATCACCGTGACGCTGGCCAAAGTGCCCTCGCAGGATGCCCCGGCCACCGCGGCCGGCGATGCGGGCGAGGGTTCCGCCTTCGGCCGCCTCCGCGGCTGGCTGCGCTCACTGCTCGGCGGAGGACACTGACACCATGGCCAAGATCGTGCTGAGCCACGACGGCGAGATCATCGAGCAGCGGGTTCTGCCGGAGTCGCGCCTCACCATCGGACGCAGCGCGGACTGCGACCTGTCCATCGACTCGGGCGAGATCAGCGGCGAGCACGCCGCGATCATCACCGTCGTGAACGACCACTTCCTCGAGGACCTGGGCAGCACCAACGGCACCCTGGTCAACGGCAAGCGGATCACCCGCCACCTGCTCGAGAACAACGACGTCATCTTCCTCGGCTCGTACCGCATCAAGTACATGAACGTGGCCTCGTCGGGTGTCGGCTTCGACCGCACCCAGATCATCGCCCCGGTCAGGCCGCAGGTCTCGCCGGCCAACACCCAGGTGGTGCCGGCGGCGCTCGACTCCGCGGCGGCCTCCACCAAGGCGACCCGCTCGCGCTTCCCCAAGGGGCGGCTGGTGGTCGTCGAGGGGCCGCGGGCCGGCAGCGAGGTGGCGATTGACGGCGTGCTGGTGCCGGTGGGACACGAGGGCAAGTCCCTCGGCGTCATCAACCGCCGCCCCCTCGGCCTGTTCCTGACCCAGGTCAGCGGCAAGCCGGTGCGGGTCAACACCAGGCCTCTGGGCGCGGACCCGGTCCAGCTCAAGAACGGCGACGAGATCATCGCCGGGGACGAGCGGGCCCTGTTCAAGTCCGCCTGAGCGCCGGCGCACCACGCGCCCGCCCGCCGCCGATGACCTCGCCCCGCCTCCCCGACTCGCTGGTGGTGCTGGAGCGGGGCTGGCTGTCGGCGAACAACATCATCGGCTTCGACGGCGAGGCCGCGACGATGGTGGACAGCGGCTACGTCACCCACGCCGAGCAGACCGTCGCGCTGGTCCGCCATGCCCTCGACGGGCGCCGCCTCGAGCGCCTGATCAACACCCACGCCCATTCCGACCACATCGGCTGCAACGCCGCCGTGCAGGCGGCCTTTGGCTGCCGCATCAGTGTGCCCGAGGCGATGGCCGGGATCGTCTCCCGCTGGGACGAGGAGGCGCTGCTGCTGATCCCCATCGACCAGCAGTGCGACCGCTTCGCCTTCGACGACACCCTGGCCTGCGGCGACCGCTTTCTCCTGGGCGGGCTGGAGTGGCGCACCCTGCCCGCCCCCGGGCACGACATGCGCGCGCAGATGTTCCACTGCCCCGAGGCCCGGCTGCTGATCTCCGGCGACGCCCTGTGGCAGGACGGCTTCGGCGTCCAGTTTCCCGAACTGTACGGGGACGCCGACGGCCTGCGGTCGACCCGCGAGACCCTCGAGACGATCGGCCGGCTGCCGGTGGATACCGTCATTCCCGGCCACGGCTCGCCTTTCGGCGATGTGCACGAGGCGCTGACCCGCGCCTTTGCCCGGCTTGCGGCCTTCGAGGCCGACGCCGAGCGGATGGCGCGCAACGCCCTGCGCGCCTGCCTCACCTTCAACCTGATGGAGTGCCGCAGCGTCGCGCTCGAGGCGCTGCCGGCCTACCTGGAGGAGGTGGCGCTGTATCGCGAGATCAACCGCCGCTACCTGCGCCTGAGCCCGGATGCGCTGGCCTCATCGCTGACCCGCGACCTGGTCCGTGCCGGCGTTGCCCGCACCGACCACCACATGCTCCACGCCAGCTGAACCCACGCCAACGTCATAAATCCGACAGCCGGCAGGCGCCCGCGCTGGCGCGCGTCATCGGCGTTTGGTACAAGGGTAGCGTCACGCACTCGCAAGGCGGTCCATGCAACTGGTACTCATCAGCGGTCTGTCCGGTTCCGGAAAATCGGTGGCCCTGAAGGCCCTCGAGGATTCGGGCTACTACTGCGTCGACAACCTGCCGGCGACGCTGCTGCCCCAATTCATCGGGCACATCCGCGCGAGCGGCTTCAAGCGTGCCGCGGTGGCGGTGGACGTGCGCTCCGGCGCCAGCATCGCCGCCTTGCCACGCCAGCTCGACCAACTGCGCGGCATGGTCGACGACCTGCGCTTCCTGTTCCTCGAATCCCGCGACGACACGCTGATCCAGCGCTTCTCCGAGACGCGGCGGCGCCACCCGCTGGCCGAGGAGGGCACCTCGCTGGCCGAGGCCATCCACCGGGAACGGGACGCCCTGGCGGACCTCGCCGCGCTGGGCCATCGCATCGACACCAGCGACCAGGCCGCCAACACGCTGCGCGGCTGGATCAAGAACTTCCTCGACCTGAAGGCCGCCGAGGGCCTCACGCTGATGTTCCAGTCCTTCGGCTTCAAGTACGGCCTGCCGGTGGATGCCGACCTCGTCTTCGACGCCCGCTGCCTGCCCAACCCCTACTACGATCCGCGCCTGCGCCCCCTCACGGGCAAGGACCTGCCGGTGGTGGAGTTCCTCGAGAAGGTGCCCGAGGTGGGGCGCATGGCCGAGGACATCTACCGCTTCGTCGCCACCTGGTTGCCCAGCTACGTGCGCGACAACCGCAGCTACCTCACGGTCGGCATCGGCTGCACCGGCGGCCAGCACCGCTCGGTGTATCTCGCCGAGTGGCTCGCCGCGCGCTTCCGCCCCTCCACCAACGTGCTGGTGCGACACCGCTCGCTGCGCAGCGAGGTGTCCGCCACGATGCCGCCGCGCAAGGGCGTGACCGGCTAGCGCATGGATCTCGCCGCGCTGTCGGCCTGGCGACGCCACCTGCTGGCCGGCGATCTGCTGGTGATCGGCGCCGGCCTGGCCGCCACCGTCGCGAGCTTCCTCCTGCTCTGGCAGGGCGACCGGCCGGAGCGGGCGATCGTCCGCGCCGGCGGCGCCATCGTCGCCGAGTTGCCGCTTGACGCACCGCGCAGCCTCACCGTTGCGGGGCCGCTGGGCGAGACGCGGATCGAGGTCGAGCCCGGCCGCGCCCGCGTCGCCGCCGACCCCGGACCGCGCCAGTACTGTGTGCGCCAGGGCTGGCTGAGCCGCGGTGGCGCGGTCGCGATCTGTGCGCCGAACCAGGTCTCGCTGGCCCTCGACGGCGGCGGAAACAGCCATGACTCGCTCAGTTACTGAGCTGCCGGTCAGCGCGGACGACGTCCGCATCGCCCGGCTGGCGGCGGCGGCGATCGCGCTGACCGTTGCCGAGGCCGCCATCCCGATGCCCCTGCCCGGGGTCAAGCCGGGCCTGGCCAACATCATCACGCTGGTGGTGCTGTGGCGCTACGGGTGGCGCGACGCCGCCTGGGTGTCCCTGCTGCGGGTGCTGGCGGGCAGCCTGCTGCTCGGCCAGTTCCTTGCACCGGGCTTCTTCCTCAGCCTCACCGGCAGCCTCGCCAGCCTCGTCGTGCTCGGCCTCGCCCGCCCCCTGCCAAGGCGCTGGTTCGGCCCGGTCAGCCACAGCCTGCTCGCCGCCTTCGCCCACATCGGCGGACAGCTCACCATCGCCCGCCTGTGGCTGGTACCTCACGACGGGGTGTTCTACCTGACGCCGGTCTTCCTGGGCGCGGCGGTGGTGTTCGGCCTGTGCAACGGCCTCATCGCGGCTCACCTGCTGGCCGGCGAGGAGACAGCGCGCGCGCCCTGAGAAGCGGCGTGTCGGCAATCACACCGCTTACTACTTTCGGCCTATATACTGCGCCACCGATTTCCCCGACCGCCTGTCGCATGCGCCTGCTCAAGTTCCTGTCCCTCGCCCTCATCGGCCTGCTCCTGGCGCTGCTGATCCGTCTGCCCGGCGGTCCGGCGGCGAGCGAACGGCTGCCCTTCGGCGACAGCGCCACCGAATCCCGCTGACGGCGGCCCGCCGTCCGTCGGCAATCGAGCCGACGTTGATACCGGTCAACTCCCCCCGGGCCGCTCCCTCCTATCCTTGAGGGTTTCATCCGCTGGATCCGAGCACCCGCCCATGGCCCGTATCGAACTCGTCTGTCCGGCCGGCAGCCTGCCCGCCCTCAAGACCGCCGTCGACCACGGCGCCGACTGCGTCTATCTCGGCTTCAAGGACGCCACCAACGCCCGCAACTTCACCGGCCTGAACTTCGACGACAAGGCCATGCGCGACGGCATCGCCTACGCCCATGCGCGCGGCGCGAAGGTCCTGCTGGCGCTCAACACCTACCCCCAGAGCGACAACTGGACGAGCTGGACCCAGGCCGTGGACAAGGCCGCCGAGCGCGGCATCGACGCGGTCATCCTGGCCGACCCGGGGCTGATGCGCTACGCCATGCGCACCCACCCGGAACTGCGCCTGCACCTGTCCGTGCAGGGCTCGGCCACCAGCTACGAAGCGATCAACTTCTACCACGAGCACTTCGGCATCCAGCGCGCGGTGCTGCCGCGGGTGCTCTCGCTGGCCCAGGTCGAGAACGTGATCCGCAACACCCAGGTCGAGCTCGAGCTGTTCGGCTTCGGTGGCCTGTGCGTGATGGTCGAGGGGCGCTGCGCCCTCTCCGCCTACGCCACCGGCGAGTCGCCCAACTGCAACGGCGCCTGCTCGCCCGGCAAGCACGTGCGCTGGGAACAGACCGACCAGGGCATGGAGACGCGGGTCAACGGCATCCTGATCGACCGCTTCGGCAAGGACGAGCGCGCCGGCTACCCTACCCTGTGCAAGGGCCGCTTCGAGGTCGGCGGCGAGACCTACTACGCGATCGAGGAGCCGACCAGCCTGAACACCCTCGAGCTGCTGCCGGAGATCGCCCGGATGGGGGTCGCAGCGATCAAGATCGAAGGCCGCCAGCGCTCGCCCGCCTACGTCGGCCAGGTCACCAAGGTGTGGCGCCAGGCCATCGACCGGGTCCAGCGCGACGCCGACGGCTTCCGCCCCGAGCCGGCCTGGCAGGCCGAACTGGCCAAGGTCTCGGAAGGCCAGAGCCAGACACTCGGTGCCTATCACCGCCCCTGGAAGTGAGCGCCATGACGATCAAGCTCTCCCTCGGCCCGCTGCAGTACTACTGGACCCGCGAGGCCACCCTCGACTTCTACCGCTCGATGGCCGACGCGCCGGTGGACATCGTCTATCTGGGCGAAACGGTCTGCTCCCGCCGCCACGAGCTGCGCCTGCCCGACTGGCTCGACATCGGCGAGCAGCTCGCCGAGGCCGGCAAGGAAGTGGTGATCTCCAGCCAGACCCTGATCGAGTCCGAGTCCGACCTCAAGACCCTGCGCAAGATCGCCCAGCAGGCCCGCTTCAAGGTCGAGGCCAACGACATGGGCGCCGCCCGCCTGCTGGCCGAGACCGAGGGCTGGATCGCCGGGCCGAGCCTCAACATCTTCAACGCCCACACCCTGAGTGTGCTGGTCGAACTCGGCGCGCGCCGCTTCGTGGCGCCCCACGAGATGTCCGGTGAAACCCTGGCCGGCCTGCTCTCCGCCCACGGCGAGCCCCTCGAGACCGAGGCCTTCGCCTACGGCCGCCTGCCCCTGGCCTACTCGGCGCGCTGCTTCACGGCACGCCACTTCAACCTGCAGAAGGACGACTGCGGTTTCCGCTGCATCGACTTCGCCGACGGCCTGACCCTGAACACCCGGGAGGGCCAGCCCTTCCTGACCATCAACGGCATCCAGACCCAGTCGGCACGGGTGCACAACCTGCTCGGCGACCTGCCGGCGCTGATCGACGGCCCGGTGGACGTGCTCCGCATCAGCCCCCAGGCGAGCGGCACGGCCGAGGTCGTCGACCTGTTCCGCGCCGTTGCCGACGGCCACCGCACCCCCCGCGACGCCTTCGAGGCCAGCCGCGCGCTGATGCCGGCCGAGGCCTGCAACGGCTTCTGGCACGGTCGCGCCGGGGTCGAAGAGTACGTCGCCTGAGGAGTCCCCCATGGAACGCAAGCTGCCCGCCTTCACCGTCCCCACCCGTCTCAAGGCCCTGGTCGGCCGGCTGCCCCAGCTGCCGCCCACCCTTGGCCTGGTCGCGACCCTGAACCTCGCCCTCGACCGGGTGCTGCCCCGCGACCAGCTCGAGCCCCTGCTCGGCAAGCGCCTGCTGGTGGTGGTCACCGACGCCGGCCTGCGCCTGCGCTTCGCCCTCGGCCCCCGCGGCTTCCGGCCGGTCTTCGACCGCCAGCCCGAGGATCTCCGCATCTCGGCGACCCTGCGCGATTTCATCGCCCTGGCCCTGCGCGAAGAAGACCCGGACACCCTGTTCTTCAGTCGCCGCCTGCTGATGGAGGGCGACACCGAGCTGGGCCTGCTCGTCAAGAACACCCTCGACGCGGTGGACTGGGACGCCCTC
>JAGRGD010000175.1 GCA_020445665.1 Rhodocyclaceae bacterium
AGATTTCGGCCGAGGCGATGCACGAGGTGCGCGAGAGCGACGGCAAGAAGCACCTGGTGACCAACGCCGCCTGCTTCGGCTGCACCATCGCCTGCGGGCGGATCTCGAAGATCGACCAGAACCACTTCACCGTGGTCAACAGCCCGAAATACTGGGGCGCCTCCGGCGGCCTGGAGTACGAGGCAGCCTGGGCCCTGGGCGCCGCCAACGGCGTCGGCGACCTGGAAGCACTGCAGTACGCCAACATGCTGTGCAACGAGGACGGCTACGACCCGATCACCTTCGGCGCCACCGTCGGCGCGGTGATGGAGCTCTACGAGATGGGCGTCCTGACCAAGGAGCAGATCGGCATCGAGGCGCCGTTCGGTTCCGCCCAGGCCCTGGCCTTCCTCGCCGAGCAGGTCTCGAAGGGCGAAGGTTTCGGCAAGGAAGTCGGCCTCGGCTCCAAGCGCCTTTGCGAGAAGTACGGTCATCCGGAGCTGTCGATGAGCGTCAAGGGCCAGGAATTCCCGGCCTACGACGGTCGCGGCATCCAGGGCATCGGCCTCAACTATGCCACCTCGAACCGGGGCGCCTGCCACGTCCGTGGCTACACCGTGGCCTCCGAAGTGCTGGGCATCCCGGTCAAGACCGAGCCGACCGCCACCGAAGGCAAGCCGGAACTGGTCAAGGCCTTCCAGGACGCGACCACCATCTTCGACTCGGCCGGTATCTGCCTGTTCACCTCCTTCGCCTGGACCCTGGCCGACGTGCAGCCCCAGCTTGCTGCTGCCTGCGAGGGCGAATGGACGATGGAGCGCCTGAACGAGGTCGGCGAGCGCATCTGGAACCTCGAGCGCGAGTACAACCTCAAGGCCGGCTTCACGAAGAAGGACGACGATCTGCCGCCGCGCCTCAAGACCGAAGCGGCCAAGACGGGCCCGGCCAAGGGCGTCGTCAGCCACATCGACGAGATGCTGCCCGAGTACTACAAGGTCCGCGGCTGGGACGCCGAGGGCGTGCCGACCGCCGAAACCCGCGCGCGGCTGGGCCTCTAAGGCCCCCTGCAGCAACACGCTAGAGGACAGGCGCCGGGGTGGCGGACAACCGCACCCCGGCGTTTTTTCCGCAACCAGCCGCGGGGCGCCAGATCCGCCCCCGACACAAGGACGCAGCAATGAAACATGTGATTCTCGGCAATGGCCCCACCGGCGTGGTGGCCGCTGAAACCCTCCGGAGTGCGGCCCCCGGCGACGAGATCGTCATGGTCGGATGCGAGGCCGAGCCGCCTTACTCGCGCATGGCGATCCCCTACCTGCTGGAGGGCAACATCGACGAGCGCGGCACCTACCTGCGCAAGACGGACACCCACTTCGACGAGCTCAAGGTGCGCCAGAAGCGGGGCAAGGCAACCGCGATCGATACCGCGGCCAAGCGGATCACCTTCAGCGACGGCAGCAACGAGTCCTACGACAAACTGCTGATCGCCACCGGCTCGCACCCTGTGCGCCCGCCCATCCCCGGTGTGGAGCTGCCGCAGGTTCAGACCTGCTGGACCCTGGAGGATGCGCGCGCCATCGCCAAGCTGGCCGCGCCCGGTTCGCGGGTGCTTCAACTGGGCGCCGGCTTCATCGGCTGCATCATCATGGAGGCGCTGGCCAAGCGGGGCGTCAACCTGACCGTCGTCGAGATGGGCGACCGCATGGTGCCGCGGATGATGACACCCAAGGCCGGCGGCATGATCAAGACCTGGGTCGAGGAGAAGGGTATCCGCGTCGTAACCGGCGCCAGCGTGCAGCGGATCGACCCGGCCGGCGCCAACAACGCCGGCGGCATCGGGGCAGCGATCAAGTCGGTGGTCCAGAGCATCACCGGTGGCGGCGCAGGCAAGGCGACTGACGCCGTGACCGTGACCCTGTCCACCGGCGAGAAAATCGAATGCGACCTGGTCATCGCCGCCGCGGGCGTGCGACCGAACGTGGACTTCCTGAAGGACACCGCCGTCGACATCGGCAATGGCGTCCGTGTCGACGCCTCGATGCGTACCGGCGTCGCCGATGTCTTCGCGGCAGGCGACGTGGCCGAGGGACCGGACTTTTTCACCGGTGAAGGCATGGTTTCGGCCATCCAGCCCAACGCCGCCGATCAGGGCCGCATCGCGGCGCTCGGCATGGCTGGCCGGACCGTCGAACTGCCCGGCGTGCTGGCGATCAACGTCCTCGACACACTGGGCCTGATCTCGGTCTCGTTCGGCCAGTGGTGGGGCGAGAAGGCCGAGGCCGGTGGCAGCGGCGTCGAGCTCGCCGACGAGGCCCTGTGGAAGTACCTCAGCCTGCAGTTCAAGGGCGACGTGCTGATCGGCGCCACCGCCATCGGCCGCACCGACCAGGTAGGCGTGCTGCGGGGCCTGATCCAGAATCGCACGCCCCTCGGCAAGTGGAAGGATGTGCTGATGGAGAATCCGACCCGCTTCGTGGACGCCTACATCGCCACCAGCCAGCCGGTTTCGATCGCAGCGTGATCCGCGCCGGGTTCGCAGCCGCCAGCCGCGAACCCGGACACCGGGCCACTGTCCTACCTCCCGTCCACACCCTGCCGGTTCTGCCATGAAGATCACGCTGAAGCTGTTCGCGACCCTCACCGACTACCTGCCCGCCAACGCCAAGGGCAACATCGCCGAGATGGAGCTCAGCGACGACCAGTCGGTCGGCGAGCTGGTGGATACCCTCCGCCTGCCGGAGAAGCTGGTCCATCTGGTGCTCGTCAATGGCGCCTATGTGGCGCCCGAGGCGCGCCCGACCCACGCCCTCACCGAGGGCGACACCCTCGCGATCTGGCCCCCGATCGCCGGCGGCTGACACGTGCCGGCGGAGGAGTTCAGCCGTGACGTCTCGGCAACCCTGGACGAACTGGCCAAGTGGGTCGCCGCGGCGTACCCGGATGCCGAGCGAGTTGGCAGCGGCGGCTACCGGATCGTTACCCCCGAGGCCACGCTGGTGCTGACGGCGAGCCCCGGGCCCGAGCGCCGGATCGCCCTGCTCAGGCTGCCGACGCTGAGCCTTCGCTATCACTTCACGAGCGGCGACGAGGCGGCCCGAGGCCGCCTGCTGCATCGGCTCGATCTGTTCATGCACCGCGGGGGCGGGTAAGCCGGCGGGGGGTCAGCGGCGGACAGCGTAGGGCCCGGCATGGGCGTTCGCGATGCGACCCGACGGCACCCCTGCGCCGCATCGACCTCTGGCTCGACAGTTGGCCTGCCGCTCGCTGCCGGCACCCTCATGGCGCGAATGTGTGGCATCTCGCAACGTTCGACATCTATGCCTAAAGGCCGATGGCTCGCGCGTCGTTAGCAGGGTCAACCCTTAGCCGAATCGCTCCCATGATCCAGAACATCTCCCTCAAGAAATTCCTCATTTTCGGTTCGGCGGCGGTTCTGCTCGCGACGCTCGCGCTGACCATCGCCAACCACGTGCTCCTGGGCAATCTCCACGACAACGCCGCTCAGGGCCAGCACCTAGAGCACGCCATGCTGCTCGCCAAGGACGCCCGCTTCGAGACGATCCAGGTCCAGCAGTTCCTCACCGACGCCGGTGCGACCGCCGACGACGGCTCGTTTGCCGAAGCGGCGGCATCCCGGGACCGCGCCATCGAGGGCCTCCGGGCGCTGGCGGCCAACGGCTCGGCGCCCGACTTCGACGCGCCATCGGTGATCGCCGCACTCGAGCGACTGCACGCTACCGGCGTCACAATGGCCCGCGCCTACATCGACAGCGGCCGGGACGCGGGCAATGTCATCATGAAGCGATCGGGCGACGGCTTCGACGAGCAGGCGGCCCAGCTCGCGGAGACCCTCGACCGGATCGTCAGCGATCTGACCGTCCGCTCCGAAGCGATCCTCGAGAACACGACCGACCAGACTGCCGCCATGCAATGGATGATGAACATCGTCGGCGCGGCGATCGTCGTTGCGGTGGTCCTTGGCGCCTTGCTGCTCGACCGGATCATCCTGCGGCCGATCCTCGCCCTGCGTGATTCGATGAACGACATCGCCAGCGGTGAGGCCGATCTCACCCACCAGTTGACCATCTCGGGCGACAACGAGATTGCCCAGGTCGGCCGCGGCTTCAACGCCTTCGTCGCGCGCATCCGCGACACCATCCGCCACGTCTCGAGCGACACCGACAGCCTGGCCCGGAGCAGCGCGTCGCTTTCGCGCGCGTCCGACGAAACCCATGCCGGTATGGATCATCTGCACGAGCTGTGCGAGGCCGCCGCCTCGGCCGTAGTCGAGATGAACGCCAACGTTCAGGGGGTGGCCGAGAGCGCCGGCCACGCAGCCGAAACCGCGCGGGAGTCCGACCAGGCCGCCCAGGCCGGGCAGAAGGTCGTGGGCAACACCATTGAGGCCATGCGGGCCCTGGCCGACGATGTGCAGGAGGCCGCCTCCGCCATGCAGGCCCTGGAGACGGACGTTCATGAGGTCAGCGACACCCTCGCCGTCATTCGTGAAATTGCCGCTCAGACCAACCTGCTGGCCCTCAATGCCGCGATCGAGGCCGCCCGCGCCGGTGAGCAGGGGCGCGGCTTCGCCGTCGTGGCGGACGAAGTTCGCAAGCTGGCCCAGCGCACCGAGGAATCGACCGGTCGGATCGAGACCGTGATCGACCGGCTGCAGACCGGCTCGCGCAAGGCCGTCTCGGTCATGGAGCAGGGCCGCAGCAAGGCTGGCGCGACGGTCGAGCACGCCGGCGCCACCGAAGATGCGCTGGCCGACATCGTCACCGCGATGGCCCACATTGGTGAGATGGTCGAGCAGATTGCCGACGCCGTGGCGACCCAGCGGCAGGCGGCCGAGCACATCGGCGACAGCATCCACTCGATCACCGAAGTCGCAGACCGGACCGCCGCCGGCGCCAGCGCCACTTCCCGCGACACCACCGAAATGGCCCGGATGATGGGCGACCTGAAGCAGCTGGTCGGCCAGTTCCGGACCTGATCGCTGCCGGCCAGGGCGGGCGCGAGCCAGCCTGGCCGGGGTGACCGAGGTTACAGACCCGAACCGGCGGGGCTGGCACATTGCGCTCCGATGTCCGCGCCCAAAGCGGACAACGCTTTCCCAGACCCACGGAGCCATCTCATGACCGCAACCACCCGCTACCTCGTCCTCGCCGCCGCCACGGCCGCCTCCCTGTTCGCCCTGCCCGCCCAGGCGGAGGGCTGGCGATTCGCACCCCTTCTCACGGATCCGGACTTCCAGCTCGAACCCAGCCTCGCCCTGACCGCCGCCCATGTCGAGCCCACGAACGACGGCGCCGACTCGGTCAACGCCTTCGGCATCGAACTGAACTTCAACTGCGGCCTGATCCAGTCGCCCGACAACCGGATCCGCACGCACCTGTCGATGAGTCGCATCGATGAGGACGACGCCGAGGTCACGACCTTCGCGCTGTCGCCGCGCTACACCCTGCCGATGGGCGGTGGCCTGTCGATCGGCGCCGGCCCCAGCCTGGCCCTGGTCAAGGCCGAGGCTGGCAACCGGGACGAGAATCTCTTCGGGTACGGCGTTGCCGCCGGGCTCAACTACCGGGCGGGCGCCCTCTACGCCGGCTTCGACCTCCGCTATCAGGCGACCACCGAGAAGTCGGATCTCGAGTTCGACAACTGGGCGGCGACGGCCAAGGTCGGTATCAATTTCTGAGTCCCGCAGGCTCGGCCGAGAACCTGTCCGGGCCAGGTTGTCCTAAGCTTGAGGAGGAACCGCCCGGCGCCGTGACACCGCGCCGGAATGCGGTCACAGTGTGGGCAGCACGCCCCCGTCACCAGGAGGAACCCGTCGATGAAGGCGCTCGCAGCACTCACGCTCTGTCTGGCCACCCTGGCCGCCCGGGCCGAAGTCACGGTCGTGGACGTGGACCAGCTCGCCCCGCTCCTTGAAAAGGGCATTCCCCTTGTGGACGTGCGCAACCACGGCGACCAGGTGGAGACCGGTATCGTCCCCGGCAGTCAGCCGATCAGCTTCTTTACCGCCGGGGGCGCCCAGCAGCCCGAGGCATACATGGCGCAGTTCAGCGCGGTAGCGGGTCCCGACGACTCGGTCATCGTGATCTGCCGCAGCGGCGCCAAAGCCCGGATCGTCGCCGACTATCTCGACCAGACGCAGGGTTACCGCAAGGTCTACGCGGTCGAAGGCGGCGTCGTCGGCTGGAAGGCGCTCGGAAACCGCGTATCGCAGCCCTGACAGCGGGCCTCGGCACGGTAGAATGCTGGCTTCACGATTCCGAGAGGCCGCCGGATGCTGTTCTTCCCCGAATTGATCCAGGAGCTGGAGGTCCTTTCCCGCTTTGACCCGGGCAACCACCAGCAGGGCATCAAGATTCACGGCAATGCGGATCGCGAGGTCATCGAAGCCACGCGCCGCCTCTTCCACAAGGGCCTCATCAGCCAGGTGGACGGCGGCTATCTGACCAGCCTCGGCCTGGAAGTGGTCGAACACCTGCAGGCCACGCTGACGATCCTCAGCACCGCCTACCCGGCGCCGGTCGAACCGGGCCACGGCTGAATCGACGCCGCGGGCTTCAGAGCCGCGGTTTACATGAAAAAGGGCGCCAGTGGCGCCCTTTCGCGCTCACATGCGGCCGAGCTTTCGGTACAGGGTGTTGCGGCTGATCCCCAGCCTGCGCGCGGCAGCCGACACGTTGCCCTGACACTCCGCCAGCACCCGTTCGATGGCACGCAGCTCGATCGCTTCGAGGGACTCGCCGGCGCCCGCGGGCGACGCGGTGCTGGACAGCGGTGCCGAAGGGAGCGCCGTGGCCACGCTGCCCTGCATCTCGAAACGCTCGGAGGTGGCATCGCTATCGCATTCGATCGCGAAGAGTTCCTCCGGCAGGTGGGTCGGGGTAATCACGGTCTCGTCCTCGTCGAGCAGCGCCAGGGCCACCCGGAGCACGTTCTGCAGCTGGCGGATGTTGCCGGGCCAGCCGTAGCGGGCGAAGAAGCCCTGCACTTCCTCGGATACGCGCACGTCCAGCCCCGGCTCGGCTTCGATCTCGATGATCGACTCGATCAGGCTACGGATGTCCGAGCGCTCCCGGAGGGCCGGCAGGGTCACCGTCAGGCCATTGACGCGGTAGTAGAGGTCCTGACGGAAGACGCCGCTGCGCACCGCCTCGGGCAGGTTGCGGTGGGTCGCACAGACCAGAGAAATGTCCACCGGAACCGCCTTGATGCCCCCCAGAGGCACGACGATCCGCTCCTGCAGAACGCGCAGCAGGCGGGCCTGCAGCGACAGGGGCATGTCACCGATCTCGTCGAGGAACAGGGTGCCACCGCTGGCCTGCTGGATCTTGCCGGTATAGCCCTCCTTGCGCGCCCCGGTGAAGGCCCCGCCGACGTAACCGAACAGCTCCGATTCGATCAGGTTCTCGGGGATTGCCGCACAGTTCAGCGCCACGAACGGCTTGTCGCGCCGCGGCCCGCTGTTGTGGAAAGCCTTGGCGAACATCTCCTTTCCGACCCCGGACTCGCCGAGGATCAACAGCGGGATGTCCTTGCCGACGACTTTGCTGGCCCGCTGGACCGCAGCACGCAGTCGTCCGTCGCCGGTGTCGAGACAGGCCAGGGTCGGCGCCTCGGGCACCTCGCACTTGCGTCCCTGTCGCGGCGCCGGGGTGTCGGCGCGGCTGGGGGGCATCGGGGCATTGGCGGCGGCACTGCCGTGATGCACCGGTACCCGCATGCGGGCGAAGACGCGCCCGCCATGGCGAAGCGCCAGGGAGCTCAGGGTGTGGGGGTCGCGGGCCGCACGGTCGAAGAAGTCGCCGAAATTGCCCTCGAAGATCATCGAGAAGTCGAGCTGGCGCATCATCGCGCGGTTGAGGCTGAGTGCCTCGATGGCGGGCCGGTTGGCCGCCAGCAGGGTCCCGTCCGGGGTGAAGGACAGGACGCCCTCCTGCAAGGTGCCCACGTATTCCATGCGCGGATGGAAGAAGACCAGCAGTTCCTGGGCGAACTCCGCTTCGAACAGCCGCTTCTCGAGGATCTGCGAGGTGAGGCGCACGAGGCCCAGCGTGTGGCGCTGGTGGGAGCGGTAATCGCCGGAGATGTCGAGCGCGCCGAGCAGGCGCCCACCTGCATCGAAGATCGGCGAGGCCGAACAGGTGAGGAAGCTGTTGCAGTCGAAGTAGTGCTCGCTGCCGACGATCTCGATCGGGCGCTGCTCGACCAGGGCCGTCCCGACCGCGTTCGTGCCGCGCAGCTTCTCCGCCCAGGAGGCACCGGGACGCAGGGCGACCTGGTTGGCGCGGTCGACGAACTCCGGGTCACCGAGGCTGTCGAGCACCATGCCGGTACTGTCCGACAGGATCACCACGCTGCCGGTCGAGCGGATCTGTTCGTAGAGGTGGTTGAGGATGCCCCGCGAATGCGAGAGCAGGAAGGCGTTCCGGTCCTGCGCCTCCTTCAGGGCGGTGGAGGCTGCGCAGCCGATGTCGGATCCGCGCAGGCCATTGTCCAGCCCGGACTGACGACAGCGCTGCCAGGACTTGACGACATTCGACGTGGCAACGGCCAACTCTTCCTTCTGCAGGTTGCCATCCAGAAACGCCCTGCGCGCTTCCCGTATCCGGGCTTCGCGCGTCTCGACGGGCAAGACCAGTCCGCTCATGCTTGTGTCCCCTTCCGTTGATTATTGTTTTTATTCTGTTCAGTCCGATCGCTGACCGTGCCAGCGACCCTAACACCTGTCCCACATTGGAGCAATCATGCAGTGCAACGGGTGTTCCACTACTAGGCAAGGCGCGTGCCACCTGTAAGCGACTGTTTCGCCGTGAGTCGCGATTCGACGCCGAAGGCCCGCTCTGCTACGCCTTTCCCGGCGCAGAGGGCATGGCCGCCGCGGCGCCGTGGCATAGCCCTTGCACCTTGCCCACCGAACCCCCGCCGCCGGCGAGGTACGCACAACCAACGCAAGGACACATCCATGGCCACCACCAGCACCCCACTGCGCCGTCTCAAGCGCGCACTCGCCATCACCGCCCTCGGCTTCGCGACCAGTGCCGCCTTCGCCCACGGCGACGTCACACCTCAGGCGGTCGACACCCACACCCTGAAGGCGCTCGGCGACACCTGGCTCGAGAGCAATCCCTACCGGGGCGACAAGGAAGCCATCCGCATTGGCGAATCCGCCTTCACCCAGAACTGTGCCCGCTGCCACGGCATCGGCGCGGTTTCGGGCGGCATCGCGCCGGACCTGCGCTATCTGCCCGCCGAGGACGAAGGCGACGAGATCTTCATCATGCGCATCCGCAACGGCGCCTCGCGCAATGGCCGGGTCTACATGCCTCCGTTCGAAGGCATCCTGCAGCAGGAAGCGATGTGGGCCATCCGCGCGTGGCTGGAGACGGTTCATGTGGAGTAAGCGCACGCTCTTGCGCTCCCTCACCGCGGTCGCGCTGGCGGCGGCAAGCGTGGGCGCCTCGGCGCTGGCCGAGACGATCCAGACGATGACCCCCGGCCGCCTGCGGGTGGCCGTATACG
This sequence comes from Rhodocyclaceae bacterium, assembly GCA_020445665.1. Classification (GTDB taxonomy): domain Bacteria; phylum Pseudomonadota; class Gammaproteobacteria; order Burkholderiales; family Rhodocyclaceae; genus Cognatazoarcus. Next base: position 9,517 of record JAGRGD010000175.1, read on the forward strand.
ACGACTTCCAGCCCTATTCGGGTGGTGGCAAGGGCGTGGACGTGGCGATCGGGCGCGAGCTGGCCAAGCGCCTGGGCCTAGAGCCCGAGGTGGTCGAATTCACCGCCGACGAGGACATGAACGACGACCTGCGCAACATGGTCTGGAAGGGGCACTACCTGGGCACCCGGCCGGCCGACGTGATGCTGCACGTCCCCGTCGACCAGCGCCTGGCAGCACGTAACGAGCAGGTCAGGATCTTCGCGCCCTACCACCTGGAGAGCCTCGCCGTGATCCGCGATCCGGTCCGCGTGCCGCCGGTCACGGGCTCAGCCGCCCGGGCCCTGGAAGTGTTCACGCGGGAGCGAATCGGCGTCGAGACGGCCAGTCTGGCAGACGACTTCCTGCTCAGCGTCCTCAATGGCCGCCTGCGGGACAACGTCGTCCATTACCGCAGCGTGGCGGACGCGGTCGCCGCCATGAAGGCCGGCGAGATCTCGGCGGTCATGGCGACCCGTGCGGAGATCGAGGGCGCGGCAGCCGATGCCGGAAGTCGCTTCGAGCTCGGTCCGGTCACGATGCCCGAACTGCGGATCCAGGGCTGGCCCCTGGGCATGGCCGTCAAGGCGGACGCATCAGACCTGGCCGACGCCCTCGCCAGGGCCATGCAGGAGATCCAGCGTGACGGCACCCTGGCCCGGATCTTCGAATCGCACGGAATCACCCTGTCCAAGCCCTGAAAAGCTATAAGACATTTGACAGCCCTGTTTCAACTGTCCATTACATGAACAGAAACTGTCACACAACTGAGCGGCTGCTCCATTATGGAGCAGCCGCTCGGCACTTCTGATGCCCTGATTCGGTGCGGCGCCGGCGCGGCGTACCACTTTCGACCGAAGCACCACCGGCCGACAACGCAGAGGCCTTTCTCCATTCACGCGGCGATCAACGAGGCGATTCCCATTGAGGCACTACACGGGCCACTCGCGCCCTCGCCTCAAGGAGGGCAGCGCGGCCCGCCATCGCTACCGGTTTGATTGCCGGGCCAGTAGCGCCCGCTAGGGTCTGTGGACATTTGTATGGCGGATCGCGTTGAGACTTTGAGCCTGTGCCACAAGGCGCGGGAGGAAGGCAAGGGTGGCGGTCCACTGCGGGCTTTGCACAGCCCGCCGGCTTCGCTGGCGC
>JAGRGD010000176.1 GCA_020445665.1 Rhodocyclaceae bacterium
CACCACTGCCAGACGTTGCCGACCACATCGAACAGCTCGCCGTGGGCGAAGCGGTCCACCGGGCAGCTGGAGGCCCAGTGGTCGAGGTGCAGGTTGGCTTCGGCCTTGCGCGCCATCGGCACGTCCGACAGGCCGACGTGGTCGTAGAGGCGATGCCACTCGTCCTCGGTCGGCAGGCGCACCGGCTGCCCGGTTTCCCGGGCCTTCCAGTTGCAGAAGGCGCGCGCCTCGTGGCAGTTGGTCTCGACCGGCCAGTTCCACGCCATCGGCACTTCCTCGGCCATCAGGCGCAGGCGCCAGCCGTCCTTGCCCGGCACCCAGAAGGTCGGCGCCTCGGCGCGGGCGAAGCGGCGCCACTCGAGCCCCTCCTCGTCCCACAGGCTGTCGTCGGCATAGCCGCCGGCCTCGACGAAGGCCAGGAACTCCCGGTTGCTGACCAGCATCTTCGCGGCTTCGAAGGCCTCGACCCGGTGCTCGTGGGTGCCGTATTCGTTGTCCCAGCCATAGACCGGATCGTCGAACTCGCGGCCGAGGCGCACGGTGCCGGCGGGGATGCTGACCAGACTGTTGGCCGGCGGCTCGCCGCGGTCGCGGCACGGTTGCCACGCTTCGGTGGGCTGAACATGGCGGAGGGCATGCTGGCGCATCAGCACCGACGAGGTCTCGAGGTGGATGCGCTCGTGCTCGATGCCCATCAGCACCGCCCAGAACGGGTTGTCCCAGCCGATCGGCAGGGACAGGGGCGTCTCGCGGATCACCCGGTCCACCATCTCGCGCACCTTGCGGCGGTAGGCCCACACCGCCTCGACCGGCGGCCAGTCGTAGTGGGCGTCGTCGAGGTCGTCCCAGCTCATCTCGTCCACGCCGACCGCGAAGATCGACTCCAGCTGCGGGTCGATGCGCTGCTCGATGAGGCCGGCCAGCACGAACTTGTTGGAGAAGAAGGTCGCCGTGTGGCCCAGATAGAAGATCAGCGGGTGGCGCAGCGGGATCGACTTCTCGAGGTACGCCTCGTCACCGCTGAGGGTCTCGAAGAGGGACTCGTAGCGGTCGAAGGTGTCGTGGAAGTAGCGCAGGATCTCTTCGCGCTTGGCTTCGGTGTCGGTACCGGCAAGCAGGGGCGTGCGGGTCAGCAGGGACTGGGACATGGCGCGGCGGATGTGTGGGGGGCAATGGAAGGTGGACGGACTTTGGTCGATTCGCCTTACAGGTGCAAGTCGCGGCGCATCACCGGGCGCGGGCGGCCCCGCGTGCGTCAGCCGCGCAGGCGGCCGGCGTAGAGGCCCGGCTCCGAGCCGGCGATGGGCTCGGCGCCGACGGCCCGCCGGTAGAAGGCCTCGGAGTGGGCCCAGCCGATCACGGCGTAAGCATAGCCATCGGCAGCCATCTGCCGCAGGCAGGCCAGCAGCAGCGCCCTGCCGACGCCGCGGCCGCGTGCGTCGGGCGCGACCCCGACCGGCCCGAACAGGCCGCGGGCGGTGGCGTCGAAGCAGGCGAAGCCGATCACCGCGCCCGCTTCCGCCGCGACGAAGCAGGTCGGGGGCCGGGCAGCGAGGGCACAGCGGCACTCATCGACCCAGCCCGGCGCCGAGGCGGCGAAGTGCCGCTCGACGAAGGCCAGCACATGGTGGCTGTCGGCCGCCAGGGGGCGCTGGACGACCACCCCCGGCGCGACGGGTGCGTCGTCGCCGGGCAGGTCGTAGAGACGGACCAGCATGTCGGTCATGGCTGGCCCGCCGGATCGCCGCTGCGCGCGGGCCTCAGGTGTGGCATCTCAGTTGCGGCACAGCTCGCCGACGACCCGCGCCGGCTGGCTGAAGCTGTTGCCGATCACGACCATGTGGCCGGTGGTGTTGGCGAACAGGCCCCTGCCGTCGGTGCCGGTGATGACGATCTGCTCGGAGATGAAGCTGTCCGCGGCCACCGCGCCGCTGGCGTCGAAGCTCGGCCGGATGACCATCACGTCGCTGGAGTAGAGGGTGGTGCGGAACGGCCCCCAGCCGACCCCGATCGCACTGCGCGCGGTCTGCACGATCTGGCGCGGCACCGGTGCGTCGTCCTCGGGGATCACGACCGGGGTCGTGGTGACGTTGCCGTCGCTGCCCAGGGCCGGTTCGACCGTCACGCCGGCATGGCCGCGGCCGGTCGGGATGCCGAGCATCGACATGGTTACCGAGAAGCACTCCCCGGTGAAGGCGGTGGTCGGGAAGTGACTGGCGACCTGACACTGGGCGTCCGGGGTCAGCTGGACGGTTCCGCTGATCGGGAAGCAATCGGCCTGGGCGAGGCAGGGAGCGAGGCCGAGCAGGGCGGCGGCGGCGAGGTGCATTCTCATTGGAGGGTCTCCATGAGCATCGTTGTCGTGGGGTGCGAGGCCCGGCCTATGCCGATCGGGCGTCGCCACGATGATGTCGGCGTACCCGCCGCCTGTCCAGCGTCATGCGCCGTCAGCGTGCATCGCCGCGCAGCGCGGCGACCCGTGCCTGGAGTGTCTCCGGCGCGGCATCGGCCGGCACGATTGGCGCGCCGGCCACCAGCGCGATGCGATTGAAGACGCCGCGCCGGAACGGCTTCGACATCGCTCGCCCGCCCTTGCGGCTGAAGAAGCTGCCCCACAGGCCGCGCAGGGCCATCGGCACCACCGGCACCGGATTGCGCTTGAGGATCGTCCGCACGCCGGGCCGGAAGCGGTGAATCTCGCCGTCGTCGGTGATGTGGCCCTCGGGGAAGATGCCGACCAGCTCGCCGGCATCGAGTGCGCGTCCCACCTCGTCGAAGGCCCGTCGGGTCGCATCCGGATCGACCCGTGCCGAGGCGATCGGGATCGCCCGGCTGGTGCGGAAGGCGAAGGACAGGATCGGCCAGCGGAAGATCTGGTGGTCCATCACGAAGCGGATCGGCCGCCGGCAGGCCGCCATGATCACCAGCGCATCGACGAAGCTGACATGGTTGGCGACGATCAGTGCCGGCCCCTCCTGGGGCACGTGGGACTCGCCCTCGACCTCGAGCCGGTAGACCGTGTGCACCAGCATCCAGACGATGAAGCGCAGCAGGAACTCCGGCACCAGGGTGTAGATGTAGATCGCCACCAGCGCATTGAGGATCGCGGTGACGAGGATCAGCTGGGGAATTGTCGCCCCGGCCGCCAGCAGGCCGGCGCCGAGGACCGCCGCGACCACCATGAAGGCGGCGTTGAGGATGTTGTTGCCGGCGATGATCCGGGAGCGGTGGGAGGGCTCGGAGCGGCTCTGGATCAGGGCGTAGAGCGGCACGATGAAGAAACCGCCGAAGACCCCGATCATGACCAGATCGAAGATCACCCGCCACGCCAGCGCGCCCGACAGCACGGCGCCGATGGCGAGCGCTTCGCCGGCATGGGCGGCCTCCGGGCTGGCCCACCACAGGTCGAGGGCGAAGAGCGACAGGCCGATCGAGCCGAAGGGCACGAGGCCGATCTCGACGTGGGGGCCGGAGAGCTTCTCGCACAGCAGCGAGCCGATGCCGATACCCACCGAGAACACCGCCAGCAGCAGGGTCACGGCATGCTCGTCGCCGCCGAGCACCTCGCGCGCGTAGCCGGGGAACTGGGACAGGAAGAGGGCGCCGTAGAACCAGAACCAGGAGATGCCGAGGATCGACAGGAAGACCGTGCGATTGCCGCGGGTGAAGCCGATGTTGCGCCAGGTCTCGGTCAGCGGATTCCAGTTGATGGCGAGGCCGGCGTCGGCGATCGGCGCGGGCGGGATCGATCGGCTGGCGAGGTAGCCGAGGGTGGCCACCACCAGCGCCGCCACCGACACCCACAGGGTGCCCGCGTCGAGGCCGATCATGACCCCGCCGGCGATGGTGCCGAGCAGGATCGAGACGAAGGTGCCGGACTCGACCAGGGCGTTGCCGCCGACCAGTTCCTCCTCGCGCAGGTGGGCCGGCAGGATCGCGTACTTGACCGGCCCGAAGAGGGACGACTGGGTCCCCATCAGGAACAGGGTCGCGAACATCAGGCCGAGCGACTCCAGCGCGAAGGCCGTCGTCGCGAGGCCCATGATGCCGATCTCCATGCCCTTGGTGACGCGGATCAGGCGGCTCTTCTCGAACTTGTCGGCGAGCTGTCCGGCGGTGGCGGAGAACAGGAAGAAGGGCAGGATGAAGAGCCCCGCCGCCAGATTGACGAGCACCCCCGGCGACATCTCGGTGAACCGCGCCGCCTGAAAGGTGATCAGCACCACCAGGGCGTTCTTGTAGAGGTTGTCGTTGAAGGCGCCGAGAAACTGGGTCAGGAAGAAGGGCAGGAAGCGGCGTTCGCGCAGCAGGCCGAATTGCGAGCTCATGGGGGTTCCGTGCAGTGCGGCCGGCTCAGCCGACGTGGGGATTGCCGAAGCGGCGCATGAAGGCGCGGTCGATTCGGTCCTTCCAGCGCCATACCCAGTCGCCCCACCAGCCGAACGGGCCCCACGCGCCGAGGGCGTGGCGGTCGCCGGTGGCGATCAGGTAGAGGGCGCGGCGCTGGGGCTTCCAGGCCGCGAGCGGCTCGCCCTGGGCCGCGCGACGCAGGTTGGCGGCCAGCGGCGGGCCCGCGCGCACCGCATACACGCCGGACTTGGGCCGGGGGTCGGCATAGGCCGCGATGTCGCCCGCGGCGAAGATGCCCCGGTGCGAGATGCTCTCGAGGGACGACGCCACGCGGATGAAGCCCGCGTCGTCCACCGCCAGCCCCGATGCGCGCGGCCAGTCCGACGCGCCGGCGCCGGTCACCAGCAGGGCATGGCCGGCCGGGATCCGCGTGCCGTCGTCGAGCACCGCGTGCTGGCCCGTCAGCTCGACCACGCGGCTGCCGGCATGCCAGTGGATGCCCCGCTCGTTCAGCAGCTCCAGGCACTTCCATTGCAGCGACGAGGCCAGCCCGTCGAGGGGCAGGCCGGCGTCGCCGATGACCTGCAGCGCGACCCGCGAGTGCCCCTCGCGGGACAGCCGGTGGTGGATTGCGAAGGCCAGCTCCACCGCCGCGACGCCACCGCCGATGATCGCCACCGGCTGGTCGCGGGCCTCGCGGCAGCGTGCCAGCAGGGCCTCGACGCCGCTGATGAAGGTCTCGATGGGGCGCACCGGCAGCGCATGTTCGGTGGCGCCGGCGATGGTTTCGATGCGCGAGCGCGAGCCGGTGTCGATCGACAGCAGGTCGAAGTCGAGCCGGCTGCCGTCGTTGCAGGTGAGCTGGTGTCCGTCGGCATCGAGGGACTCGCCCGCGGCGTGCACGAAGCGCACCCCGGCGCGGCTGGCCAGCTGCGGCAGGCTGAGGGCGCAGGCTTCGATGGTGTAGTGACCGGCGATCCAGCCCGGCAGCATGCCGGAGTAAATCTGGCGCTCGAAGGGCGAGACCAGCACCACCTCGCAGTCGGGGATCGGCTCGCGGCCGAGCGCCTCCAGCACATGGACGTGGGCGTGACCGCCGCCGAGGAGGATCAGTCGCTTCATGGGCGCGTTCCGAAGGTGATATCGCCGAACCAGGTGGTCGCAGTCGCACCGGTGTTGTCGGTATCGACACCCACCGCGATGCCGCTGACGCGGGGCGCCGGCTCGCCAAAGGCGGCCTCGAAGTCGGCCGCCACGTCGCGCGTCTCGGTCACCCACTGCCCCGCCATCGCGTCACCGCTCTCCACCACCACCATCCGCAGTCTCTCCGTGTAGGGGTTGGGCGCCACCGTGCCGACCGGCTGGGCGGTGCCCCAGACGTAGCACAAGGCGGCGGCCGGCAGCGCCTCGCCATGGAGCGCCCGCCCGAGGGCGAAAGCGATCCGCTCGGCGACGGGCAGCCTCGCAGGATCGTAGTCGAAAAAGACGTACAGGCGCGCGGCATAGTCGTCGCTGGCCTTGCCGCGCAGGTCCGATCCGGGCACCGCGGCGACCGTGCGCCAGCGCCAGTTGAGCAGCGGGGTGCGCGCCGGGTCCACGTCGAGGGCGTGGGTCAGGGTCGAGGCCGCGGCCTCGGCGCGGGCCTCGAGCACGCGGGACCCGTCCCGCTCGACAATGGCGAAGCGGGTCGGCCGCTCGACCTTGGGCAGGGGGGTGTGGCGCCACCCGGGGGCCAGGTCATTCGCCGCCGAGAATGGCGCGGGCTGCGCCGGCGCGCCAGCGTGGGCGCACGACATGGCGGTGACCAGCGCGAGACCTGACAGCGCCGCTCTCATGCCGACCGGCTCCGCTCGAACACCCGCCGAGTCTCGAACACCCGCGCCGGCAGGGCCTGCCCGTCGCTGCGCAAGGCACGCTTGAGGACCAGGTCGAAGAGCAGCGGGTTGTGCTCCTGGATCTCGCCGAGCACGGGCACCGCGGCCGGGTCGAGCAGGCCGGCGCGGGACAGCGCGCGAGGCGAGGTCAGCGGCAGGATGCCGGGCAGCGGATAGTCGCTGCCGAAGAGCAGGCGGTCGTGCCAGTCGCTGCGCGCGATGATTTCGTGGATCACCGCCGGGTCGCGGTTGCGCAGGATGATCGCCGAGATGTCGCCGAAGAGCCGGTCGCGCGCCGCCGGCTCGTCCATCAGGCGCTGGAACAGGGTGAAGCTCGCCACCCGCGGCCCGTCCGCGCTGCGATCCAGGTCCACGTCCTCGCCCAGGGTGGCGCAGTGGGCCAGCACCACGCGCACCCCCTGCCCCATCGCCCGGCGCAGGCGCAGGGGGTTGCCCCAGTCGGGGGCGCCAACCCCATGCACCGCCTTCTCTTCGCCGGCGTGCGTGATCAGGGGCAGCTCGAGGCGGGCCAGCGCCCGGTAGAAGCGGTCGCAGCGGGGGTCGGCGGGGTCGATGCCCATCGCCGGCGGCAGCCACTTGACGGCCCGTGCCCCGGCCGCCGCGGCGGCCTCGAGGGCATCCACCGCGTCGGGGCGGTAGGGATGGATCGAGCACACCCACTCGAACCAGCGCGGCTCGGCCTGGGCGACCCGGCGCGCCCAGGCGTCGGGCACATAAAAGGCGCTGACCTCGGGCAGGGCGCGGCCGGCACCGTCGTGGGCGTGGTCGAACGCAAAGAGCATCAGCTTGAAGCCGGGCGCCATGCCCTCCATCAGGTTGTGCAGGCGCTCGACGAAGCTGTCGTCCACCCGCCCCGGGGCGTCATGCACACAGCCGGCGTTCATGTAGAAGATGCGCTGGACGTACTCGGCCGGGTGCCACGGGCTCATCATCCGGTCCGACACGCGGATGCCGCTGTCCCGGTCGCCGACGCCGGCGAGGTGGGCGTGGCAGTCCCACACCAGGCTCGCGTCGAGGCCCTGCCAGGCGGCCCGCACCAGCGGGTGGTCGGCCAGGGCGGGCGGCAGCGCGGCGCGGCACGGGTTCATCAGGCGCGGCCCGTCCAGGGTCGCCAGCCCGGCGCCTCCGAGGGCCACCGCGCCGAGGCCCAGGCCGGTCTTCAGCCAGCGGCGGCGGGCGGGCTCGTGGCGCGCCATCAGGCCGCCTCCGCCATCTGCTTGAGCTGGACGTAGTCGATCTTGCCGGTGCCCAGCAGGGGCAGGGCCGCCACCGAAACGATCTTGCGCGGCACCGCCAGCTCGGCGGCGCCCTGGGCCTTCGCCGCGGCCACCAGCGCCTCGCGGCCCAGCGCGGTGTCGGTGGTGAACAGCACCAGGGCTTCGCCCTTGGCCGCGTCGGCCTGGGTCGAGGCGGCGTGCTGGGCGGCCGGCGAGGCGGCGGCGGCGAGCTTCTCGACCACCTCCAGGCTGACCATCTCGCCAGCCACCTTGGCGAAGCGCTTGACCCGCCCGACGATGCGCACGAAGCCGTCGTCGTCGATCTCGACCACGTCGCCGGTCTCGTACCAGCCCTCGCCCACCTCGGAGGCCGGCGGCTGGAGCACGCCGGGGCGGTCGGCCTTGAGGTAGCCGCTCATCAGGTTGGGCCCCGTCACGTGGAGCATGCCACCCGAGGGGATGCCCGGCACCGGCAGCAGCTGGGCGTGCATGCCGGGCAGCATCTGGCCGACGGTGCCGCGGCGGAAGGCCATCGGCGTGTTCACCGCCATCACCGGCGCGGTCTCGGTGGCGCCGTAGCCCTCGAAGATGCGGATGCCGAACTTGTCGAACCACAGCTCACGCACCGGCTCGGCCAGCTTCTCGGCCCCGGCGATGACGTAGCGCAGGCGGTGGAAGTCGTAGGGATGGGCATGCTTGGCGTAGTTGCCGAGGAAGGTCGAGGTGCCGAGCAGCACCGAGCAGCCCCGGTCGTAGGCCAGCTCCGGGATCACCCGGTAGTGCAGCGGGCTCGGGTAGAGGAATACGCTTGAGCCGGACAAGAGCGGCAGCAGCCCGCCCGCGGTGAGGCCGAAGCTGTGGAACAGGGGCAAGGCGTTCAGCACCTTGTCGTCCACCGAAAAGTCCACCACCGCGCGGATCTGGGCGATGTTGGCGAGCAGCGCGCGGTGGGACAGCACGACCCCCTTGGGCTTGCCCTCCGAGCCGGAGGTGAAGAGGATCACCGCAGCGTCCTCGGCGGAACCGATGCGGGTGGCGATCCGCGGGAACGGCAAGGCGAGGAGCATCAGCCACAGCTTGTCGGCGAGGGTCATTGTCTCGCGCAGGTCCTCGAGGTAGACGATGCGCACGCCCTGCAGGGCGCTCAGCTTGTCGCCCAGCCGCGCCTGCTCGATGAAGGCCCGCGAGGTCAGCACGGTGCGCACCTCGGCGGCGGTGCAGGCGGCCTGCATCGCGTCGACGCCGGCCGTGTAGTTGAGCATCGCCGCGCGGCGGTTGAAGGCGGGCAGGCCGAACACCAGCGCCAGGGTCGGCGCCAGGTTGGGCAGCAGCAGGCCCACCGCCTCGCCGTCGCCGGTCTCCCGTTCCACCAGCCGGCCGAGCGCCAGGGCCATCTTGATCACGTCGCGATAGCTGTACTCCTGCTGTTTCAGGTCCTCGACCCGCCGGCAACCGCGGCCGTGGATCGAGGCCGCGTCGAGCAGGGCCTCGAACAGGGTCGCCTCGGGCCGGCTGGCGAAGATCATCTCCTGCATGATGCGGCGCATCGCCTCGCCGGCCTTGCGACGGCGCTCGCGGGCGCTCGGGGCCTCGGGCATCGCGATGCGGGTGGTCTCGTGGATGGTCAGCGACAGGCGAGGCAGCAGGCGCCGCGGGAAGCGTCCGCCCATGCGCGAGAAGTAGGTGCGCGCGGCGCCGTCGATCTTCACCGGCAGGATCGTCGCGCCGGTGCGTGCGGCAACGAAGGCCGGCCCGTCGTAGGTCTTCATCAGGCTGCCGGTGGTGGTGATCCGCCCCTCGGGGAAGATCACCACCGGTCGGCCGGCCTCGATCAGGCGCACCACCTTCTTCATCGCCATCGGGCTGGTGGGGTCTACCGCGAGGGTGTCCACCAGCGACAGGATCCAGCGGAACCAGCGGTTCTCGGCCACCGTGGTGTGCACCACGAAGACCGGGTCCAGCGGCAGGAACAGGCCCAGCAGCAGGCCGTCGAGGAAGGATTCGTGGTTGGCGATCACCAGCAGGCGCGACTGGGGCGGCGGCATCGTGCCGCGCACCGTGACGCGGAACAGGAGGCGGGCGATGGTGGCGAGGATGTGTTTGATCAGCTCTCGGGACATGGTTCGATCTCGGTCGGAATGCGTGAGGGTCGGCGGAAGGCTCAGGCCTCGGGCGGCCAGTGGGCCTCGGGGCGCATCAGGTCGCGGAAGGCAGCCATCAGCCAGGACCGCATACCGATCACCAGGGTGTAGGGGCGGCGCTGGTCGGCCGGCAGCTTCTGGTCGGCGATGTGTTGCTGGGCGAAGTCCTGCCCGATGCGGGTGAGGCGTTCGCGGAAGGCGTTGGCGAGGCCGCGGCCGATCTGGCCATTGACCACCATCAGCATCTCGGACTCGCCGTCGAAACCGCCGGCGAAGTAGTCGTCGATCACCTCGTTGCGGAAGAAGGCCATCACCGGCCCCTGAGGCCGCCAGCGGAAGCCCTTGGCGAGCTTGAGGTGATAGCGGTTGCCCGGACGCAGATCAATCAGGCCGAGCCGGTCGAGCTGCACCATCGCGCGGATGCACTCGGGCTCCGACAGCCGGTAGGTGCCGACGATCTGCTCCAGGGTCCAGTGGGACAGGCAGCAGATCGCCACCAGCAACAGCTGCCGGTCGGCGACCACCGCCTTCTCCTGGGCCAGGGTCAGCTCGTCGAGCAGCGGCTCCTCCTCGGCGACCCGCCTCGAGAGGTCGGCGAAGTCGAGCTTCAGCACGCGGCAGATGGCGTCGACCCGTGAGAGGGGCATGTCGCCGGCCGCCGAGAACATCCGCTTGACGCTCGACTCGGCCATGCCGAGCTCGCGCGCCAGCCCGGCATAGGTGATGCCTGCGGCCTTCAGTTCGCGCTTGAGGACCGTGACGAGGTCCAGGGTGGTGCTCATGGGATTCCCCTTGGCGTGGTGGCGGGGCCACTGTATGCGGACCGCCGGTAGTCAGGCGAGCCTGAAGGCGAAAGTATCCGCTAATGATACCGAACGTCACAACCCGATCGACTCTGATCATCCCGCTTGTACCTCGTGCCGCCGGGTCCGACTATGGCGCCACCTTCAACCCGAGGAGCACCGCATGGAAACGCTGATTCGCCGCGACACCCGCGCCTGGCGAGCGCAAGTCTGGATTGCCTTCGGCCTCGCCGGCCTGCTTTGCCTGTCGGGCCTCGTCTGGCTGCCCGGACAGGACCTGGACCGGGCCTTCATGGTGATGGGCTATGTCTTCAGCCTGAGTTCGGCCTTCGCCCTGGCCAAGTTCGTGCGTGACGTCGAAGAGGGCGCCCAGGACACGCCGGCCTGGCGGCTGGTGGTCTGGGGCGGATTTGCCATCGCGATGGGCATGACGGCCTGGGGCCTGTGGAAGATGGACATCAACCCGACCTGGAAGGCCTACCTCGCGGTCAGCTGGCTGTTCCTGATCTCCAGCGCCTTCACCCTCGCCAAGACCCTGCGCGACCAGTGGGAGGCCGATCGTCTCGAACGCCGCCTGCAGGCCCGCCGCAGTGGCGGGAACACCCCGGACGGGGGGATGCCGTCATGAGCCGCCGCCAGCTGCTGCGTCTCGCGCTCGCCGTGCCGCTGGCCTGGGCTGCCGGTCGGGCCGGCGCCCACGAGCCGCTGCCGGCCGCCAGCGCCGCCTCGTCCCTGTCGCTGGCGCTGCCGGTGGCCTCGCTGGCCGCCGCACCGGTGGTGATCCTGGCCGCCGGCGCCAGCCTGTCGGTGGCCGCGGTCGAGGTCTCTGCCGACGCCACGGTGTGGGTCCTCCGGCGCGCCTCCGACGGTCTCGAGGCCAGCCTGGTGTTCGCATCCGGCGCCGCCGAGGCGGCCTCGGTGGTTGTCGGCACCGCGTTGTCGGTCACCGCGGTGTCGGCCGGCTGGATCCTGTCGGCGGCCGGCGAGGCCCTGTGCTTCGTACCGAATGCGATCGGTGAATCGCTGCTCTACGACGAGCGGATCACGCCATGATCGCCCGCGCCATCTGGCTTTGCCTCGCATTCGTGCTTCCGGCCACGGCAGAGGCCGGGCAGGACTGCACGCCCCGCCGCGCCACCGTCGCCGAGTTTCGGCGCAGCCTCGAGCTGGCGGCGGAGACCGCCCGCCAGCTCGACCGGCGCGGCGCTGAGGTGGCGGTGCTGGCGCGGGTCGGCCAGGACCTGTCCCGCCACGGCCTCCGCTACTCGCACCTGGGGCTGGTGTATCGCGACCGGACGGCCCTCGGCGGGCGCGGCGCGTGGCGGGTGGTGCACAAGCTGAATGCCTGCGGCACGGACCGGGGCACGCTCCATCGCCAGGGGCTGGCCCAGTTCTTCAGCGACGGGCTGCACCGTTTCGAGGCCGGCGTGGTGATCCTCGAACCCGGCTTCGTCGCCGGGCTGCCGGCCCACCTGGCGGACAACCGCTGGCTGCGCGCCCTGCACGAGCCCCGCTACAACATGCTCGCCTACCCGTGGGCCACGCGCTATCAGCAGAGCAACCAGTGGGGCCTAGAGACCCTCGCCCGATGGCTGGAGCCGACGGCCGGCGACCGGGCGGCAGCCCAGCGCGTACTGCGCCGGACCGGCTACCGGCCGGACACCATCCGGGTCGGCGCCATCGAGCGGCTCGGCGCCCGCCTCGGCAGCGCCCACATCGCCTTCGACGACCAGCCCTTCGCGCGCCGGATGCGTGGCCGCATCGACACCGTGACGGTCGAGTCGGTATTCCGCTGGCTCCACCGCCAGTCACTCGGCGGACCGGAATGGCGGGTGGCGCCGCCGCTCGGGACCACTTTTCAACCACTCGTCAGCAGGCTCGAAAGGACGCCTTGATTCCGTAATACGCGCTGTCTAGAAAGAGAGCGTGGCAACAGCAAAGGAGACTGAATGTCACGATGCATCGCGGCAGTGGTGGCTACCTTACTATCCGTAGCCAGCCTGACAGCCTGGGCAGGATGCTCGGGCGACAAGGCGGCGGATGACCGTGGCGGGATGAGTACGCCGAGCAAGCCATCAGCCTGAAGTGCCCCCAGTGGGCGAAGGAATCGGGCCGGTTGAACACCGGCCCGATGTTTTTTTGGGCGGCCGCCCCGTCGTATCCTGCCGGTTCCGAACCCGACCGACGCCGATGGACATCCCCGACGCCCTCTCCCAGCGCCTGCGCGAGGCGCAGCACATCCTGTTCTTCACCGGGGCCGGCGTCTCGGCGGAGAGCGGCATCCCAACCTTCCGCGACGCGATGTCCGGCCTGTGGTCGCGCTTCGAGGCCACCGACCTGGCCACCCCCGAGGCCTTCGCGCGCGATCCGGCGCTGGTCTGGGGCTGGTACGAGTGGCGGCGCAGGAAGGTGCTCCAGGCCGCGCCCAACCCGGCCCATCGGGCCATCGCGGGCTTTCTCCGTCACGCTGAGGTCAGCGTGATCACCCAGAACGTGGACGACCTCCACGAGCGGGCGGGCAGCCCGGTCAGCGCCCATCTCCACGGCAGCCTCCACGCCCCCCGCTGCTTCGCCTGCGGGCACCCGGCCAGCTATCCGCCGGGCGTCCCCGAGGTGGCCGAGGGCGGCGAACGTATCGAGCCGCCGTGCTGTCACCGCTGCGGCGGCCCCTTGCGGCCCGGCGTGGTGTGGTTCGGCGAATCCCTGCCGGAGGCGGACTGGGGCGCGGCGATGGCCGCCATCGAAGACGCGGACATGGTCCTCAGCGTCGGCACCTCGTCGCTGGTCTGGCCGGCCGCCGAGATTCCGGTGTGGGCGTCGCGGCGTGGTGCCTGCGTGGTGCAGGTGAACCCCCAGCCGACCGCCCTCGACGAGATCGCGACGGTCTCCCTTCGCGGCCCTGCCGGCGCGATCCTGCCGGCGCTGCTCGAGAGCGCCTACGGGCGGTCCGGGGCGTAGGGCTCCCGCAGGTCCACCGGCGCCGCGGCCCGATGCCGCATGCGCAGGTTCAGCATTTCGACCACCACCGAGAAGGCCATCGCAAAGTAGATGTAGCCCTTCGGCACGTGGTGGCCGAAGCCGTCCGCGATCAGCACCACGCCCACCACCAGCAGGAAGGACAGGGCCAGCATCTTGACCGTCGGGTGACGGGAGACGAAGTCGCCGATCGGGCCGGCGAACACCATCATCAGGGCCACCGACACCACCACCGCAGCGATCATCACGCCGAGGTGGTTGACCATGCCGATGGCGGTGATGATGGAATCGAGCGAGAACACCATGTCGATCACGATGATCTGGGCAATAACCGCCGCGAAGGTGGCGCTCACCGCCCGCGAGGCCTCGCCGGCCTCCCCCTCCAGCAGCTGATGGACCTCCTTGGTGCTCTTCCAGACCAGAAACAGGCCGCCGAGGATCAGGATCAGGTCGCGGCCCGAGATCCCCTGGTCGATCCACGGCAGCACGAACAGGGGGGCCGTCAGGCCCGCCAGCCAGGACAGCGCCGCCAGCAGCCCGATGCGCATGAACATGGCCAGGAACAGGCCGATCCGCCGCGCCAGGGCCCGCTGTTGGGGTGGCAGCTTGTCCACCAGGATGCTGATGAAGATGATGTTGTCGATCCCGAGCACCAGTTCGAGGGCGGTCAGGGTCAGGAAGGCAACGATCAGCTGCGGGTCGGTCAGGAATTCCACGTGTCACTTCGGCGCGAGTTGGCGATGCGGAATGCTAGTTGATGGCGTGGCCCCTGCTGGCCTGTTCGGTGACAGGGCGTAACCGCCCGGGCGAGGCCTCAGACGCCGGCCACGAAGATCAGCGCGGCCCCCGCCACCAGGCTCCCGGCGCGGAGCGCCGGACCGTCGCGCCAGATCAGGCCGCGGCTCACCAGCAGCACGCCCAGCGCCACCTTGGCGGTCGCCAGCAGGGCCAGGCCGGGCGTGCTCTGCAGCATCAGCATCGACGGGTTGGCGACGAAGGCCAGCGGCACCAGGTAGAGGCCGATGCCCAGCGTCATCGCGTGCAGCGCCACGGTCAGCCACGGTGCCCCGGCCATGCCGGCGGCGATGAAGACCGTGCCGCAGACCGGCGGCGTGATGGTGGACAGCAGCGCGAACCAGAAGATGAAGAGGTGGGCGTAGAGGGGCTCGAGGCCGAGCTCGGTCAGGGCCGGCCCGGCCACCGCGACGCAGATCACGTAGGCCGCGGTCGTCGGCACCTCCATGCCGAGGATCAGGCAGGCCAGCCCGGTCAGCACCAGCGCGCCCCACAGGTTGCCCCCCGACAGGCCGAGGATCAGCGAGGTGATCTTGACGCCGAGGCCGGTCAGGTTGAGCACCCCGATGATCAGACCCGCGCAGAAGATGATCGACGCGATGGTCGCGATCTGGCGCGCCGCGGTGACCGCCGCGTCGGCGAGGCGCCGGCCCCAGCGCGCCAGGCCCGGGCGGAACGACTCGTCAAAGAGCAGGAGTGCGGCGCTGATCGCGGTGGCCACCGCGCCGGCGAACTGGGGCGTGCGCCCGGTCAGGAACAGGATGCCGAGGAGCACGCCGAAGGGCAGCGCGAAGAACAGCACCAGCCGCGCGACCCGGGCGAAGGGGGGAATCTCGTCGGCCCGCATCGGCTCCAGGTGGTAGCGCCGGCCGTAGAGGTCGCAGCCGACCCAGACGCCCCAGAAGAACAGCAGGGCCGGTGGCAGCGCGGCCATCAGCACCGCCGTGTACGAGGTGCGCAGCAACTCCACCATGATGAAGGCGCCGGCGCCCATCACCGGCGGCATGATCTGCCCGCCGGACGAGGCCACCGCCTCGACCGCTGCGGCGAGGGCCGGCGGGTAGCCCAGCCGCTTCATGGTCGGCAGCGTGATCGCGCCGGTCGAGGCCACGTTGGCCGAGGCCGAGCCGGAGATCGAGCCGAACAGGGCCGAGGACAGCACCGAGACCTTGGCCGCGCCGGCCCGCAGACGCCCGGCGATGGCCACCGCGGCGGCCATGAAGCCACGCCCGCCCTCGCCGGCGCCGATCACTGCGCCGAGGATCACGAACACCGCCACCACCTCGGCCGAGGCCCCGGTCAGCGTGCCCCACAGGCCGCCCTCGGTGATCGTGAGGGTGCCGAGAAAGCTCGCCAGCGGGATCCCGGCGTGGCCGAGCTCGCCAGGCAGATGCTGGCCGAAAAGGCCATAGGCGAGCGCGATCATCGCGGTCGCCGGCATCGCCCACTTGACCTGCCGCCGTGCCATCTCGAGGGCGAGGCCGACCAGCGCCCAGGCCACCGCGAACTGCAGCGGCCCCTGCAGGCGGCCGTACTGCTCGTCGAGGGCCTCGTGGCTGACGAGGATGTAGCCGCAGGCCCCAACGCCCACCACCAGCAGGGCCCCATCGACGAGCCGTCGCCAGCCGCGCGCGGGCTCGGCCACGAACCAGAAGATGAAGGGCAGCACCGCCAGGATGTGCAGCGGCCGGCTGACCAGGTTGGGAATCAACCCGGCCGTCACCAGCCACAGGTGATAGCCGACGGCCAGCGCCGCCAGAATCAGCATCAGCCTGGCGGCCAGTCGGCTGCCGTGTGTCGTCGCGTCCGTCATTGGCTGGCCGCCGCCCGACGGCGCGAGCGGCGGATGCGGCCCTCAGGCGATCAGCGCAGCGAGGCCGGCACCGCGATGCCCGCCTCGTCGTAGTAGCGCAGCGCGCCCGGGTGGAGCTTGACGTTGACGTTCTCCAGCAGCGCCGGCGTCACGCTGTTCCACCAGGGGCTGCTCTTCGCCATCGACTCGCGCCCGGCCCAGTAGCTGCGGGTGAGCTGGTAGGCGGTGTCGTCGTCCATGTCGGAGAGCGCATAGGTGATCACCGGCAACGAGGTCGTCACCACGTCCTGATCGACGCCCGGATAGGTGCCTGCCGGGATTACCAGCCGGGTACGCCCCGACAGCGCGACCTGGTCGTCGCTCATGGAGAGCAGCCGCACCGGCGTCGTCGCCGCCACCTCGACCACGTTCGGCGCCGGCCACGAACCGGCCGTGGTGAAGCCGTCCACCTGGCCGTTCTTCATCGCCGCGCCGGCACCGGAGAGTTCGATGTCGATCACCTCGACTTTGCCCTCGAGGCCGAAGTCCTTGAAGTTCTTCTCGGCCTCGCGGGCGCCGAAGGAGCCCTTGCCGATGACGAAGCGCTTGCCCGCCAGACCGGCGAAGTCCGTCACGCCGGCGTCGCCGCGCACCACGTAGTGCATGGTCAGCGAAGGAATCGGGAACAGCGCGCGGATCTTGTCGAAGACCGCGTCCTTCGGCGCGAATGGCTTCTCACCCGCCACGGCCTTGGCCACCAGCGCCGGCGGTGACGTGAACAGGTAGTTGGCGCCCCGGCCCGCCGCCTCCTTGACGTTCTGCACCGATCCCTGACTCTCCTCGACCGTGATCGACACGGCGCCACCGCTCGCCTGCTTGACGGTCTCGGCGATCTGCACCGCCATCTGGTAGTACGAGGTGCCGGCCTTGGCGGCCTTGAAGGTGACGCGGGTCTGCGCAGCGGCCGGCTGGACTGCGCCACCCAGCGCCAGTGCCGTGCCGAGCGCGGCGAGGATCATTCGGGTCTTCATCGGGTGTCTCCTGGGCTGGATGCCGGCCATTCACTGAGCCAGGGCCGGCGGATCTTCCGGTGCGATGCCGGGTTCGCCACTATCGCACAGCATCCCGCGCTGCGGGCGCGTCACGGGCGCCCGCCGGGATCGCTCCGGGCGGCACGTCGCAAGGCGGGTTCATGCACCTGCCGCTCGAACCAGCGGGCGAAGCGTGCCGCGGCGGGATCGCGGGCCACCCGGGCGAGCCGCTGGACGCCGGCCAGCGACACCATCGCCGGTCCGCGCTCGGGCTGGCGCAGGGCCAGCGCGTCGAGACCGCCCAGCTTGAGGCCGGGCCGGGTCAGGTGCAGTTCGCGCAGGGCGTCGTCGAGCCACACCCATGGCGTGCCGTCCGGGTCTTCCACCACCCGCACCTGGCGCCCGTCGAACTCCAGATAGATGCCGTCCCAGTCCCGGTAGTGCCAGGCCCGCAGCAGGCCCGGCACGCGGGAGAGGCCTTCGACGATCAGGGCACCCCACGAGTAGCTGGCCAGGGCGGTGACGAACAGGGCCAGCCGGGGAAACCCCAGCACCAGGCACGCCACCAGCGCCAGGGCGCCGCACAGACCGATCACCGCATGCAGCGGCATCAGGGGATGCATTCGAGTCCTCCTGCGGGCCCGCGCCGGCGCCCACCCTTGCCCTCGTCTCGACTTTACGTCAGCATCTGCGGCAAGGTCATTGATTTTTACGGGATTGTCCACAATGAGCAGCACCCGCGAAGGCAGCACGGCGCTGCTCGCCAGCTGTCGGGCCCAGTTCCTCGACACGCTGGCGGCCTTCGCGCGCGACCGCGGCTTCGGGCAGCCCGAGTGGATCGAGGGTCTCGTCACCGAGGCCGGCAGCGCCTTCGACGAGCTGGTCGGGCTCAAGGACCGCCAGGGCTTCGAGGCGGCCAAGAGCCTGACGGCCTCGCGCATCAGCCTGGTGCACGAGTCGGACCTCGAGTTCTCGATCGTCCTGACCGATGTCGCGCGCCGTATCCGCGAACGCTGCGAGCACGAGCTCGCCCGCCTGCACCAGCGCATGATGCGCCTGCTCGACCACCAGGACACCGGTTCCGAGCAGTCGCCGATCGGCCCGGAAGCAGCCTGCCGCGGCCTGCGTGGCCTGTCCGACGCCGCCGGGCTCGATCCGGAGTTGCGCCTGCGGCTGATCAGCGACAACGCCGACGAGCTCGGCCACGCCCTGCTGTCCCTCTATCGCACCCTCGACAAAGAGCTGGCCGGCGCCGGCCTGCAGGTTGCCAGCCGCGCCCGCACCGGTGCCGAGCCAAGCCACCGTCCGGTCGGTCGCAGCGCCACCGGCCACTCGGGCGGGCCGATGGCGAGCTTTCGCGACAGCCTGCTGCCACAGGGTTCGGCGCGACCGACCGCGGAGGCCGAGGAAACGCCAGCCGATCTGCTGCAGCTACTCCACCAGTGGATCGACGAACATTGCAGCGAGGCTGGCGGCAGCCTCGCCGACGGACCGCTGGGCCCGATCCTGCCAACCCGACGCGCGGCCGCGGTGCGGGCCATCGAGCGCCTCTTCGACGCGCTGGCGGGCGACCCGTCCCTGGCTGGAGGCCTGCGCACCGCGCTCGGGCACCTGCGCGTGCCCCTGCTCAAACTGGCCCTCAAGGACGACGGCCTGTTCTCCATCGAGGATCACCCGGCCAACCGCCTGATGCGAGCCATGGCCATCGCCTGCGCCGGCGTTCGCGCTGACACCCCCACCCAGTCGCCCTGGACCGCCGGGGCCGACCGCATCGCGCGCGAGGTGCAGCAACCGGTGGACGATATCGGACGGGCCCTGACCCTCGCCCTCGGCGCCTGCGAATCGCTGATCGACCAGCGCCTGTCGGGCGTCCGCGAGGCGGCGCGTGTCGCCAGCGAAGCGGCCCGGCGCAGCGAGCGGCACGACCAGTGCCTGGTCGCCGCCAGCCGCGCCATCCGCGCGCTGGTGGACCCGGCGACCCCTGCCGCCGTAGCGGACTTCCTGGCCATGTACTGGGTCCAGCTGCTGGCGCGGACCGCATACGGCCAGGGCGTGGACAGCGCCGACTACCAGGCCCAGCTGCGCACCGCCGCCGAGCTGGCGAGCAGCGCCGCGAGCGACGTGGACCCGGCCCGGCGCCACCAGCTCGCCCCGCGCCTGCCCGAACTGATCAGGCGCCTGCAGGCGGGGCTCGAGGGACTCGGCCTCGAGCCAGCTCGGCGCCAGGCCGCGCTGGCGCCCTGCATGGATCTGCACGCGGCCCTGATCCGCGGAACACCACCGCCACCGTCGCCCCGCAGCGCGGCGTCCGGCCTGCGCCTGCGCGACACACCCGGGCTGGATCGGACCCGCCTGCTGATGCACGGCGGCCACACCGACCGGGACGCGGTCACCCCCAAGTGGCTGCAGGCGGTAGAGGTCGGCGAATGGATCTATCTGACCCACGCCGCGCTCGGCGCGTGGCATGGCTGCGTCGGCTGGATCGGCGCCCATCGGGGCATCCTGATCCTGGTCAGCGGCGAGGGTGACGGCACCCAGCGGCTCCTCGTCACGGCCCGGGCCCTGTCCGAACTGGCCGAGAAGGACGCCGCCCACCTGCTGCAGATCCCGTCGCCGATGGAAGCCTGCGCGCGGCGGCTCGCGGCGCGCAAGGGCAGCTGACGGCGGTTGCGGGCACCGCGGCCAATGCCGCCGGTTTGATCCTTGCCGGTGCAGGCGCGGCAGGTTTCGGGTAAAAGAGGGGCGACAGAATCCCCCTGGAAGCTTCCATGAGCGCACCGAGCGACGACAAGATCGTCCACGCCCCCCACGACCCGCTGACCGAGTATTACGCCGACGAGAACGCCCGCAGCGGCTTCCTGCGCGGCATCTTCGACCGCACCGCACCGCACTACGATCGCATCGAGTCGATCCTCGCCTTCGGCTCCGGGCCGTGGTATCGGCGCCAGGCGCTGCTCCGCGCCGGACTCAGCAGCGGGATGCGGATCGTCGACGTGGGCGTGGGCACCGGGCTGGTTGCCCGGGAGGCGGTGCAGGTGACCGGCGACGCGCGCCTCGTGGTCGGCGTGGATCCGAGCCCGGGCATGATGGCCAACGCCGACCTGCCCGAGGGTGTCCAGCTGGTCGAGGGCCGGGCCGAATCGATCCCCTTCCCGGATGCGAGCTTCGACATGCTCAGCATGGGCTACGCCCTGCGCCACATCAGCGACCTGTCAGTCGCGTTTCACGAATTCTTCCGCGTCCTCAAGCCGGGCGGCCGGCTGTGCATGCTCGAGATCACCCGCCCGGGGCACATCTGGAGCCGCGCCCTGATGAAGGTGTACATGCGGGGGATCGTACCGGTGCTGGCCCGTGCCGCCGGCGGCGGCGCCGAGACCTCGCGCCTGTGGCGCTACTACTGGGACACCATCGACGCCTGCGCACCGCATGAACAGGTCGTGGCGACCCTGAAAGAGGCCGGTTTCAGCGACGCCCGCCGCCACATCGCACACGCACCGCTGCCAATGCTGGCCGAGTACCAGGCCGTCAAGCCCGCCTGATCAGTCCAGGCGTCGTAGCCGGAAGCCGCGCTGCTCGAGCAGCGACAGCACGCCGCGATCACCGAACAGGTGGAGCGCGCCGAAGGCGGCAAAGACGCGACCCTGCCGGAGCAGGGGTTCGAGGCGCTCGACGAAGCGCCGGTTGCGCGCGAACAGGACCCGCTCGAGAAAATGCATGTTGTGGGGCCTCAGTTGCGGCTGGTCGTCGAGCACCGCGTCGTTGATGCGGAACATCTCGGCCAGGTTGCGCGCCAGATAGGCCTCGATCAGCGGCGCGATGGTCGCCCGGTTGGCCTCCGGATTCTGCCCCGCGTGACGCAGCAGCTGGACCTGGGCCTCTTCCGGCACCCCCTCGAAGGTGTCGATCTGTTCGTCGATGCTCTCGAGCGGCACCACCGGCTTGCCGACCTCGCGCACATGGGCGAGGAGCGCCTCGTCCATGCTCGGCCCCTGGGCCCCGGCCGGCTGGCCGAGCACCAGCAGCGCCGCCCAGGGCTTCATCCGCGCACGGGCGCTGTAGCGCACCCCTGAGCGGGCCAGCAGATTCTCGACACGGGCAAAATCGTCGGCACCGAGCAGGGCCGGCAGGCGGGGTTCGCGCATCATCATGGCGCGGCGGAAGCGGCGTGCCGAGGCCTCGTCACCGACCAGTTCGGTCGCCACCCGGTCGGCCCCCTCGAGGGCCTGCGCCACCGCTTCGGGCAGGCGCAGGACGCGCGGGTCCGAGGCGTGCAGGGTGCCCAGCAGATGGCCGACCCGCCCGTCCGGCGAGACGACTTCCCAGAACACGCCCCGCTCGAAGTTGCCCGCGCGCGCAAAGGCAGACGCGGCGAGCAGGGCAAGGGCGACCAGCAGGGCAAGGGCGCGACGCAGGGGCATGGTCGATGGAGCGCGTTGCGGGCCGATTGGTTCCATGGTCCGGCCGTCGACCCGCTCAGAGGTCGCGCTGGCCACGCTCGGCCATGTCACGAATCAGGAAGTCGGCGGCCCGCTGCCAGCTGCGGTCGTTGTTGCCACGCATGTCGGCCGACTTGTTGAGCAGCGTCGCGCCGGTGGCCGCATCCCGCACCTCGATGTTGAGGTTGAGGATCAGGTTGCTGACCCGCTGCACCCAGCCCACGACGATCCGCTCCACCCCGAGCTGACGGGCCAGGTCGAGTTCGCAGCCCTTGCAGTCGAGCAGGGTGGTGTACATCGCCTGGGCCCGCTCGAGTTCGGCGGCGATCGGCGCCGGATCGGCGATGCGGTAGATGCCCGCGGCCTCGAGGCCGCGGCTGATCCGCGCCTTGACCATCGTGAGCCGCGACGGCGCCTCGGGGAAGGGCGTCACGTCGGCCTGCTCGTCGATCAGGTCGAAGTCGAGCACCAGGGCGGTGCGCGGCTCGCCGCCGTGGGCGGCTGCGATGCCGGCCAGCCACAGGGCGAGCATCCAGGGGAACAGCGTGTGCCAGCGCCGACGCATGAGCAGCCTCCGGTATCGTCCCCGGCCGGGACGGGCGAACCGCAGCAAGTTTCGATCCCGCGAGGCCTGTCGGACTCGCGCAGAACGCACGGATTGCGTCGATGGTCTATGCTCCGCCGTTCTGCGCCGGCGGATACGGCGCACCATCACGACAGGCAGACACCCATGAAGAAACCGCTCATCCTCGCCCTCGGCCTCGCGCTCGTCGGCAGCGGCGCCATCGCCGCCGACATGTCCGAAGACGAGAAGACCCTCTACGCGCTGGGCCAGCTGGTCGCCCGCCAGACCGCCGTGTTCAACCTCACCGCCGACGAGCTGGCAACCGTCCAGCAGGGCTGGCGCGACGCCACCACCGGCGCCGACAGCGCGGTGGACATCGAGGCCTACGGCCCCAAGGTCAATGAGCTGGCGAAGGCCCGTCGTGCCGACGCCGCGAAGGTCACCGCCGAGAAGGGCAAGGCCGTGGTGGATGCCGCGGCGGCCGAGAAGGGCGCGGTGCGGGCCGAGAGCGGATTCGTCTATCTGCCCCTCCAGGAGGGCAGCGGCGCCCAGCCGGGCGGCAGCGACGTGGTCAAGGTGCACTATCGCGGCACCCTGCCCGACGGTACCGAGTTCGACAGCTCCTACAGCCGCAACGAGCCCACCACCTTCCCCCTCGATGGCGTCATCAAGTGCTGGACCCAGGGTGTGGCGATGATGAAGGTCGGCGGCAAGGCGCGCCTGACCTGCCCGGCCGACACCGCCTACGGTGACCGCGGCGCCGGCAACGTGATCCCGCCGGGCGCCACGCTGATCTTCGAAGTCGAACTGCTCGAAGTCGTCGGCAAGTAGTAAGCCCACCGGTCCGGCCTCAGTCGTCGGACCAGTATTCCTCGACCAGGATCTGGCCCGGCTCGCGGCGCCGGTGGCGGCGAAAGCCGGCCGGCGCCAGCGCGGCCTGGGCGTCCCGGACGAGGCCTGGGTTGCCGCACAGCATCAGCCGGGCGTGGCGCGGGTCGAGGGCGAGCCCCGCACTCGCCGCCAGGCGTCCGTCGGCGATGGCGGCCGGGATGCGCCCGGCCTGGGCATCCTCGCAGGCCTCCCGCGAGACGAAGGACAGGGTGCGGAAGCGCCCCCCCCGGCGCGCCTCGATCGCCAGCAGGCGATCGCGATAGACCCGCTCGCTGGCGTGGCGCACACCGTGCACCAGGCGCAGGTTCTCGAAGCGCTGCCAGGCCGCCTCGCTCTCGAGGATCGACACGAACGGGCCGACGCCGGTGCCGGTCGCGATCAGCCACAGATCCCGCCCCTCGGGCATCTCCGACAACACCATGAAACCGTAGGCGGCACTGCCGACCTGCACCGCGTCGCCCGGCTGCAGCGCCGCCAGGCGGGGCGACAGGGGGCCGCCCGGGACCACATCGAAGACCACCTCGAGCGGCCCCGGCCCGGGCGCATTGACCAGGGAGTAGGGGCGGCCCACGATCTCGCCATCCACCGCCAGCCCCAGCCGCACGAACTGCCCCGGCTCGAAGGCCGGCAGCGCGGCCTCGATGCCGAGCGACACCAGGCTCTCCGTCCATGCCCTGCGCGTCACGACGCGCCCGTCGATCCATCCCATGCTGAATGCCTCCCGCTCATCCTCGTCCTGGTTCGAGATAGGGTCGCGCCCCATCGTTCCCCGAGGGCTGGCCCGCGAATTGCTCTTGCCCCGGGGCGTGCCGAAGGTGATCACCGCGGTGCGCTTGGGAGAATTCAGCCAACAGAACTGAAACGGCGGAGGCCAGACATGAGCGACGATGCACTTCCACAGGATTCCGTGCTGCGGCGGCACGCCATGACCGAACGCAACCGGGTGCTCGGCCTGCCGCCGACGGATTCGGTCCTCAAGCGCCATTACGCCCAGTTGCAGGGCACAGGCGCGTCGGCCAGCCCGGCCCCGGCCCGTGCGGCTGCGCCGGCCGCCAAGGCAGCACCGGCACCTGCCCCGAAGCCGGCACCCGCCGCCGCCAGACCCGCCCCACAGCCCGCAACGGCACCCCGCCCGGCGCCCGCACCGGCCGCAGCGACGGCCAGTGCGCAGGCCCCGGACAACGGCGGAGGCTTCTTCGGCTGGCTCAAGCGCCTCTTCGGCGCCTGAGCGACGGCCCGCCAGCGGGCCCGTAACGGGTTGTACAGAGTGTCCCGTTCGCGGGGCAGGTCGTCGCTCGCCCCGAACACGGCCGCTGCGGGCGGCCGGGCGTCAGTCGCGGGGCGCGAGGGGCGCGGCGATCCGCGCCAGGTCGATGTCGTTGCGGGCGCCCAGCTTGGCCTTGATCTGGTAGTGGCAGTTCTGGACCGTCTTGGGGCTGAGGAAGAGGGCACCGGCGATCGCGGCGTGGGAGTGCCCCGCCACCAGCATCCTGAGGATCTCGAACTCCCTCGGCGTCAGCGCGCGCAGCGGGTCGTCGCGTTCATCCAGCAGCGCGACGGCAAGACGCGGGGCGATGTCCGGGCTGAGGGTACGCTGGCGGGCCGCCACCGAGTACACCGCCTTCACCAGCACCTCGGGTTCGCTGCTCTTGGTGACATAGCCGAGCGCGCCGGCCTTCATCGCCTGGGCGGCGAAGAGTGGATCCCCGTGCATGCTGAAGGCGAGGATGCGGGTGTCGCTGCGACGCTGGCGCAGGCGGCCGATCAGCTCCACGCCGCCCATGTCGGGCAGGGCGAGGTCCAGCACCACCACGTCCGGTTCGTCACGCCGGAAGGCTTCGAGGGCCTCGGCCGCCGAGGCAGCTTCGGCGACGATGCAGAGGTCCTCGCGGCGTTCGAGCAGGCGCCGGTAGCCTTCGCGGACCACCGCGTGATCATCGACCAGCATCAGGCGTATCACTGCCATCCTCCACTCCATCGATCCTGTCTTCGCCGGCCACGGGCAGCGGCATCCAGGCCCGGACCCGCGTACCCCGCGGCGGGCGGGGCGCCAGCCTGAGGCGACCACCCAGGGCCTCGACCCGCTCGCGCATGCCGAGCACCCCCATGCCGGTGCCCGACGTGCCCTGTCCGTCCCCCGCCCCGTCGTCATCGATGACAACCTCGACCCCACCCTCGCCCGGCACGACCCGCACCGCGATCTCGCCGGGTTCGCCGTGGCGCAGCGCATTGGTCAGGCTCTCCTGCACCACACGATAGACCGCGACGGTGAGCGGCGCTTCGAGGGTGTCGATGTCCGCCGGCAGCTCGAGTGACACCTCGCAGCCCGGGCGCTGGCGGCGGGCGTCGGCGGCGAGCTGCTCGAGGCTGGCCTGCAGGCCGAAGGTCTCGAGACCCACCGGGCGCAGTTGCTGAAGGATGCGCTGCAGGTTCTCCATCATCTCGCCCGCGGTGCGACCAATGGCCTCGAGGGGGGGCAGCAGGGCAGGCATTCCCGCGGCCGCCTCGATGCCGAAGGCCGCCTCGGCGCGGACCGAGGCGAGGCTCTGGCCGAACTCGTCGTGCAGTTCCCGGGCCAGGCGCCGACGCTCGGCCTCGCGCACCTCGAGCAGGCGCCTCGCCAGGCGCTTCTGGCGACGGTCGGTCTGCGCGAGGCGGGCGGCGAGTTCGTCGAAGCCCTCGGCGATGCGCCGCAGTTCCGCCAGCCGGGGGCGCGGCATCCGCGCCGCCAGGTCGCCGCCCCGCCAGCGGTCGATGACGTCCAGCACCTGCTCGGCCGGCGCCAGGGCGCGCCGCACCGGCCAGTAGACGAGTGCGTTCAGGAGCAGCACCCCGACCGTGACGAGCACCACCAGACGCAGCTCGAGCGCCACCGTGGCGGCCTCCGCGCGCAGGTCCGGCGTGACCACGAATTCCCCCACCTTGATCCCCGGGAACTGGCCGACGAGCCCGCGATAGGCCACCTCGGCCCCGCCGAGCCGCGCGAGCAGCCACTCGACCGGAGCCAGCGACGGGATGGCCTGCGAGAAGCAGCGCCGGGCGGTCTCGTGCCCGGTCAGGTCCGCGACGCGAACGCACAGGCGCAGCGATTCGCCCATCTGCTCGAGCAGGGCGAGCTGCAGGTCGCCGACGCCGCGGGCCACGAAGTCACGTCGCTGCGCGAGTTCCATACCGAGCAGCCGCTCGAGGGTCTGCCCGCTGCGCGCGACATGACTGGCGATGCGGCGCTCGGCCTGGACGAAGATGGCGGCCGTCGCACCGACGCAGATCAGGAGGGCGAAGACGGTCACGCGCAGGGCCAGCTGGCGCTTGAGGTCGACGGCCGGTTGGAGTCGCTGGGTCATGGGCCGAGGATGCGCGACTTGGCTGCGTGCGGCAATCGTGCCGCGCCAGTGCGGGCAATTTGCCTGCCACCGGCGCGTAGGACTCGCCCTACCGGCGGTGGTCCGGCTCCGACAGCGGGACGCGCCAGCCGCCGATACGGCCGCACCGGCGGCCCACCTAAAGTTCGTACCAAGGCGTCACCGCACCGCATCACCCCGACGCCCGAGGCCAACCGCAATCGGGCGGCGCCTTCCCTGAAAGAGAAAACTCAAGGAGAGCACTCATGAACAAGAAGACCATCGCCATTGCCCTTTCCACTGCCCTGATCGGCTTCAGCGCCCCGGTTGCGTTTGCCGATGGGCACAAGACCGAACACAAGATGGAAGCGGGCGCCGTCGGCCAGTACGTCAATGACGCCGCCCTGACCGGCAAGGTCAAGGCCGCCCTGGCCGCCAACGAGATCACCGACGCGATCGAGATCGAGGTCGAGACCACCCGCGGCGTCGTCCTGCTCGACGGCGAGGTGGACAGTGGCGTCGAGAAGGGCCAGGCCGAGAAGGTCGCGATGTCGGTCGAGGGGGTCGAGGGCGTCATGAACAAGCTGACCATCGCCGAAGCGGACGGCATGGGTGAAGGCAGCGCCATCAAGCAGTACATCGGCGACGCCGCCGTGACCACCAAGATCAAGGCCTCGCTGGCTGCCGACTCGATCACCGAGGCCACCGAGATCTCGGTCGAGACTGATCGGGGCGTGGTCAAGCTGACCGGCGAGGTGGATAACCACGAGGAGAAGCTGCAGGCCACCAAGGTCGCCTACGGTATCGAGGGTGTGAAGGAGGTCGACAACGAGCTGACCATCGCCCCCAACGCTGACGGCGAGGACAAAGGCGCGATCGGCCGCTACATCAATGACGCTGCCGTGACCACCAAGGTCAAGGCGGCCCTGGCGGCCGACAGCGTCACCGAGGCGATCGAGATCAATGTCGAGACGACCCGCGGCGTGGTGCTGCTGAGCGGCGAGGTGGACAGCGAGCAGGAGGTCAAGCAGGCGACCCAGGTGGCGATGTCGATCGAGGGCGTGCGTGACGTCATGAACCGCCTGACGATCAACTGAGCATCATGAGCATGTCGCGCTCCGTCACCAGGAAACGGTGATTCGCAGCGGAGTGCGCAGGCAACACGGGGCGGACCGCAGGGATGCGGTCCGCCCCGGTCGCGTGGACTCAGCGCGCCGGTCCGAGCGCCCCGACCGCCTCGAGCGCCGCCGCCACGTTGCGTTCGGGCCCGAGGCCCGAGATGGTCGCGGCGATGGTGCCGTCCGGCGCGATCACGAAGGTGGTGCGTTCGGCGAATCCATGTCCGATCACTTCCCCCCGGGTGTTGCGGTAGCCGCCACCGTCGCCGCTGACGGTCAGGTCGAAGGCGCGTGCGATCTTGCCATCGGCATCCGACACCACCGGGAACTTGCCGCCGCAATAGTCCGGGTCGGCGGAGAAGGCCTGCAGGCGTTCGATGCCATCGAGCGAGACGCCGACGATCTGAGCGCCCGCTGCGGCGAAGCGCGCGTGGTCGCGGGAGAAGGCGGCGGCCTGGATGTTGCAGCCCGAGGTGTAGGCCGCCGGGTAGAAATAGACCACCACCGCGCCCCGCTGGCGCGCATCGGCCAGATCGAAGGCCGCCTGGGCGCCATCGAGGGCAGCGGGCGCGCGGAAGTCGGGCGCAACGGCACCGACCGGGAGCGCGGCGAGTGCGGGGGCAGCGACCAGCGAGAGGGCAACGAGTATGGACGTGAGCGTGCGGGACATCAGAACCTCCGGGTGACGTGGCGGGCCGGGCATCGTGGCAGGAATGACAGCCGGCTGCCCGTGGGATTCCCGCCGCCCGACCGGAGGCAGGCGCGAGCGCGGTGGCTGCAGGGCGACTACCCTTGAGGCATGCGACCCCAGCGCAGGAGGTTCCGGACGATGCTCTGTCACACCCCTTCACCGCTCGCGAGCCGTCGGCGCGTGCTCGGCGGCGGCGTCGCGGCTCTGGCCGCGCTGTGCCTGCCCCGTGCGCTGCGGGCCGCCCAGCCCCTGTCAATCGGCATCGTCGGCACCGGCCGCATCGGCGGCGCCCTCGCCGAGCACTGGGCCAGGGCCGGCCATTCGCTGGTGATCTCGTCGCGCCACCCCGAGCGCCTCGCGCCCCTGGCCGAGCGGCTGGGGCCCCGGGTGCGCACCGGCACGCCAGCCGAGGCGGCCGCATTCGGTGAGGTGGTGCTGATTTCCGTGCCCTACGGCGCGCTGCCCCAGGTCGGACGCGACCTGGCGTCGGCGCTGGCCGGCAAGGTCGTGCTCGAGACCGGCAACCCGTTCCCGGGCCGGGACGGCGCGATGGCGGAGCCGGCTCGTGCCATGGGTACCGGCGCCGCCAGCGCCGGTTTTCTGCCCGGCGTGCGGCTGGTGCGGGCCTTCACGTCGGTGCCCCACTTCGCCCTGCAGAGCGAGGCCCACCGCGCCGGAGCCCTCATCGGCGTTCCTCTCGCCGGCGACGACGCGGATGCGATGGCCATCGCCCGACGGCTGGTGATCGACGCCGGCTTCGAGCCGGTGGTGGTCGGCGGCCTCGACACGGCCCGGCGCTTCGACGTGGGCAGCGCGGTGTTCGGCCGGGCGATGACCGCGACGCAACTGCGCGAGGCGCTCGGGCTCGCGCCCGATTGACTCGGCGAGCAATCGGGCGAATTCAACTCAGGCAGTATGCGGGCCGCTCGCTTCCTCCCCGCCAAGGGGCAAGGGCGAGAAAGGGCGAGGCATTGGCTTGCGCCGCCAGACCGAACCGGCTTTCAGAGCCGGCATTGGACGAGCTGGAGGGGGATGGGGCAACTCGCGTGAACTAACCCCATCCCCCTCCTAATCTCCCCCTCGAAGGGGGAGGGATACCTGCCCATAAACGATGGCTATTTGCTTGCCGGTTTAATGGCCGCCCAGGACTGACTCTGCACAGCCAGTCCATTCCGAGGGCGCGAAGCCGTGCTTCGCGAATACTCCGCTTGACCCCTTAAAGGGGAGGGAGCGAGCAGTCCGTGTATGGCCTGAACTGGAATCGTCCAATCTGATGGCCGCGTAGCCAACCGGGCAATCCAGACAGGTAACGAGTGCGGGCAGCGCTTCCTCCCCCTTCAAGGGGGAGGCCAGGAGGGGGATGGGGTTGAATCACGCTGCATGCCCCCTGGCCCACTCCAGCCCATCCACTGCCGGCCCGCTCTGGCGGCGCAAGCCAATGCCTTGAAGGTTCCCCGGCCTCGCCGCCGCGCTACTGGGCCGAGCGGATGCGGTAGAGCGGCCGGGGCGCCGCGTTGCCCGCGCGCAGCTGCACGAGGCCCCGCTTGAGATCCAGCAGGATCGTGATGCCGCGGCTGTCATCGCGCAGCGCGACCCCGTCGCCATTGCGGTTGAGTTCGCGAAACGTGAAGCTGCGGTCGTTGCCGGCGTCGTACTCCACCCAGGTCCCTTTCGCCGTCTGCGTAAAGTATCCGTGGGGCTTGCCGCCGTCCTGCCCCGCATAGACGACCCGCGTCACGGCGCGACCATCGACGCGCACGGCCGATGTGCCGGTGGTCGGCTTGGCCTTCGGCTGGGCGCCACCGCGCAGGGAGAAGACGCCGGCCACGGCCACCGCGGCAACCAGCAGCACGGCCGGCACGAGCCAGCGCCGCTTGCGGACGGGCTCCGGTGCCGTCGCGCCCGCTGGCGCCCCGGCCGTCGGCGCGATGATCCGCTCCAGCGCCTTGGCCAGCACCTCGAGGTCCGAGGTCCAGCGCGCATGGGTCAGCGCAACGGCGTTGCGGTAGGCGAAGTCGGCCAGCTCGGGGGGCAATGCGTCGGCGCCCGGCATCGTGGCGCCCTGGACGAGTACCGGCACGACCGGGATGCCCCGTCGCAGCGCGGCTGCGATCTCGAGGCCGACGAAGTCGCCCGGCTGGTCGATGCGGCGCTCGCCCGATTCCGCGCAGGCCGACAACCAGCGGGGACCGATCACCGCCAGCAGGACGTCGCAGCGGTCGACGTGCTCGTCGATGGCCTGGCGGAAATCGACGCCCGGCTCGATGGCCACCACGTCCATGAAGACGGCGTCGGCACCAAAGCGCGCCCGCAGCCCCTCGAACAGGCGGCCCGCATGGCCTTCCGAGTCGTCGCGCCGATAGCTGATGAAGATGGCGGTCATGGCCGCGTGGCAAGAGTCCGGACGGGGCCACGATAGCGGCATTTGCGGCGCGACGCGAGGACCGCGCCGGCACCGAGGTCCTCAGGACAGGATCAGGGCGCGCAGCATCACGGTGTAGCGGCGGACGATCGCCGCGGGGTCGAGGTCGGGGTTGCGCACGCCGCGGATGACGAGGCCCTCGAACATCGCGGCGGCCACCTGGGCCAGTTCGGCGGCCGTCGCGTCGTCGTCTGACAGGCCATGGCCGCGGCGTGCGGCGGCGATCGTCTCGCGCAGGCTGGCGAGGCTGCACCGGTCGGCATCATGAACGATCGGGGCGATGTTGGGATTGCGCGAGGCCTCGGCGGCGATCTCGAGCTTGAGGCGGGCCTCGCGCGGATCGAGCTTCTCGCCAACGCCCTTGGCAACCCGACCGACCATCGCCTCGAGCACGTCCGGAGAGGCGCGCATGCCGGCGGTCATGTCCAGGATGCGGTCCAGATCCTGTCGCACCAGCGCGGCGATGATCGCTTCCTTGTTCTCGAAGTAGTGATAGACGTGGCCGGGGCTCATGCCCGCGACCTTGCAGATCTTCGAGATGCTGGCGCGGTGGAACCCTTCGTCCAGTACACAGGTCTCAGCCGCGGCCAGAATCTGGCCCCGTCGCACGTCGGCCTTGCTGGCCGGGCTGCGATCGTCGTCGGCGCTCATCGGGGTGCCTCACTTTGCGTATCTTTACCTGACCGGCTTTCGGCCAGGGCTTGAGCTTGGCGGCAAGCCTAACATAGAATGAGCGCTCGAACTAGAACGATCATTCCAACCATGACCTGCCAGCCTGCGGGGCCCACCCCGTCGCCGGAACCGATCGAACAACGAGGCTTCCCCATGCGCGCCCCCCTCCCCGACACCTTCCGTGCCATCGCCCTGGCCACCAGCACCGCCCTCGTGCTGGCCGCCTGCAGCGAGGCCGCCACCACCCCCGCGGGCCCGTCGGCCCCCCCGCCGACCAAGGTCACCGTGATCACCACCGAGGCCACCTCGGTGCCGCTCACCTCGGAGCTGCCCGGCCGCAGCACGGCGCGGCTGGTGGCCGAGATCCGGCCGCAGGTGACAGGCATCGTGCAGAAGCGGCTGTTTCGCGAGGGCAGCGAGGTGAAGGCCGGCGATACCCTCTATCAGATCGACCCCGCCAGCTACCAGGCCACCCTCGACAGCGCCCAGGCCAGCCTCGCCCGCGCCGAGGCGACCCTCGCCACCGCGAAACTGAAGGCCGATCGCTACGCCGGGCTGGTGGACATCAAGGCCGTCAGCCGGCAGGACAACGACGACGCCCAGGCCGCCCTGCTGCAGGCCCGGGCCGATGTGGCGACAGCGAAGGCCGCCGTCCAGACGGCCCGCATCAACCTCGGCTACACCCGCATCACGAGCCCCATCTCGGGGCGCATCGGGCGCTCCTCGGTCACTGCCGGCGCGCTGGTCACGGCCAACCAGGCCGCCGCACTGGCCACCGTCCAGCAGCTCGACCCGATCAACGTGGACCTCACCCAGTCGAGCAGCCAAATGCTCGATCTGCGGCGGCGCGTCGCCAGCGGCGAGCTCCAGCGCGACGGCAACACCCTGCCGGTGACCCTGACCCTGGAGGACGGCAGCGCCTACGCCCACCCCGGCAAGCTCGCCTTCTCGGAGGTCAGCGTCGACGCCTCCACCGGCAGCGTCACACTGCGTGCCGAGTTCCCCAACCCGGACGGGCTGCTGCTGCCCGGCATGTACGTGCGGGCGAAGGTGACCCAGGGCGAGACGGCCGGCGCGATCCTGCTGCCCCACGCGGCGATCAGCCATGACCCGCGCGGCAATGCGGTGGCGATGGTGGTGGGCCCCGACAAGGTCGTGCAGGCCCGCACCGTGACCCTGGCTGGCTCGCGTGAGGGCAACTGGATCGTCACCGCCGGCCTGCAGGGCGGCGAGCAGGTCATCGTCGAAGGGCTGCAGAAGGTGCGCGCCGGCGCCACCGTCGCCCCCGAGCCGACGCCGGCCGCGCGCTGAGGAGACGACCATGGCCCGCTTCTTCATCGACCGGCCCATCTTCGCGTGGGTCATCGCGATCGTGATCATGCTCGCCGGCGTGCTCGCGATCCGCGAGTTGCCGATCTCCCAGTACCCGTCCATCGCCCCGCCGGCGATCGCGATCAACGCCCGCTACCCGGGCGCCTCGGCAAAGACCGCCGAGGACTCCGTGACGCAGGTCATCGAGCAGCGCCTGACCGGCATCGACGGCCTGCTCTACATCAGCTCCAACACCGACTCCTTCGGCAACGTCCAGATCACCCTGACCTTCGACGCCGATACCGACCCCGACATCGCCCAGGTCCAGACCCAGAACAAGGTCCAGCAGGCCCTGCCCCTGCTGCCCCAGGCGGTGCAGAACCAGGGCGTGACGGTGGCCAAGTCCGCCCGCAACTTCCTGATGGTGGCCGGCTTCGTATCGGAAGACGGACGCCTTGCCGGCACCGATCTTTCGGATTTCCTGGTCTCCAGCGTGCAGGACGCGATCTCCCGCGTCGAGGGCGTCGGCGAGGTGACCGTGTTCGGCTCCCAGTACGCGATGCGGATCTGGCTCGATCCGGACCGGCTCTACCAGTACCGCCTCACCACCAGCGACGTCACCAACGCCGTGCAGGCCCAGAACGTCCAGGTGTCGGCCGGTCAGCTCGGCGGCGCGCCGGCGGTGCCGGGGCAGGGTTTCAGCGCCACGATCACCGCCCAGGGCCGGCTGCAGACGGTCGGCGAGTTCGAGGACATCCTCCTGCGCAGCGCCGAGGATGGCGGCGAGGTGCGGCTGCGGGACGTGGCCCGGGTCGAAATCGGCGCCCAGACCTACGAGACCGTCGCGCGCTTCAACGGCCAGCCGGCCGCGGGCATGGGCATCCGCCTGGCCTCCGGTGCCAATGCGCTCGAGACCGCCGACCGCATCCGCGCCAAGCTCGACGAGATGCAGCCCTACTTCCCGGCCGGCGTGAAGTACGTGGTGCCCTACGACACCACCCCCTTCGTCAAGATCTCGATCGAGGAAGTGGTCAAGACCCTGGTCGAGGCCGTGGTGCTGGTCTTCCTGGTGATGTACCTGTTCCTGCAGAATTTCCGCGCCACCCTGATCCCGACCATCGCGGTGCCGGTGGTGCTGCTCGGCACCTTCGCGGTGATGAGCGCCTTCGGATTCTCGATCAACACCCTGACCATGTTCGGCATGGTGCTGGCCATCGGTCTGCTGGTC
>JAGRGD010000177.1 GCA_020445665.1 Rhodocyclaceae bacterium
ACCGCGTTCCGCCTCCTTGCCTGGGGGCCACCCAGGCCGCGTCGGCGCGCCTTGTCCTCGAACCCAGCAGACCACAGCGCGACCGCCATACAAATGTCCACAGACCCTAGAGATCTCCGACTGCTGGCCGGGCGGGGGCGCGGGGCCTCTGGTGCGCGGCATCTGCTGCGCGCCAGAGGCCCTGCTGCGCTGGGAATGGCGCCGAGTGCAGGCCGCCGGGGCAACGCGCATGGCATTTCTTGACTTCGGGCAAGAACCGGAAAACAAATTTAACAAGTTGCATTAAGAATGTATCTGCGGGGCCGAAGGCGAGATATCACTCCGTCAAGGATGGCGTCGCCATGAAAGTCGTACCCCGCAGCCTGTTCTGGAAAATCAACATCCCGGTGCTTGCCGTGCTGGTCGCGCTGATTGCCGCCTGCGCGTTCTTCATCCCCCAGATGGTGCGGGATCGCGCGGTCGAGAGCGCGGCCGCCAACGCCGAGCGCACGGTCGACCAGTTCAAGGCGATCCGCAAGTACTACACCCAGAACGTTGTCGGCAAGGTGGTGCGCAACGGGGCGATGAAGCCGCACTTCGAGCACCGCGACGACCCTGACCGGATCCCGCTGCCGGCGACGATGATCCATGACCTGTCGGCGGTGCTGAAGGACGAGGGGACTTCGCTCGCGCTCTACAGCGCCTTCCCGTTCCCGAACCGGGCTGCGCGCCAGCTCGACCCCTTTGCCAAGAGCGCCTGGGACACCCTCAGCGCGCGCCCGGACGAGCGCTTCGTTCGCCTCGTCGAGCGCGACGGCCGGGACGTTCTGCGGGTCGCGATCGCCGACCGGATGGTTGCCGAGGCCTGCGTCAATTGCCACAACTCGCACCCCGATACGCCACGCCGCGACTGGAAGATGGGGGACGTGCGGGGCGTGCTGGAGGTGGATGTGGATATCACCGACGCGCTGGCCGCGGGCGGGCAGTTCGCAATGGCCATCTCCGGCGCGGTGGCCGTGGCGGCGCTGCTGATCGGCATCGTGGTCACCGTGGTGTTTCGGACCGTGCTGCATCAGCGCATCGACGAACTGGCCGGTGCCCTGGACGCGGTGGCCGGCGGTGGTGGCGACCTGACGGTGCGCCTGGCCGAACCCGACGGGGACGAAATGAGCCGCGTCGCCGCCGCCACCAACCGGCTGCTGGCCTCCCTCCAGGGCATGGTCCGGCGCATCATTGGTCATGCCGACGCGGTGAACGAACGGAGCGAGTCGCTGGCGCTGCTGGTCACTGCCCTCAACGGCAGCGCCCGCGCCCAGAGCGAATCGTCGGCGGCCACCGCGGCGTCAGTCGAGGAACTGACGGTCAGCATCGGCGAGGTCTCCCAGCAGGCGGACCAGACACGCGAGTTGAGCGATGTCGCCCACGGAGAAGCCAGGGCCGGCGAGGCGCTGGCGCGCCAGGCGTCCGGCGAGATCAACCGGGCCGCCGAGGCCGTGCAGGGCTCGGCGCAGGGGGTCGCCCAGCTCAGCGAGCGGGCAGCCGAGATCAGCTCGATCGTCGGCACCATCCACGAGATCGCCGACCAGACCAACCTGCTGGCCCTCAATGCGGCCATCGAGGCGGCGCGGGCCGGCGAGCAGGGCCGGGGCTTCGCGGTGGTGGCCGACGAGGTGCGCAAGCTGGCCGAGCGCTCACGGGTCGCCAGCGGCGAGATCGCCCAGATGATCGAGGCGGTGCAGGCCGATACCGAGTCGTCCCTCCGCCAGATGCGGTCCAGCGCCGAGCAGGTGACGGCCAGCGCCCGCCTCGCCGATCAGGCCGCCGGCGCGCTGGCGCGCATCAACGAGGCGGCTGCCGACACGGCGGTGCGGGTCGGCGACATCTCCCACGCCGCCGCCGAGCAGCGCAGCGCCGCCGAGCAGATCGCCCAGCACGTGGAGCGCATCGCGGCGATGTCGGAGACGGCCGACCGGGAGGTGTCCGAAGCCTCCGGCACGGCTGACGCCCTGCGCTCGGTGGCCGACGCCCTGCTGGCCGACACCCACCGCTTCAAGGTCTGACCGGCGCCGCGGCCTGTGCTTCCAGGGCCGCCACCTGGCGGTCCTGGGTTCGGCCGAAGAGGACTTGCGCGGCGATCGCGCCGAGCAGGGCGCAGAACATGTCCGACTGGGTGTCCCACATGTCGCCCTGGGTGCCGAGGAACTCGTCTGCGCCCTGGCCCATGGCCAGCGCCGCCCACCACTCGATCAGTTCGTAGAAGGCGCTGATCGCCAGCACCACGCACACCACCAGGAAGGCCCGCATCCGCGGCCCGCTGACAAAGCCGCCCCGCAGCAGGATCTCCCGCGCCGCGAGGGCCGGCACCAGGCCCTGGAAGAGGTGGCCGATCTTGTCGTAGGGATTGCGCGCGAGATCCAGCCAATCCTGGATCTGGAAGCCGAGCGGCACGCGGGCGTAGGTGTAGGTGCCACCCAGGATCAGGACCAGGCCGTGGGCGAGGATGCCGAGGTAGAGCAGGGGGGTGAGGGGGAAGCGCTCGCGCGTGAGCCACAGCACCGGTAGCACGATCATGACCGGCAGCACCTCCATCAGCCAGGTCAGGCGGTCGTAGGGGGCGATGCCCGAGGCGATGAGCGCGGCGATCAGGACGGCGCTGACCGGAAGCAGCAGGGCAGGGCGACTCGGCACGGGCGCTCCGTGGGGTGGACGGTGTGTCGCCATGATGCCAAATCACCGCCGCCGGTGTACGCTGAGGACCCGCCCAGCACCCGGAGCGTGCCATGTCCATCGAAGCCTGGCTGGCCTTCGTCCTGGCCTCCGCCGTCCTGCTCGTGATTCCCGGTCCGACCATCCTGACCGTGATCAGCTATTCCCTCAGCCACGGCGCGCGTGCCAATGTGCCGCTGGTGGCCGCGGTGGCCCTCGGCGATTCGACGGCGCTGCTGGCTTCGCTGCTCGGCCTCGGGGCAGTGCTGGCGGCGTCGGCCTTCTGGTTTACGGTGGTGAAGGTGGTCGGCGGTCTGTACCTGCTGGTCCTCGGCCTGGGGATGCTCCGTTCGAAGGCGGTTTCGCTGCCCGTCGAAGCGGCCCTCGATCTGTCGCCCAAAGGCGGCGCAGGGCGCTTGTTTGCCCACACCTGGCTCGTGACCGCGCTCAACCCGAAGGGCATCATCTTCTTTACCGCCTTCCTGCCCCAGTTCATCGACCCGGCAGGCGACACCCATCGCCAGCTGTGGATCCTGGCCGCGACCTTCATCGCGCTGGCGACCCTGAACGCGTCGGGCTACGCGCTGTTCGCGGCCGGCGCCCGGCGCCTGCTGCGCACCCCGGGCGCCCAGCGGCGCTTCAATCTGGCGGGCGGTGGTCTGCTCGCGGCGGCGGGTGTCTGGGTGCTGCTCGGGCGCCGAGCGGCCGCCTGACGGCGGCTGCTCCCCCAGGGCTGCTAGCCGGCGACCGGCCTGACCCGGCTGGCGGCGAGCTTGGCGCGCTCGCGCGCCTCGTCCACATCCTGGCCGTTGGCCACCGCGACTCCCATCCGGCGCTTGACGAAGGACTCGGGCTTGCCGAACAGGCGCAGGTCGGAACGCGGCACGGCCAGCGCCTCGGCGACGCCCTCGAAGCCGATGCCGCTCGCGTCCATGCCGCCATAGACGACGGCCGAGGCACCGGGTTCGCGCAGCGCCACGTCCACCGGCAGGCCGAGGATGGCGCGGGCGTGCAGCTCGAATTCCGAGAAGCGCTGCGAGCACAGGGTGACGAGACCGGTGTCGTGGGGGCGGGGGCTGACCTCGGAGAACCAGACGTCGTCGCCCTTGACGAACAGCTCGACGCCGAACAGGCCGCGCCCGCCGAGGTTGGCGGTGACGGCGCCGGCGACCTCCTGGGCGCGGGCCTTGGCCTTGGCGCTCATGGCCTGGGGCTGCCACGACTCGACGTAGTCGCCGGAGACCTGGATGTGGCCGATCGGCTCGCAGAAGTAGGTCTGGACAGTGCCGGTTTCGTCGCAGGCCCGCACCGTCAGCTGGGTGATCTCGTAGTCGAAATCGACGAAGCCCTCGACGATCACCCGGCCCTGGTTCACCCGTCCGCCCGAGGCGGCGTAGTCCCAGGCCTTCTGTACATCGTCGTCGCCACGCAGCATGGACTGACCCTTGCCGGAGGACGACATCACCGGCTTGACGATGCACTGGAAGCCGATCTCGGCCACCGCCGCCCGCAGTTCGTCGAGGGAGTCGGCGAAGCGGTAGCTCGAGGTGGGCAGGCCGAGTTCCTCGGCGGCCAGGCGGCGGATGCCCTCCCGGTTCATGGTCAGCTGGGTCGCCCGCGCGGTGGGGATCACCTCGGCCAGGCCGGCGGCCTCGATCTCGGCCAGCATGTCGGTGGCGATGGCTTCGATCTCCGGGACGATCAGGTGCGGCCGCTCACGCTCCACCAGGGCCCGCAGCGCGGCGCCGTCGGTCATCGGGATGACGTGGGCGCGGTGGGCCACCTGGTGGCCGGGCGCCCCCTCGTAGCGATCGACCGCGATCACTTCCACACCCAGCCGCTGCAGGGCGATGATCACTTCCTTGCCGAGCTCGCCTGCGCCGAGCAGCATGACCTTGAGCGCGCTGGGCGCGTTCGGGGTACCAAACTTCATCCGAGTCTCCTGTTGCCGATGGGGACGTGCCTGAAACCCGGCATTCTAGGCCTTGCGACGCTTGCGCTGCGAGCCGGTCGACGGAGCGCCGTGGCGACGGCGGATGTCGGCCAGCACCTCCAGGTCGACAAGCGCGTCGCCGCGGATCCGGTTGTCGTAGTTCTCGACCCCCATGAAGCGCGCCATCGCGGCGACGCAGGTGTCGTCCCAGGTGTCGCCGGCGGGCAGGCCGTCGAAGCCGGCCGAGGCAAGGATGGGCTTCAGCTCGGCCGCGATCGCCGCGTCGATGGGCACCAGGTTGCAGTCGTCCGACGGGAAATAGGAGAGCCGGTGCAACTGGTAGCAGCGGGCCAGCTCGTCGATGGGTTCGGGGTGGTCGTAGATCGAGACGTCCACGTGCCGGCCGGTGCGCCCGCCATAGCCGCCGCCCGGCTTGACCACCAGCAGCGCCGCCGACTGCTGGCCGCGCAGCTCGCCGCCGGCGTCGCGACCGGCTGCCAGCCCGGCGATCAGCCGGTCGGAGAGCTCGCCGACGCAGCTCTCGAAGGCCTCGACCATCGCCTCGACGACGCCCTGGCTGGCCAGGGTATTGCCGCTGGCGACGGAGTGCGGGCCGCAGCAGGCGCCGGCCCAGCCGTCCCAGCTCGCGACCTCGTCGCCGGTATGGACGGCCGGTTCGCCGTCGAGGCGCAGCACGGCGATCTGGCGCAGGCTGCGCTCGGTGTCGCCGCGCAGCAGTACGGCGAGGGTCTCGGCCGCGGTGGCGCCGAGCGCGAGCAGGTCGAGGCCGTCGCGGCCATGGTCGGGATTGGCGAAGGCCTGGGTGCTGAGGCAGCCGGCACCGGCGCGACCGTGCACCACGATGCTGCCGACACCGGGGAACTTGGACTGGACGGCGATGCCGACCTCGCCGGCCGCCGGGTCGCGGCCGATGATGGAATAGGTCATGGAAACTCCGGGGTGTTGCCGGGGCGCGAGCGCGCCCCGTGCCCACTAACTAACGCAGACCCGGCGCAGATTCAAGGCGAGCGAACGCGGCGCGCCGGGAGGCACGCCGCAGGATGCCGCGGGAGACCGCTATCCGAGCGGTCGGACGAAGAGCTGCATGATGGCCGCCGAGGTCTCGCCGTCGGCGAGGATCGCGGTGGCCCACTTGGGCAGGGCCTGGATGGCCCAGATCACGACTACGGCCAGGATGATCTTGCGGCCACGGGACATGGCCTGAAGGCGTTCCATTACCTCACGCGGGGTGCCTTCACCGAGCGTCTCTCTCATGGGCATTGCTCCTTGTCTCATCGCACGATCGCCGCCGTGCTCGCGGAAGCTCGCATCTCAGGAGGTTATAGGACGGGATTGGCCAGTGCGCCATCGCAGGTGCAGCAAACGATACGGGCGAAAAAAAGCCCGCCGGGCGGCGGGCTGTGGTGTCGGAGGGCCGCGGTGCTCAGGGCTTGAAGGCTTCCATGGCGATCGACAGGGTCACCTCGTCGGAGACGTAGGGCGCGTACTTGCCGGCGTTGAACTCGCTGCGCTTGATGGTCGTCGTCGCATTGGCGCCGATGGCCGGCACCTTCTTGATCGGGTGCGGCATGGCGTGGAAGCTCGTCACCGTCAGGGTGACCGGCTTGGTCACGCCCTTGATCGTCAGGTCGCCCTCGACCGTGGCGGGCTTGTCGCCGTCGAAGGTCACCTTGGTGGACTTGAAGGTGATCGTCGGGTAGGTCGCGGTGTCGAAGAAGTCCTTGTCCTGGATGTGCTCGTCGAAGGTGTCGTAGCCGGTATTGACCGAGGTGGTGTCGATCGTCACATTCACCGAGCCGGTCTTGGCGGCGGTGTCGATGGTGACCGTGCCGCTCGTCTTGTCGAAGCG
Organism: Rhodocyclaceae bacterium; assembly: GCA_020445665.1. Classification (GTDB taxonomy): domain Bacteria; phylum Pseudomonadota; class Gammaproteobacteria; order Burkholderiales; family Rhodocyclaceae; genus Cognatazoarcus. The sequence goes on from JAGRGD010000177.1 coordinate 6,489, forward strand.
GTGGACCTGCGTCGAGTAGCCGAAGTGGCTGTACTCGAAGCGCGGCGCGGTGTGGGTCGGATCGATCTCGTAGGTCTCCGGTGCGGCGATGGCGGCCGAGGCGAAGGCGGCGGTCAGGATGGCGGCGAGCGCGGTGCGTTTCATGGATGACTCCTGTTGCAGTTGAGTGGGGTTACCTGGCCGGAGCGGCCAGTTGATAGCGGATCTCGACTTCGTTGGCCACGACGCTGGTGTCGCCCCAGATGCCCTGGCCGACGCCGAAGTCCTTGCGTTTCATGACGAAGCTGCCGGTGAAGACGCCAGCGCCGTCCTGTTCGGAGAAGCGCGCCTCGGTGCTGACCGGCTGGCTGGTGCCGCGTACCGTGAGCGTGCCGTCGATGCGGTAGGCCTGGTTGCCCAGCGGCGTCACCGAGTTGCTTTCGAAGACCGCCTTGGGGTGGTTCGCGACGTCGAACCAGTCCGCCCCGGCGACCTCGGCGTCGGCCTCCTCGAGGCCGGTCTCGATGCTTGCCAGTTCGACCTCCAGCCGGGCCTTCCCATCGGTCGGCTTGGCCGGGTCGAAGCCGATCTGGCCGTCGAAGCGACCGAAGCGGCCCTTGACCGGTACGTTCATCTGCGTGGAGACGAACTCCACCTGGCTCTTGGCCGGCGAGAAGCCGGCGTATTCCGCGGCCAGTGCGGGCAGGGCGGCCAGCCCCAGTGCGAGGGTGACGATCATCTTCATGGGGAGACTCCGGGTTATCGGATCCACGGCGCCATCCGGGACAGGATGCCGTCATGGTCCTTGTAGTGATGCTTGAGGGCGGCGAGGGCATGGCCGAGCACGACAGCCGCCATCGTGAAATTGACCACCTCGTGAACGACTTTCAGCGTTTCGCCCAGTTCCTTGTTCTTGCCGAGCAGGTCCGGAATCGGCAGGACGCCGAAATACACGGTCTGGACCCCGAGGGCGGAGCTCATCAGCCAGCCGGTGACCGGCACCGCGAACATCAGCATGTAGAGGAGGTGGTGACCGCCGTGGGCGACCGCCTTCTGCCACTCCGGCATCGAGTCGGGCAGGGCGGGAGGGCGATGGGTGGCGCGCCACGCGATGCGCAGTGCAGCCAGCAGGAAGACCGACACGCCGGCCCACTTGTGCCATGAGTAGAGCTTGAGCTTCCACGGCGTGAGTTGCAGCTCGTGCATATACACGCCGAGGGCGAAGTTGCCGACGATGACCAGGGCGACCAGCCAGTGCAGCAGGATGGCGACGTTGTCGTAGCGGATGGGGTTGGGGGTCTGCATTCGAGTCTGGGTGCGCGATATGACACCCACACTCTAATGGCAGCCGCCTGCGGGATAAACAGGCGGCTGTTAAATTGATTGTTGCGATTTGTGGGATGAACGGACGGCGGCGTCTGCTGTCGTCCGGGGCGTTCAGCGAATCGTGATCTCGCCTTCCATGCCCAGAGCGCGGTGATCGTCGATGCTGCAGAAGAAGCTGTAGGTGCCGGCGCGGATCGGGACCAGCCACATCTCCATCTGCTGACCACGCTTGATGTAGACCGATTTCAGCACCGGCGTGATGACCCGCCCGGCGGCGTTCTGGGCCATCTTGATCGCGACGCCGCTGAAGAACGAGCCGCCGACCATGTCGTGGGACACGCGGCCCTCGTTACGCAGCCTCAGGATGTAGGGCTGGTTGCGCTCGAGGACCAGATCCGGCGGGTCGTAGCTGTGGTCGCCGAGAGTCAGCTCGATGACCTCGGCGGTGTTCCAGTCGATGGCGTCCATGATGGCGGCGACGCCGGCTTCGAGGCCGACCGGTGCCCGTAGGCGGTCTTCGGCCTGGAGCAGCGGCGAAGTCAGGGCGAGCAGGCCGGCGAGGGCAAGGCTGCGTGGGAGTCGAGGCATTGGGGGCACCCGGAGTGGCTTTGAGCCGTTAACGGCCTCGTCGGGGACAAGCTTTAGGCGCTCATCATGCGCTGCGCAGCCCGGCTGCCCGGGTCAGCAGGATCGCCACCAGCGGCAGCACCAGGCCGATCACCGTGACCGTCACCAGCAGGGTGCCGAGCTCGCCGTAGTCGGCCGGCGTCACGACCGCACCGGTCGCCGGGTCGGTGACCTGCCGGCTGACCAGGAAGACCTGATTCAGGTACTTGGTGCCGAGCTGGGAAGCAGACAGCGCCAGGTTCGTGAACGAGGCCATCACGGCGAAGAAGGTGGCCTTCAGGTGGGCCGGGGCCGAGTTGGCGATCCATGCCAGCATCGGCACCATCGCGATCTGACCCAAGGGAGATTCGAGGGCGGTGTCCACCAGCGCAATGAAGCGGGCATCGACGACGCCGCCGGTGAGCGCAGCGGTCCATTCATGGAGGCCGTAGTACATGCCGACGATGGGCAGCGCCAGCGTCGTACCCACCACCGTCAGGAAGACGACGATCCAGGCGATCGAGCGCTCCGCCATCATGCGTCGGAACAGGAACAGGCCCGCCAGGGTCAGGGTCGCGCCGATCAGCGACAGCTTGGCGAGGAAGCTCTGGTCGAAGCCCAGTTCGTCGATCATCCACCAGGTGGAGCCGGCACCGGGGCCGGGCAGGGCGCGGAA
>JAGRGD010000178.1 GCA_020445665.1 Rhodocyclaceae bacterium
ACCAGCTGCGCGGCCGCTCTGGCCGCCAGGGTGACCCGGGCCGGTCCTCTTTCTTCCTGTCGCTGGAAGACGACCTGATGCGCATCTTCGGCTCTGAACGGCTGGACAAGGTGCTGTCGACCCTGGGCATGAAGGAAGGCGAGGCGATCATTCACCCCTGGGTGAACAAGTCGCTGGAACGCGCCCAGGCCAAGGTCGAGGGGCGCAACTTCGACATCCGCAAGCAGTTGCTCAAGTTCGACGATGTGATGAACGACCAGCGCAAGGTGATCTTCGGCCAGCGGCGCGAGATCATGGAGGCCGAGGACGTCGCCGAAATCGCCGCCGACATGCGCCATCAGGTGATCGACGACCTGATCGAACAGCACATGCCGCCCAAGTCCTATGCCGATCAGTGGGACATGCAGGGCCTCTATGCCCAGGTGATCGAACAGCTTGGCATCGACGTTCCGGTGATGGAATGGGGCGCCGAGGATGGCGTGGACGACGAGGTGGTGCGTGAACGGCTGGTCAAGGCCAGCGACGAGCACATGGCCAAGAAGGCCGTCGAATTCGGCCCCGACAACATGCGCAACATCGAAAAGCAGGTGCTGCTGCAGACCATCGACGGCAAATGGCGCGAACACCTGCTGACGCTGGAACATCTGCGCTCGGTGGTCGGCTTCCGCGGCTATGCCCAGCGCGACCCGCTCAACGAATACAAGAACGAAAGCTTCCAGCTATTCGAGAACATGCTCGACTCGCTGCGCGAATCGGTGACACAGAACCTTGCCCACCTGCGGGTGCCCAGCGAAGAGGAACAGCGTGCACTGCTCCAGCAATTCTTCGCCCAGCAGGCCCAGATGGCCCGCGCTCAGGGCGAGGCGCCGGTGCAGGGTGTGACCAACGGCGGCGGCGCCCCAAGCGGCGACGAGGCCATTGCCGTCGCCAGCGCCGAGCCGCCGGCCGAGCCCGGCGAGCCGATCCCCGGTTTCGACGAGAACGACCCCAGCACCTGGGGCAACCCCGGCCGCAACGAGAAATGCCCCTGCGGCAGCGGCGCCAAGTTCAAGCACTGCCACGGCCGCCTGATCTGAAGCCGGCGGCCCGGCGCCGCCCTCGCCAAAGCGCTGAACCACATCCGCCCTCGGGAGAGGGAGGCTACCGCGCGCTGCCCGAATGACTCCCCCTCCCGGCCACACCTTGGCCCCGATTGACTGCGACAACACCCATCAACCCGGAGTGGATGGAGGGTGCGATGAGCAGGAAACGCATGTTGGCGACCGCCGCCGGTACGGTCTCCTGTGCGCTTGCAATCGGCTGGGTGATGCAGCACACCACTACTCCGCCCGCCGGCTATGCCCAGATTGCTCCCTCGCCGATCAACCACGTGCCGCTCGGCCCCGCGCCGGTCGCCGAACCCGCCGCGCAGCCCGAACCCGCTGCCGACCTGCCGATCCGCTCGATCAAGCTCACCTCGGTGCAATCCCCTCTGCCGGCGATCTCCGACATTGCCCGTTCGCTGATCCAGACGGTCTCATACGCCCCCGACGCCGTGCCGCCGCTGCCGGCCGAACCGCTGACGCCCTACCTCGGCTGCGCCATCCATGCCACGGCGGAACCGGCCCCGCTCGCCAGTGTCCGCCTGCGCGTGACGGCCCCCTGCAACGGCAACACAAGGGTCACCGTCCACCACGCCGGCATGATGTTCACCGAAATCACCGACGACACCGGTCGCCTTGACGTCACCGTCCCGGCGATGAGCGAAAAGGCGATCTTCGTTACCGAATTCGCCAATGGAAAGGGCGCTGTCGCCACCGCCAGTGTCGATGGCTTGCACCAGCTCGACCGCATCGCCGTGCAATGGACCGGCGCGCTCGGCTTCCAGGTCCACGCCCGCGAGTTCAGCGCCGCCTATGGCACCGATGGCCATGTCTGGACCGGCGCCCCGACCTCCGAAAATGGCGGCGCCATGACTCGCCTCGGCGATACCGACGCGCCGAACCCCAAGATCGTCGAGATCTACACTTTCCCCGCCGCAGCTGCCGGCAAATCCGGCACCGTCGACCTCACCGTCGAGGCCGAGGTCACCCAGGCCAATTGCGGCCGCGACATCGCCGCCCAGTCGATCGAACTGCGTGACAACACCCGCCTGCGCACCCAGGATCTCGTGCTTTCGATGCCCGATTGTTCCTCGGTCGGCGACTTTCTGGTGTTGAACAATCTCGTCGAAGACCTGAAGATCGCCGCCAGGTAGTCCGCAAATCAACAGGCCCAGGATGGCACTGCGACGTGCGGCGGCGCTCGCCGCACTTTTTCTTTGCTGCACCGTCCTGCCGGCCGCGGCCCAGGACGTCACACTTACGTCGCAGGACGGCTCCATCGAGATCAGTGGTACCCTGCTTGGCTTCGACGGCGAATTCTACCGCGTCGACACCCGCTTCGGCACCCTGACCGTCGACAGTTCGGGCGTCACCTGCGACGGGCCGGGCTGCCCCAACCTGCAGGATTTTGTGGCCGAAATCGTGTTCTCCGGCTCCTCCACGATGGCCGAGGTGCTGCTGCCCGCGCTGGTTGAAGGCTTCGCCATGCGTAGCGGCCACCAGTTCACCCGCCACCCCCGGGACGAAGCCCATTTCGACTACGAACTGGTGGCCCCCGGCACCGGCAAGATCGTCGCCCGCTTCCTGTTCCGTGTGACCAATACCGACGAGGGCTTCGCCGACCTGCTCGCCGACGAGGCCGATCTGGCGATGGCCCTGCGCGAAATTCGCCCCGCCGAACGCGCCCGCGCCCGCGAGATCGGGCTCGGCGATCTGACCCAGCCGGGCCGCTCACGGGTACTGGCGCTCGATGCGATGGTCCCGGTGGTGGCGCCCGACAATCCGGTGCGCGAGATCTCGGCCACGCAGCTTGCAAGGGTCTACGCAGGCGAAATCTCCAATTGGTCCGACCTCGGTGGCCCGGATGCCCCCATCGCCCTGCACCTTCCGGTCGAAGGTAGCGGCCTCGCCCAGGCCGCCGAGGACACACTGCTGCGCCCGGCTCGCCTGACACTGGCCCCGGGGGTGATCCGCCACGCCCGCTCCAGCCAGCTGGTCGATGCGGTGGTGAAGGATCCGATCGGCATCGGCCTCGCCAGCTTTGCTGAAACCGGCACCGCCAGGGTGCTGCCCCTGACTGGCGGCTGCGGCTTCGCCCTCTCGGCCACTCGCCGGGCGATCAAGACCGAGGACTACCCGCTGACCTCGCCGATGTTCCTCTACCAGCCGGCCCGCCGCCTGCCCAAGATGGGCCGCGCCTTCCTGTCCTATGTCACCAGCCCTGCGGCCCAGTTCGTGATCCGCCGCGCCGGCTTCGTCGACCAGGCGCCGGAACAGATCGGCCTCGGCCTGCAGGGCGACCGCTTCGCCAATGCCATCGCCGCAGCGGGCAAGGAAGTTACCCTCGCCGAGCTCCAGCGCATGACCGCGGTGCTGAAACCGATGGAGCGCCTCACTTATACCTTCCGCTTCGAGCCCGGCTCGGCCCGTCCCGACGCCCAGTCCCGCACCAATATCTCGCTGCTGGCCGAGGCCATCGAGGCCGGCACCTTCGACGCCCATACGCTGGTCTTCGTCGGCTTCAGCGATGGCGACGGCCCGGCCGGCAGCAACATGCGCATCGCTCGTGCCCGCGCCGAAGCGGTGCGCAACGCCGTGGCCAAGGCCGCCGAAACCGCCGCAAAGCGTATCGACACCCATGTCGAGGCTTTTGGCGAGGCTCTCCCGATGGCCTGCGACGACAGTGACTGGGGTCGCAAGATCAACCGTCGCGTGGAAGTCTGGCTGCGCTGATGCAGCCCTGCCTGCCGTAGCGCCCGACATCGGCCGGGCAGATCACGCGTTCCGCGCGAGCCTCCAGCGGAGGTATTTTTCAACCAGAGAAGACATGGGTGCCGCGCCGCCTGCTTCTTCTCTTTCCAAATACTGCCGGGGAAGTCGCCCGAAGGGCGGCGGGGGCAGAGCCCCCTACAACAACCCCTGACTGCGAAAACTCAGCTCCCGCGATTTCCCGACGATCAGGTGGTCGTGCAACGTCAGCCCCAGCGCGTCGCAGGCCGCCTTGATCTGCGTCGTCATGCCGATATCGGCCTCCGAAGGCGTGGGATCGCCCGAGGGGTGATTGTGCACCAGGATCAGCGCCGATGCATTCAGCTCCAGCGCCCGCTTCGCCACCTCGCGCGGATAGACCGGGACGTGATCGACGGTGCCGCGTGCCTGTTCCTCGTCGGCGATCAGGATGTTCTTGCGGTCGAGGTACAGCACCCGGAATTGCTCTGTCTCGCGATGGGCCATGGTGGTGTGGCAATAGTCGAGCACCGCGTCCCAGCTTGAAATCACATGCCGCTGCAGGACTCGCGCGCGCGCCATCCGATGCGCCGCGGCCTCCAGCACCTTGAGATCGGTGATCACCGCCTCGCCGACACCCTTGACCTCGGTCAGCATCTCTGGCGATGCGGCCAGCACCCGGTTGAAATCGCAGAACCGGTCGAGCAGGGCGCGCGCCAGCGGCTTGGTATCCTTGCGTGGCAGCGAGCGGAACAGCACCAGTTCGAGTAGCTCGTAATCGGGCATCGCAGCCGCCCCGCCAGCCATGAACCGCGCCCGCAGCCTGGCCCGGTGGTCGGCAATATAGGAGGGCAGCCGCCCCTGATCCAGGGGCACCGCCGGCGCCTCGTCTGGGTCGAAGAGCGAAGGGAGGGAATCATGAAACGCGCGGGGTGCCATGCTCCGATGTTGCCGCGCTTTGGTGAACGCCGGGTTAACCGTTCAGGTCATCGCGCCCGCTGTCAGGGGAGGGAAAGCGCCCCGTGCGGGTCGAATGCGGAGCGGCACCGCCGGAACCTCCCCTCCCCACGTGGGGAGATAGGAAGGGGGGCGTTTCAAAGGGCGGCATCGTTCCAGCGCTTTGCGCGTTCGCGGCTGAAATCGCTCCACCGGAGTGATTTCCGGGCGACGCTCACCCCTTCATCCCGTCCCAGAAGGACTTCACCGTCGAGAAGAACGACTTGCTCTCGGGGTTGTTGTCCTCCGACAGCTCCTCGAACTCGCGCAGAAGATCCTTCTGCTTCGAGGTCAGGTTCACCGGCGTTTCCACCGCCAGCTCGATGAACATATCCCCCGCCGCGCCGCCGCGCAGGGCAGGCATGCCCTTACCGCGCAGGCGCATCTGCCGGCCCGACTGGCTACCCGCCGGGATCTGCACCCGGCCACGGCCGCCGTCGATGGTCGGCACCTCGATCGCGCCGCCCAGGGCGGCCTTGGACATGCTCACCGGTACCCGGCAATGCAGGTTGGTCCCGTCCCGCTCGAACAGGTCATGCGGCGCCACCTCGACAAAGATGTAAAGGTCACCCGGCGGCCCGCCGCGCATCCCCGCCTCGCCTTCACCGGCGAGCCGGATGCGAGTCCCGGTCTCGACTCCTGCCGGGATGTTGACGTTCAGCGCCCGATCCTTTTCAACCCGGCCGGCTCCATTGCAGGTCTTGCAAGGGTTCTTGATGATCTGGCCCAGCCCCGAACAGGTCGGGCAGGTCCGCTCCACCGTGAAGAAGCCCTGCTGCGCGCGCACCTTGCCCATGCCGGAACAGGTCGGACAGGTGGTCGGCTCGGCGCCGCCCTCCGCACCCGATCCCTTGCAGGCCGAACAGGCTACCGCGGTCGGCACATGGATGGTCTTCTGAATGCCCGAATAGGCATCCTCCAGCGTTACCCGCAGGTTATAGCGCAGATCCGACCCGCGCGCGGCGCGGCGCCCGCCGGCCCCGCGCTGGCCGCCCATGAAATCGCCGAACAGGTCGTCGAACACATCCGAGAAGGCCGACGAGAAATCCCCGCCGCCGAACCCGGCCCCGGGCCGCGCCCCGCGCGGGCCTCCCGGTCCGCCGCCCATAGCCGGATCGAACGCGGCATGGCCGAACCGGTCATAGGCCGCCTTCTTGTCGGCATCCTTCAG
>JAGRGD010000179.1 GCA_020445665.1 Rhodocyclaceae bacterium
AAAATGAAGGAGATACCCAGCGCGGTCAGGGCAGCCAACACCGTGCGCAGCGTGATGTAGCCGAACACGTTGAAGGCCCTGATGTCCTGGGCGAGCCAATTGGCGATTTCCAGCAGCATTTCCGTTCTTTTCCCGTTCGCCGGTTGGAGCCGGCGTCCCGAATCCTCAGTGTTTGGGGACGACGATCGCGTCGACCACCCGTTCCATCTGCATGAAGCGCGACCCCTTCACCAGCACCACGGTGTCCGCATCCATGATTTTCCTGAGCGCCGCGACCAGTTCCTCGAGGCGGCCGAAATGCCGTCCGCCTTCGCCGAAATTGCGCGCCGCCACCTCGCTCATCTCGCCCATGGCGAAGAGCTGGTCGATGCCCTGGCTCTTGGCATATCCCCCCACTTCGTCGTGCAGTTGGGCGCTGTTCGGGCCGACCTCGCCCATGTCGCCGAGGACCAGCACGGTGCGGCCCGGCGTGGCGGCCAGCACGTCGATGCCGGCCCGGACCGAGTCGGGATTGGCGTTGTAGGTGTCGTCGATGACGACCGCGGCGTTGACGCCGGCCTTGCGCTCGAGCCGCCCCTTGGTACCGGTGTAGGCCCCCAACCCGCGGCAGACCGCCTCGAGGGTGACGCCAGCGCCAAGGGTGGCCGCGACGGCGGCAAGCGCGTTCATCACGTTGTGGCGGCCGGGCACCAGAAGCTCGATGCCGGCGTTGCCGATCGGAGTGTGCACCGTCAGGGTGGCACCCTGCCCTTTCAGGATGTAAGCACCCGACACGTCGGCAGCCTGCTCGACGCCGAACTGGACGGTCCGATGCTGACCGGCCAACTGCCGCCACAGCGGCGCATGGGGGTCGTCGCCATTGACCACGGCGGTACCGTCCTCGGCGAGCCCGCCGTAGATCGCGCCCTTCTCGCGGGCCACTTCGTCGACGCCCCCCATGCCGGCGAGGTGGGCGCGGTGCGCGTTGGTGACGAGTGCCACGGTAGGCAGCGCGATCGACGAGAGCCAGGCAATCTCGCCCGGCCGGTTCATGCCCATCTCGACGATCGCATAGCGATGGGACGGGCGAAGGCCGAGCACCGTCAGGGGCAGACCGATGTCGTTGTTCAGGTTGCCCCGCGTCGCCAGCACGGCGCTGGCGGGATCGACGCCGTCGAGCGCCGCCTGGGCGCGGAGGATCACCGCGCACATCTCCTTGACCGTGGTCTTGCCGTTGCTGCCGGTCACGCCGATCACCGGCAGGCTGAACTGGCGCCGCCAGTGGCCGGCCAGTGCGCCGAGCCCCTTGCGGGTCTCGTCGACGATCAGCAGGGGCAGTTCCCCGTCCGGGTTGTCGTCGGCCCAGGCGCGATCGACCATCGCTGCCGCAGCACCGGCCGCGATGGCCCTCGCGACATAGTCGTGACCATCGAAGCGCTCACCGCGAAGGGCGACGAAGAGCTGGCCCGGCACGATGTCGCGGGAATCGCTGCCGACCGAATCGAAGTGCGCCTCGCCGCGATGGGAGGCATCGAGGGCGGCGGCGGCCTCGGTGAGCGTCATCCTCATTGCCCCGGCTCCTGGTCGGAGCGCCAGCGGTCGAGGGCACGGCGGGCCTCGTCGAGATCCGAGAAGGGGCGGCGCACGCCCCTCGCCTCCTGGTAGTTTTCATGCCCCTTGCCGGCCAGCAGGACCACGTCGTCCGGGCCGGCTTCGCGCATTGCAGCGCGGATCGCATCGGCCCTGTCGGCCATGCAGCAGGCACCGGGCGCGGCCGCCGCGATCTGCGCGATGATGTCATCGGGCGCCTCACCACGCGGGTTGTCGCTGGTGACATAGACGCGGTCGGCGAGCCGGGCCGCCACCTCGCCCATCATCGGGCGCTTGCCCGGGTCCCGGTCGCCACCGCAGCCGAACACGCAGATCAGCCGACCGCCGCGTGCGGCGGCCGTCGGCCGGGTCGCGGACAGAACCTGGGCGAGGGCGTCCGGCGTGTGGGCGTAGTCGACCACCACGAGGGGTTCTGCGACGCCGCCGATCAGCTGCATCCGCCCCTCTGGCGCCGTCATGCGACCCACCACCCCAGCGGCTTCGTCGAAGTCGACGCCCCGGGCCAGCAGCGCGCCGACCACCGCCATCATGTTCGAGACGTTGAAGGCGCCAACGCTGTTGGGGGCCAGGGGCACGGACCGCGCCCCCCAGTGAAGATCGAAGCGCTGACCGGCGACCGTGTTGGCCATGCCATCTGCCCACAGCCACTCGCTGCCGCAGCTGCCGCCCGGACGCGCCGCGTCGAGCGTGTAGGCGATGACGCGAACGCCGGCCGCGCGCAGGCCGGCGATCTGTTCGGCACCGAAACGGTCATCGGCATTGATCACTGCGGCGGAGAGATCCGGCCAGGCAAAGAAGCGGGCCTTTGCGTCAGCGTAGGCCGCCATCGTGCCGTGATAGTCCAGGTGGTCGCGGGTCAGGTTGGTGTGAATCGCCACGTCGAAGCGCACGCCATTCACGCGCCCCTGGTCGAGACCGATGGACGAGACCTCAAGGGCAGCCGCGTCGGCATCCTCACTCACGAAGCGCGCCAGCTGGCGGTGTACGTCCACCGCGTCCGGGGTGGTGTGCAGGCCACTCTCGAGCGCCCCGGGAAATCCGCTGCCGAGGGTGCCGATGACGCCGCAACGACCGCCAAGCTCCTGCAGCGAACGGGCCAGCCACTGGCTCACCGTGGTCTTGCCGTTGGTGCCCGTCACACCTGCCACCCACAGGCGCCGGCTCGGCTCGCCGACAACCTGGTCGGCGAGGTACCCCACCAGATCGCGCAGCCCTTGCACGGGCAGGTTGGGCACATCGAGCGCTTCCGGTGGGTGCGCGTCGTCGGCCTCCCACAACACCGCCGAGGCCCCCCGGGCCACGGCGTCACCGATGAAGGCACGTCCGTCGCTGCTGAATCCGGGGTAGGCGAGGAACAGGTCGCCAGGCGCCACTGCGCGCGAGTCGGCGCTGATCCCAGCCGGATGGGCACCCAGAGCCGACAGCTGCTCGAGCAGGGCGATGGCGCGACCGAGGCTCACGGCTTGCCCACCGTGTTCTGCTGGGCGAGTTGCATCGGCACCAGCGGCGCATCCGGCGCCAGTCCGATGCTGCGCAAGGTGCCGGCCACGACCTGGCTGAACACCGGCCCGGCAACGCTGCCGCCGTAGTGCTTGCCGTTGCTCGGTTCGTCGACCATCACCGCCACGACGATGCGCGGGTCGGACATCGGCGCGATGCCGACGAAGGACGAGACATACTTGCTGGCGTAGCGACCGCCTTCGATCTTGTGGGCCGTGCCGGTCTTGCCACCGACCCGGTAGCCGGCGACCTGGGCCATCGGCGCGGTGCCCCCTTCCTGCACCACCAGTTCCAGCATGCTGCGGACCTCACGGGCGGTCTGCGGCGAATACACCCGCTGGCCGCGGATCGGCGCACCGGGGCGGCTGAGCAGCGTGACCGGCACCACGTCACCGTCACGGGCCAGCGACAGGTAGGCGTGGGCCATCTGCATCAGGGTCACCGAGATGCCGTGGCCATAGGACATCGTCGCCTGCTCGATCGGCTTCCAGCTCCTGGCGGGACGCAGCCGGCCACCGGCCTCACCGGGGAAGCCCAGACCCAGCGGCGCGCCGAAGCCGAGGCGGTCGAAGTAGCCCCACATCACACCGGGCTCGAAGGCCAGCGCCATGCTTGCGGCGCCCACGTTGGACGACTTCTGGATCACCTCCGCAACGGTCATCAGGCCGTGCTTCTTGGTGTCGTGGATCGTCGCGTTGCCGATCGTCATCCGCCCATCACCGGTATCGACGATGGTGTCGAAGCGGTACTTGCCCTGCTCCAGCGCCATCGCCGCGGTAAAGGGCTTCATCGTCGAACCGGGTTCGTAGGTGTCGGTCAGCGCCCGGTTGCGCAACTGGGCGCCGGTCAGCGAGGCGCGGTCGTTGGGGTTGAAGGACGGGCTGTTCACCAGCGCCAGGACCTCGCCGCTGCGGGCGTCGAGGACGACCACGCCACCGGCGCGCGCCTTGTGCTCGGTCACCGCCTCGCGCAGCGCCGAGTAGGCCAGGTACTGGATCTTGCTGTCGATCGACAGATGCAGGTCGCGACCTTCCTGGGGCAGACGGATCGACTCCACGTCCTCGACGATGCGCCCGCGGCGGTCCTTGATCACGCGGCGCGAGCCCGGCTTGCCGGCGAGCTGATCGTCGAAGGCCAGCTCGACGCCCTCCTGGCCGTTGTCGTCAATGCCGGTAAAACCCAGCACGTGCGCGGTCACTTCGCCACCCGGGTAGAAGCGGCGGTACTCGTTCTCCAGGTGCAGGCCGGCGATGCCGAGCGCGGCGACCTTTTCGGCCACGGCCGGCGCCAGTTGGCGCTTGAGGTAGGTGAAGTCCGATGTCTCGTTCAAGCGCCGGCTCAGGTCGCGCGGGTCGAGTTCGAGCAGTGCAGCGAGTTGTCGCACCTTGGCCGGTTCCGGCCGCGCGGCGGGCTCGCCATCGCGCCCCGGCGGCGGCGGGGACCAGGCCACCGAGCGCACCGGCGTGCTGATCGCCAGGACGTCGCCATTGCGATCGAGGATGCGCCCGCGGTTGGCCGGCATCTGAAGCACACGCGAGAAGCGCGACTCGCCCTTGGCCTGGAGGAAGTCATCATTGACCCCCTGCAGGTAGGCTGCCCGACCGACCAGCGCGAACGAGCCCGCGAGCAGCGCCAACAGCACCGCGCGCGGGCGCCAGACTGGCAGATCCCGCGCGAGGAGAGGATTGCGATTGAAGGTGACGCCGCGTGATTTTCTGGTCATCTGGGCGGCTCCACCAGGAGAATCGACGAGGGATCGGGCACGCGCATGCGCAGGTGCTCGCGCGCCACGTTCTCGACTCGGGCGTGGTTCGCCCAGGTGCTCTGCTCGAGCTGCAGCTGCCCCCACTCCACGTCGAGCCGCTGCATCGTCTCGCGCTCGTGCTCGTAGGCGGTCACGAGCTTGCGCGACTCGTGCTGGGCCGAGACGACCCCGAGGGCGCTCAGCACCACCAGCATGACGAGGAAGATGTCGACGCGCGTCATGCCGCCTCCCGCCGCTCTGCGACGCGCATGACCGCGCTGCGCGAGCGCGGATTGGCGGCCACCTCCGCCTCGCCCGGCCGCACCGGCTTGCCGACCAACGCCAGCCGGGGCTGAGGCAACTCACTGGCGCGCAGAGGCAAGCGGGAAGGTAACTGCGGGGGACGCGAGGCGTCGCGCATGAAGCGCTTTGCAATGCGGTCTTCGAGGGAATGGAAGCTGATCACGACGAGGCGCCCACCGGGCCGCAGCCGGTCGACGCAGCGGGGCAGGACTAGCGAGAGCTCTTCAAGCTCCTGATTGACGAAAATCCGTAGAGCCTGGAAGGTGCGCGTCGCCGGGTGCTGGCCCGGCTCGCGTGTGCGGACCGCTTTCTCCACGAGCGCGGCAAGTTGTCCAGTGGTTGCAACAGGTTGCCCTGTCCGAGCAGCAACAATCGCCTTTGCAATCGCATGAGCAAACCGTTCTTCCCCATAGTCCCTTATTACCTCCGTGATCTGGCCCACCGACGCTTCGGCGAGCCATTGCGCCGCGGTGCGTCCGCGGCTGGTATCCATTCGCATGTCGAGGGGCGCGTCGAAGCGGAAGCTCATGCCGCGCTCGGCCTCGTCCAGCTGGGGCGACGACACGCCCAGATCGAGCAACAGCCCATCGACGGCGTCGAAGCCGAGATCGTCGAGCACCTCGGCGAGGGCGCTGAAGGGCTCGTGAACAATCGTGAAGCGCGGGTCGTTGATGGCCTCTGCTGCCGCAACGGCGCGGGGGTCGCGATCGAAGGCGAGCAGCCGCCCGGTCGGCCCCAGGCGGGCCAGGATCGCGCGACTGTGGCCGCCGCGGCCGAAGGTGCCATCCACGTAGACGCCCTCCGCGCGCACCGACAGCGCATCGACCGCTTCCTCAAGCAAGACCGTGATGTGCCCAGCGCCCGTCATAGCGAGAAACTCTCCATGCCCGGCGGCAGCAGATCGGCACCGATCGCCAGCATCTTCTCCTGCTCGGCCAGCCAGCCAGCCTCGGACCACAGTTCGAAATGGCTGCCCTGCCCCACCAGCCAGACCTGCTTCTCGAGCTGGGCGAACTGGCGCAGCGACGGCGAGACCAGGACGCGGCCGGCCGCGTCCATCGACTCCTCCTGGGCAAAGCCGACCAGCAAGCGCTTGAGCAACGCGGCCCGCGGTTCGAAGCTCGAAGCCCTCAGGACTTCGTCGCGCTTCGGCTCCCAGGCCGGCTCCGGGTAGATCAGCAGGCAGCGGTGCGGATGGGCGGTCAGCACCAACCGGCCGCTGGAAACGGTCGACAGCGCCTCCCGGTGCTTCGCCGGGATGGCGACGCGACCTTTGGCATCGAGGGTGAGCTGTGACGCCCCCTGGAACATGTGTCTCCGCTACCTCCGCTGGGACGGCTTCACCGTCCACTTCTACCCACTTTTCCCCACTAATCACCACTGTAGTGGAAAGGGTTAACTCGGTCAAGCCGAGCCAAGGGAATTTCTCTCGTTGACACAATGACTTAGCAAAGCCAGCCGACCACGGCCAGCGATGCTGAAAAAGGTCTGAAAATCCAAAGGGATAGCGGATCAGTCTGCGAAACTGCCTCAGAAGCGACAGAAATCGCGTTCCGGGTGGGGAAAAGTGGGGAGGCTCGTCCCGGCGGGGGACGGCGTGGGGGAAAGTGGGAAGTCCGCCGATAAGCCGGGTTCTGTCGAGCGCCCCGTGGGGCGCCGGGCAACCATTCCTCTGGGCGACGCGTTACCGCGCCGCTCTAGCAGCCTACCCGGGAGCGACGCGAGCCACGCCAATGCTCCCCTATTTGGCCTTGCCCCGGATGGGGTTTACCGTGCCGTGCCTGTTGCCAGTCACGCGGTGGGCGCTTACTCCACCATTTCACCCTTACCCGGCATCCGGTGCCGTCGGCGGTATTTTTCTGTTGCCA
Source organism: Rhodocyclaceae bacterium (assembly GCA_020445665.1). Classification (GTDB taxonomy): domain Bacteria; phylum Pseudomonadota; class Gammaproteobacteria; order Burkholderiales; family Rhodocyclaceae; genus Cognatazoarcus. Next base: position 7,006 of record JAGRGD010000179.1, read on the forward strand.
CGCCAGATCACCTCGGGTTTCCCCATCGGACAAGCCGATCCGGATCGGTATCACTGGCGAAGCCATCCCTTCGGATGGCACTTTCCGTCGCTTTGGTCTTTCGACGTATGGCGCCCGGCCGTTAGCCGGCATCCTGCTCTGTGGGGCCCGGACTTTCCTCGATGCACGGAGCACCGCGGTTGCCTGGCGAACTTCCCGCCGCGGATTATCCACGAAATCGGCTTGCCACGCCGGGCATCGCATGGCGCGCCTCAGGCGCAGCGCAAGCCCGCTAGGCCGGCCCGGCGCCGGGGGCGGAACTGGGCGGTGTCGTCGTAATAGGCCGCCACCGCGCTGTCGGCGACGACGCCGGGCCAGCCCAGCAGCGGCAGCGGCGCGAAATCTCGCGCCCTGATGGTCTCCCCACGCTCACGCAACCAGCCGGCCAGCCACGCATCGGCCGCACGCCATCGCAGCGACGGGGCCTGATCAAACCAGGCTTCAGCCACCTGACGGTAGAGGACCTTGGCGCACAGGCCGGGGAAGGGCTGGCGCAGGGCATCGAGGCTGGCATGCCCGACGACCAGAATCTCGCACCGCGCAGCAGACCGCGATCGTGCGTCGAAGAGCGCCTCGCGCCAGGCATGGCCCCGCAGCAGGTCGATCCAGTCGGGGTCGGACGAGAGGACCAGCGCACCGCATTCGTCGAAGAGGGTCAGCGCATCGCGTGCGCTGCCGCGCTCCGGCCCTGCACCCGAAGCGATCTGTGCATCATGGCTTGCGTTGAGGGCCGACTTGGTGGCGGGGAAAGTACACCAGACGAGCCCGTTGAAAGCGTCATGCCAGTTCGACGGCCGGGTCGGGACGGCGCCACTGCGGAGGATAGTTGTTTCGTAGTCGGCGGCAGGCATCCCGCCGGCGGGGATGAAACGGATCGCACTGCCCCCCGCCGTGCGAGGCACTACCGGGGCCGATGCTGCCATCGCGTTCAGTTCGGGGATGTCGGGCGGGTCTTCCCGTCGCCTGGTGCCGATGCGCGCCAGGTAGGGCGCGAAGAGCGCCCGCACACCTGGCGTCATGCGCGCGGGATCAACGCTCACGGCGTGGCGGCGCCGGCCTCCCCGGCCGGCACGAAGGCCAATTCCCCTTCGACGCGGACAAAGCTGCCCACCTCGCGCCCCGGCGGCGTGGGCGGGGCGTCGGGCCAGGGTTGCAGCAGGCACTTCTCGGTGCCCGCCAGATACCAGGTGCTGCCCTGCCGGAAAGCCCACAGCAAGGTGCCCGCCTCGAACACCTCGATCCTGACGTCACCCGTCGTGCCGGCCTCAATGGGATAGCGGCGCTGGCACTTGGGCAGGCGCGAGACCACCAGCGACTGCTCGACCTCGCCGCTCCAGAAATAGCGCTGCTCGCGAATCAGCGAGATTGCATGCTGGGCGCCGTCGATCATGAACGGTGCTGCCGAGTTCTCGCAGGCCGTCAGACCGAGGACAGCCAGGATGGGCAGGAGTCGGTGCGGGCAGCGGATCACGGCGTCGGTCTCCGGTCAGGCAAGGCGCCAGGCGAGCGCTTCGCCCGCCTTGAGCGGCACCAGCGGGTCGCCATCGAGGTAGTCGAGCCGGGCCGGCACTTCCCAGGCCTCGCGCTGCAGCGTGAGGGTGTCCTCATTGGGCGGCAGGCCGTAGAAGGCCGGACCGTTGCGGCTGGCGAAGCCCTCGAGTCGGTCGAGGGCGCCGGCGGCCTCGAAGGCCTCGGCATAGAGTTCGATCGCGGCATGGGCGGTGTAGCAACCCGCGCAGCCGCAGGCAGCCTCCTTGGTGCTTCGGGCGTGCGGCGCCGAGTCGGTGCCGAGAAAGAAGCGTGGGTCGCCCGACGTGGCCGCAGCAACCAGCGCCTCCCGGTGCGTCTCGCGCTTGAGCACGGGCAGGCAGTAGTAGTGTGGGCGGACGCCACCGACGAGGATCGCATTGCGATTGAACAGCAGGTGATGGGCAGTGATCGTCGCGCCGAGGCGCGCGCCACCTTCCATCACGAATCGCGCCGCCTCGGCCGTCGTGATGTGCTCGAAGACGATACGAAGATCGGGGAAGCGCGCCGCAAGCGGCGCCAGAGTGCGATCGATAAAGATGCGCTCGCGATCAAAGATATCCACATCAGCATGGGTCACCTCGCCATGTACACAGAGCACCAAGCCTGCTTGCTGCATCGCCTCGAGTGCCGGGTAGATCTTTTCGATCGCCGTGACCCCGGCGTCCGAATTGGTCGTGGCGCCGGCCGGGTAGAGCTTCGCCGCATGGACGAAGCCGCTGTCGCGGGCCCGCCGGATCTCGTCGGGCGACGTGCGATCTGTCAGGTATAGCGTCATCAGCGGTTCGAACTTGAGCCCCGCCGGCACCGCGGCCAGGATACGTTCCCGGTAGGCCGCGGCCTGCTCGACCGTGGTCACCGGCGGACGCAGGTTGGGCATGATGATCGCCCGACCGAAGCGTCTTGCCGTATCGGGCACCACCGCCCGCAGGGCCGCCCCGTCTCGCACGTGGAGGTGCCAGTCGTCGGGGCGGGTGATGGTCAGGGTCTGCATGGTGACGCTCCTGCGTAAGTCGGCTCCGGCGCGATTGTAAACCGCCGGGCTCAGTCCCCGTCCTTCAGCTCGAGGGCGCGCTGGTAGAGCAGCTTGCGCCCGACGCCGGTGATCTCCGCGGCCAGCCCTGCAGCCTGCTTGAGGGGCATCTCCGCCAACAGCAGCCCGAGCACCCGCTCCGCCTCCGGCGGGATGCCTTCGAGCGGGGGCGGCGCGGACACCACCAGCACGAATTCACCGCGCAGACGGTTGGCATCGTCGTCGAACCACGCCCCGGCCTCGGCCAGCGGCATGCGGCAGATCTGCTCGAAGAGTTTGGTCAGCTCCCGGCAGACAACAATCTCCCGAGCCGGCCCCAGGATGGCGAGGAGGTCGTCGATGGTCTCGCGGACCCGATGGGGGGCCTCGTAGAACACCAGGCGGGCCGGGGCCTCGCGCAGATTCGTCAGCGTCGTGCGCCGGGCGGCGGCCTTGGGGGGCAGGAAGCCGTGAAACAGGAAGGGGCCGTCCGGCAGGCCACAGGCCGAGACGGCCGCCGTGACCGCGCTCGGCCCTGGCACCGGCACGACCGGCAGGCCCGCAGCCTGCACCGCGGCCACGATCCGGGCGCCCGGGTCCGACACCGCCGGGGTGCCGGCGTCACTGACCAGCGCCACCGGCTTGCCCGCCGCCAGCAACTCGCAGATGCGTGCCGCCACGGCCTGCTCGTTATGCTCGTGGGCCGCCATCGTCCGCGCCTGAATGCCGTGCGCATCGAGCAGCCGCTGGGTGTGGCGGGTGTCCTCCGTGGCCACCACGTCCACCTGGCGCAGCACGTCGAGGGCACGCAACGTGATGTCGGCAAGGTTACCAAGGGGGGTCGCCACCACATACAATGACGGCGTGCTGGAGAGACTGGATTTCATCGGCCGGTGGCTGCGGGAACAGGGCAGTCGCATTGTGGGCGCCCGCCGCGGCGGTCGGCAAGTCGTGCCCCACGCTGCCGAGTCCACAGCGGCGCGCCACCTGCAGGCCCGGGGCTGCCGCATCATCGCCCGCAACGTGGCCTGCAAGGGAGGCGAGATCGACCTGATCGTGCTCGACCGCGGCACGCTGGCCTTCGTTGAGGTGCGTCAGCGCAGCCACGCCGGCTTCGGCGGCGCGGCGGCCAGTATCACGCCGGCCAAGCGCGCCCGATTGCGTCGGGCCGCCCGCTTCTGGCTGGCGGGCCCCGGCCGCCATCATGCCAGGCGTCCCTGCCGCTTCGATGCGGTGGTTTTCGAGCCCCGGAATCCGCTGGCGGCGGACTGGCTGACCGGCGTTTTCGACGCCACCGAGTAGACCTCCGCGATGGCGCCGGAGTGGCACGGGACGCATGCTAGACTGCCTGCCTGCCCTTACAGTTTGTTGCCCTATGGACCTTGCCTCGCGGATCGCCCGCCAGTTCAATGACAGCGCCGAAACCAAGCGCAGCGCGGGAGAGTTGATGGCCACCGTGATCGCCGACGCCGTCGGACTGATGACGAACAGCCTGATGAACAACGGCAAGATCCTGGCGTGTGGCAATGGCGGCTCGGCGGCCGACGCCCAGCATTTCGCCGCCGAGCTGGTGAACCGTTTCGAGATGGAGCGGCCACCCCTCGCCGCCATCGCCCTGACGACCGACTCCTCGACCCTGACGTCGATTGCCAACGACTACCGGTTCGAGGAGGTTTTCAGCAAGCAGGTGCGCGCCCTGGCCCATGCCGGCGACGTCCTGCTGGCGATCTCGACCAGCGGCAACTCTCCCAACGTGATCGAGGCGATTCACGCCGCCCACGAGCGCGAGGCGCATGTTGTCGCGCTGACCGGGCGCGGCGGCGGTGCGATCGGCGAGATGCTGCGGGACGGCGACGTGCACCTGTGCGTGCCGGCGGACCGCACGGCCCGCATCCAGGAAGTGCACCTGCTGACGTTGCACTGCCTGTGCGATGGAATTGATTGCCTGTTACTCGGAGTGGAAGAATGAAACTGGATGTTCGCGGGACGACCCTGACGCTGGCACTGCTGGCCACCACGATCCCGGCCCTGCAGGGCTGCTTCCCGGTGGTGGCAGCCGGCGCCGCGACCGGCGCTTTCATGGCGGCCGACCGCCGCAGTTCGGGTGCCTACGTCGAGGACGAAGGGCTCGAGTGGAAGGTCCAGAACAAGGTCAAGGCCCAGTTCGGCGATGCCGCCCACGTGAACGTCACGGCCTTCAACCGGGTGGTGTTGCTGACCGGGGAGATCTCGTCCGAGGCCTCCCGCGCGGCGCTCGACCAGATCGCCGCCAGCGTTCCCAACGTGCGCGGCGTCACCAACGAGGTGCAGGTCGCGGGCGTCAGCTCGATGACCTCCCGCGGCAATGACGCGGTCGTCACCTCCAAGGTCAAGGCCCGCTTCGTCGATGACAACAACTTCGGCGCCAACCACGTCAAGGTCGTGACCGAGGCCGGCACCGTGTTCCTGATGGGCCTCGTGACCCGCGCCGAAGCCGACCGGGCCACCGAAATCGCGCGCACGACGAGTGGTGTGCGCAAGGTCGTGCGGGTGTTCGAGTACATCTCGCCGGAAGATGCCCGCAACCTGCAGCAGCAGGCTCAGAACACCAAGGACAGCAACTGAGCCCAGCCGTCCGCTGGTCCATGGCGCGGGGATCTCCGGATCCCCGCGCTGCGTTTACCCGCTCACGGCGAGCGCATCGAGCAGCTTCTGGTGGATGCCGCCGAAGCCGCCATTGCTCATGACCAGGATGCGGTCGCCATCGCGCGCCTCGGCAACCACCGCCGACACCAGCCGCGCCAGATCATCCTCGATCCGAGCCAGCTCGCCCAGCGGGGCCAGCGCGCCGGCCACATCCCATTCCAGGCCCTTGGCGTAGCAGAAGACCCGGTCGGCCTGCGCCAGGCTGGCTGGCAGTTGGGCTTTCATGGTGCCCAGCTTCATGGTGTTCGAGCGGGGCTCCAGCACCGCCAGGATGCGCCCCCCGTCCGGCTGCCGGCGCAGGGCTTCGATCGTCAGCGCGATGGCGGTCGGATGGTGGGCGAAATCGTCGAGGACGCTGACGCCGCGGACCCGCCCGCGCAGCTCGAGCCGCCGCTTGATGCCGCCAAACCGGGCGAGCGCGGCGATCGCGTCCTGCGGCCGCACGCCCACGTGCCGCGCCGCTGCGATTGCCGCCAGCGCATTGGCCCGGTTGTGGCGCCCCGGCAGCGGCAGTCGGCAACGGCCCAGTTCAACGCCATCGAGGCGGAACACCGCCTCATCCGGCACCTCGCCCTCCTCCGCCTGCCAGCGTCCCGCCGCCCCGAACCACTCCAGTTCGGACCAGCAACCGCGCTCGATCACCCGCTGAAGGCTCGCCTCGTCCCGGTTGGCGACGATTCGCCCCGACGCCGGCATGGTACGAACCAGGTGATGGAACTGGGTCTCGATGGCCGCCAGATCGGCGAAGATGTCCGCGTGGTCGAACTCGAGATTGTTGAGGATCGCGGTGCGCGGGCGGTAGTGGACGAACTTCGAGCGCTTGTCGCAGAACGCGGTGTCGTACTCGTCCGCCTCGATGACGAAGAAGGACGACCCGGTGAGCCGGGCCGAGACCCCGAAATTGGCCGGCACGCCCCCCACCAGAAAGCCCGGTGAGAGGCCGGCGTCCTCGAGGATCCAGGCCAGCATCGAGGTGGTCGTGGTCTTGCCGTGGGTGCCGGCCACCGCCAGCACCCAGCGCCCGGCCAGCACGTGGTCGGCCAGCCACTGGGGGCCGGACACATAGGGTAGCCCGCGCTCCAGGATCGCCTCGAGCAGCGGGTTGCCCCTCGAGATCGCGTTGCCGACCACGAACAGGTCGGCACCGATATCCGCCTGCGCGGCGTCGTAGCCCTCCGTCAGGCCGATGCCCTCGGCTGCCAGCTGGGTGCTCATGGGCGGATAGACGTTGGCGTCGCAGCCGGTCACCCGGTGGCCCGCCGCGCGCGCGAGCAGTGCCACCCCACCCATGAAGGTGCCGCAGATTCCGAGGATGTGAATGTGCATCGCGACTCCGTCCGGCGGCTGCCGTGTTGCGGGCGCGTTTGCATGCGTTCTGCGGCCGCTGTGTAGAATGGGCGCCAATTCTAAACGATGGCGAAGAGGTGCTCCGATGAACCACCGCGGCTCATCCCATCGCACCGGCCTCCTGCGCCGGGAGATCGCCGCCCTCGCCGCGCGGATGATGGCGGAGGACGGCGTCCAGGATTACGGCTTCGCCAAGCGCAAGGCCGCCCGCCAGCTGGGCGCCAGCGAGACCGAATCGCTGCCCACCAATGCCGAGGTCGAAACGGAACTGCGCGCCTGGCAGGCCCTCTATCAGGACGAGGAGCACGAGGCCCGCCTGCTCGAAATGCGCTCCGCGGCGATCAGCCTGATGCAGTTCCTCGAGCCCTTCCGCCCCTACCTCACCGGCGGGGTCCTCGACGGCACCGCCGGGCGCTTCTCGCACATCGACATCGACCTCTACGCCGACAGCGCCAAGGACGTGGAGATCTTTTTCCTGAATGCAGATCTGCGCTACGAACACCGGGAGATCCGCCGCCCGGGTCCCGACGCCCCGGAGGCCATTCTGCTGTTCGAGTGGGAGGACGTACCGGTACGCCTGTCGATCTACCCGGCGCACCTCGAGCGCATCGCCCGCAAGGGGGTCGAGCGCGCCCGCCTCACCGCGGTCGAAGCGCTGCTCGCCGAGGCGGCGACCGCGGCCCAGCCGTGAGCAGGTTCGCAAGACGGCTCTTCATCGCAGCGCTGCTGGTGGCCGCCGGCGTCGCCGGCTGGCTCGCGGCCGGCGGACCGCCGCCACTGCCGCGCCAGGATGCGGCGCTGGCGGAGGCCGGGCCGCTGACGGTGGATCAGTTCTATGCGCTCAGCTTCGCCGACGCGAAAGGGACGCCGCGCCAGTTGTCCGAGTGGCGCGGCAAGGTGCTGGTGGTCAATTTCTGGGCCACCTGGTGCCCGCCGTGCCGCAAGGAGATCCCGGATTTCGCGGCGGTGAGCGAGGCCTACGCCGGACGGAACGTGCAGTTCGTCGGCCTGGGGGTCGACACCGCGGCCAACGTGGCCCGCTTCGCGGCGGCAGAGGCAGTCCCCTACCCGCTGCTGGTGGCCGGCACCGGCTCCTTGCCGATCATGGCGTCGCTGGGCAACCCCTCCATGGCGCTGCCCTTCACCCTGATCGTCGCCCCGGACGGCCGGATCGCACGTCGGACCCTCGGCCCGATGGACGGCAAAACCCTGGAAAATGCGCTCGAAGCGATGCTCTCCGGCTAGCCACCGGACAGGTTTGCGCACGATTCGGACTGGACAGATGCACGCATTTTGCGGCAAACTTCGCCGATCATGCGCACAAATCGCAAGAAAACCAACGAAGCGGAAGACGAAATGCAGGGCCAAGCGGAAGCCATGGAACGGCCCCGCGTGCTGGTGCTGCACGGGCCGAATCTTAACCTGCTCGGCACCCGCGAGCCAGAGGTGTATGGGCGAACCACCCTCGCCGACATCCATGCGGCCATGGAGAGCCGCGCCCGTGCAGCCGGCTTCCTGCTCGAATCGTTCCAGAGCAACCACGAGGGTCAGTTGATCGACCGCGCACAGGCCGCCGCCGCCGAGGGCGTCGAGTTCATCATCATCAACCCGGCGGGCTACACCCACACCAGTGTCGCGCTGCGTGACGCGCTGGCCGGGGTGGCGATCCCCTTTGTCGAAGTGCACCTCTCGAACATCCACACACGCGAGCCCTTCCGCCACCACTCGTACTTTTCGGACAAGGCGGTCGGCGTCATCTGCGGGCTCGGCGCACACGGCTACATGGCGGCGCTCGACTTCGTCGTCGCCGAGCTGCAAAGCGAATAACACCACGGCGCCGCAAGGCGCCGTGAAACCGTTTGGAGAACTGTCATGGATCTGCGCAAGCTGAAGAAACTGATCGACCTCGTCCAGGAGTCGGGCATCTCGGAACTCGAGGTCACCGAGGGCGAAGAGAAGGTCCGGATCGCGAAGCACCTGTCCCACGCCGTGGCGCCGATGCCGACGCTGATGCACACCCCGATCACGACCGCCGCCGCGGCGCCGGCGTCGCCTGCCGGTGACGCCGAGGCGGCTGAAGAAGCCTTGCCCGAGGGTCACGTGGTGACCTCGCCGATGGTCGGCACCTTCTATCGCGCCTCAGCGCCGGGCGAAAAGCCCTTCATCGAAGTCGGCGACTCGGTCGCGGTCGGTGGTGCGCTGGGCATCATCGAGGCCATGAAGCTGATGAACGAGATCGATGCCGACGTCGCCGGCGTCGTCAAGGCCATCCTGGTCGAGAACGGCCAGCCGGTCGAATACGGCCAGCCGCTCTTCGTCATCGCCTGAGCCCGGTCGCATGTTCGAAAAGATCCTGATTGCGAACCGGGGCGAGATCGCGCTGCGGGTGCTTCGCGCCTGCCGCGAGCTTGGCATCCGCACCGTCGCCGTGCACTCCGAGGCCGACACCGAAGCCAAGTACGTGAAGCTGGCAGACGAGTCGGTCTGCATCGGGCCGGCCGCCTCGGCGAAGAGCTACCTCAACATTCCGGCGATCATTTCGGCGGCCGAGGTCACCGACGCCGAAGCCATCCACCCGGGCTACGGCTTCCTGTCCGAGAATGCCGACTTCGCCGAGCGGGTCGAGCAGTCGGGCTTCGCCTTCATCGGCCCGCGCGCGGAAACCATCCGCCTGATGGGCGACAAGGTGTCGGCAAAGGACGCGATGCGCGAGGCCGGCGTCCCCTGCGTGCCGGGTTCGGACGGGGCGCTGCCGGATGATCCCAAGGAGATCGTCCGCATCGCCAAGCAGATCGGCTATCCGGTCATCATCAAGGCCGCCGGTGGTGGCGGTGGCCGTGGCATGCGCGTCGTGCATACGCAGGCGGCCCTGCTCAACGCCGTCACGACCACCAGGGCCGAAGCCGGCGCCGCCTTCGGCAACCCGGTGGTGTACATGGAGAAGTACCTGGAGAACCCGCGTCACGTGGAAATCCAGGTACTCGCCGACGAGCACGGAAACGCGATCCACCTGGGTGAACGCGACTGCTCCATGCAGCGCCGCCACCAGAAGGTGATCGAGGAAGCGCCTGCACCGGGCATCGACCGCAAGGTCATCGCCAAGATCGGCGAGCGCTGTGCCGAGGCCTGCCGCAAGATCGGGTACCGGGGTGCCGGCACCTTCGAGTTTCTGTTCGAGAACGGCGAGTTCTACTTCATCGAGATGAACACCCGCGTTCAGGTCGAACATCCGGTGACCGAGCTGATCACCGGCGTCGACATCGTCCAGGCCCAGGTGCGCATCGCGGGGGGCGAAAAGCTCTGGCTGAAGCAGAAGGACATCGTCTTCCGCGGCCACGCCGTCGAATGCCGCATCAACGCAGAGGATCCGTTCAAGTTCACGCCCTGCCCGGGGCGAATCAGCAACTGGCACATGCCGGGCGGGCCGGGTATCCGGGTCGACTCCCACGCCTACAACGGCTACACGGTGCCCCAGCACTACGACTCGATGATCGGCAAGCTGATCGCCTATGGCGACACGCGCGACCAGGCCATCCGCCGGATGCGCATCGCCCTCTCCGAGATGGTCATCGAAGGCATCAAGTCGAACATCCGCCTGCACCAGAACCTGATGCTCGACGGCGGTTTTGTCGGCGGCGGCACCAGCATCCACTATCTGGAGCAAAAGCTCGCCACCCAGGCCCCCGACGTCAAGGATCGCTGAGATGTGGCTGTCGGTGTCCCTGCTCGCCGACGCCGCACGGGCGGAGGCCCTCTCCGACGCCCTGATGGAGCACGGCGCCCTGACCGTGTCGATCGACGATGCCGACGCCGGCACCGCGGCCGAGCAGCCCCAGTTCGGCGAACCGGGCCACCTGCCCGAGTCACTGTGGGCCCGGAGCCGGGTCGTCGCGCTGTTCGACCCGGACGACGACATCGAGGCCTGCCTGGCCGATGCCGCCCGGCAGGTGGGCCTCTCGCCGCTGCCCGAATTCTCGGTCGAGTATGTCGCGGAGCAGAACTGGGTCCAGCTGACCCAGAGCCAGTTCGAGCCCATCCACGTCACCGACGGACTGTGGATCGTCCCCTCCTGGCACGAGGCCCCCGACCCCCGCGCGGTCAACATCCGCCTCGACCCGGGCATGGCCTTCGGCACCGGCAGTCACCCGACTACCCGCCTGTGCCTGCGATGGCTGATGGACACGGTGCGGCCGGGCCTGTCGGTCCTCGACTACGGCTGCGGCTCCGGCATTCTCGCGATCGCCGCCGCGCGCTTCGGCGCGGCCCGTGTTGTCGGGGTCGATATCGACGAGAAGGCCGTCGAGGCAGCCGGCGGCAACGCGCAGGAAAACGGTGTCGAGATCGAGCTGCGCCAGTCCGACCGGCCGGTCGGCGAGCGCTTCGATCTGGTGATCGCCAACATCCTGACCAATCCCCTGTGCGCCCTCGCGCCGGCGATCGCCGCCTGCGTCGCCCCCGGCGGGCGGCTCGCCCTGTCCGGCGTACTGGAGAGCCAGACCGCCCAGGTGATCGAAGCCTACTCGCCGTGGCTCCAGCTCACGGTCGGCGCGACGGACGACGGCTGGGTGCGCCTGGAGGGCCGGCAGCCATGATGCTGACCCGCTGCCCCGCCTGCGAGACGAGCTTCCGGGTTCGCCCCGAGCAGCTCCAGGCGCGTCAGGGGCGGGTCCGCTGTGGCCATTGCAGCCGGCCCTTCAACGCGCTTGAGTCCCTCGTCGATGAAGACGGCCTGACCCCGGTCCCCGCAGAACGCTTTCAGGCGCCACGGCCGGAACCCGATGTCGAGTTGCCCGGGCAGGAGGCCGACCCGGAAGACAGCAAGGGGCCGCTGTTCGTTCTGGAGGAGACCTCCGAAGACCCGCAGCAGGCCCTGCCGATCCCCGAGGGCGACGAAGGCGTACCGGAGCTGTTCATCGACGGCTGGTCCTGGCGCAGCCCGGCCCCGACGGCCGCCCGGATTCCCGCCGTCGAGCCCACTGCCGAGCCGCAGCCGAGCTTCGACGACACGGCCGTCGAGGTCCCCCTGGAAGACGACGCCGCCAGCGAAAACGGCTTTGCGATCGAGTTCGCGCTGGATACCGCTGACGCCGGGAACGAGGCACTGGAAGAATTTTCCCTCGACGGAGAAGCGGATGCCCTCGCCAGCGACGAGGCCGCCAGCGCACCTTCGGCTGGCGAGACCGGGCTCCGTTTCACCCTCGAGGCCATCTCCCCGCCCGAGGCGGAACCCGAAGCCCCGCCCGACGGCGACACCCCCGACCTGACCATCTTCGGCCTCAGCCGCGCCGGGATAACTCCGTCAGCATATGACAGTGCCATCGATCCCGAAGCCGAGCCCGAAGCCGAGCCCGAAGCCGAGCCCGAAGCCGAGCCCGAAGCCGAGC
>JAGRGD010000180.1 GCA_020445665.1 Rhodocyclaceae bacterium
AGGTGGGCCACCCGGGCAGCCGCTGCGCGGTGAACCTGGCCGGCGTGGACCATCACGCGGTGGAACGGGGCGACTGGCTGTGCGCTGCTGGCCTGGCGCGACCGACGGACCGCCTCGACCTGCGGGTGGACTGGCTGGCGGACGCGCCCCGGCCCCTCACCCACTGGCAGGGACTGCACCTGCACCACGCCGGCGGCCAGGTCCAGGCGCGGATCGCCCTGCTCGACGGGCAACTGGAAGCGGGGGGCATCGGCCCCGGCGGCCGCGGCCTGGTGCAGGCCGTGCTCGACGCGCCGATCCTCGCCTGCTGGGGCGACCGTCTGGTCCTGCGCGATGCCGCCGGCCGCACCACCCTCGGCGGCGCCCGGGTTCTAGACACCGCGCCCCCGGTGCGCCACCGCCGCCACCCGCACCGGCTCGAGCTGCTGCGGGCGCTCGAGCACGACGACCCCGCGGTACGCCTCTCGGCGCTGCTCGGGGCCGCCCCCCTCGGCGTCGCCGCCGACACCCTCGCCGAGGCGCACAACGCCGACCGCGCCGCCTGGCGAGGCGCCCTCGCCGATGACGCGGTGGTCGCGATCCCGTTGCCCGGCGGCGGCGAGCACTGGTTCTCGCCGCCGCGCTGGGCTGCGCTGGCGCAGCGCATCGTCGAGCGCCTCGCCGCTCACCACCAGCAGTTCGAGGATGAGCCCGGCGTCGAACGCGACCGCCTGCGCCGGATGGTGGCGCCGACGCTGGCGCCGGCCGCCTTCCTCGCCCGCCTCGAGTCGATGCGCGCCGACGGCGACCTGGACCGTGCGGGTGCCGCCTGGCACCTGCCGGGCCACAGCGCCGAGCTCTCCGACGCCGACCGGATCCGCGCCGAGCGGCTGCTGCCCTGGCTGCTCGAGCGCGCCGCCGACCCACCATGGGTGCGCGAGCTGGCCCGGCAGCTGGCCCACCCGGAGGCCGACACCCGCCTGCTGATGCGCCGCCTGGCCTCGCGGGGCGAGGTGTTCCAGGTAGTGCGCGACCTCTACTACGCGCGCGGTGCGGTGCGCGACCTGGCCACCCTGGCCGAGGAGCTCGCCGCCAGCGGCGACCGGCGGGTTCGCGCCTCGGCCTTCCGCGACCGCCTCGGCATCGGCCGCAAGCGGGCCATCCAGATCCTCGAGTTCTTCGATCGCGTCGGTTTCACGCGGCGGGTCGGCGACGGCGCCGACCGCGCCCATGTGATACGTGGTGACGCGCCCGTGACGGGGGAGTGAATGGTCCGGCCCTCGACTACAATCCTGTTTCCAGACGGAAGAGACACGTTCCCCGGTGGGGCGACCGGTCTTCAAAACCGGGTGGGGCCGTCAGCCGGTCCCAGGTGGGTTCGACTCCCATTCTCTTCCGCCACCCTTTGCCCGCCACGGAGCGCCGATGGCTGAATTACGTGGCTGCCACTTCCCCGAGGCGCGCCTCTACCATCCGGCCAGCCACCTGTGGGCGGAGCCGGAGGGCGACGGCGTGTGGCGGATCGGCGTGACTGAGTTCGGCGTCGCCCTCGCCGGCGAAATCATCCTGTTCACCGCCAAGCCCCCCGGCGTCCGGCTCGCCGCCGGGCGCAGCTTCGGCCTCCTCGAGGCGGGCAAGACGGTGTTCCCGGTCAAGACCCCCTTCGACGCGACGCTGGTGGACGCCGACGAGTCCCTCGAACACGACGGCCGATCGATGAACCGGGACGCCAACGGCACCTGGCTGGTGCGCCTGCAGGCCACCTGCGAGGGGCCACCCGCCTGCCTGCTGCCATGGCACGAGGCCGCCGCTGCGATCGAGGCCGAGATGCACCGCTACCGCTTCATCCACCGGGACGACTTCAAGCCCGGCCTCGAGGACCGCCCCGGTGGTGTCTGAGCCAGGCGAGCGGCTGGCGATCCTGGTCTGGGCCGCCGAGCCCGAAGCGCCCCAGCGCTGCGCCACGCCGTTCTACTTCGCCGCCGCCGCCGCGGCCATGGACTGCGAGGTGGAGATGTACTTCACTGCCGCCTCGGTTCGCCTGCTCGAGGCTGGCGTCGCCGAGGCGCTGCACGCCGACCCGCGGGCCGGCAAGTCGGTCGCGCGCTTTCTGCAAGAAGCCCACGCCCTCGGCGTCCGGATGTACGCCTGTCCGACCGCAATGGCCGCCTGCGAACTTTCGGCTGCCAGAGTGCGTCCAGAGTGTGCCGGCCAGGCCGGCGCGGCGAGCTATCTGGGGCGCGTCCTCGATGCCGCCTGGCACACGATCGAGTTCTGAGCGACGGGAGGACACCATGGGCACCACGCGCACTGGCGGCAACGCATTGAGCAAGGGGTTGGCCGCCCTGGGGCTGGCCCTGACGCTGGCGGTGCCTGCGCAGGCCGACGAGGCCGCCTTGCAGGTCACCCTCGCCGACGGGCAACAGGTGCGGCTCTCCGGCGAGGCGCTGGCCGCACTGCCCCGCCAGCGCCTCGAGGCCACGGCCCACGGCGTGACCCAGATCTTCGAGGGACCCGACCTGCGCGCCGTGCTGACTCTGGCCGGCATCGACGCCACCGAGGGCCTGCGCGGCCGGGCCGTGGCGACCGTGGTGATCGCGGAGGCAGGCGACGGCTACCGGGCCGCCTTCGCGCTGGCCGAGCTCGACCCGACAATCGGTGGGCGTATCGTGCTGGTGGCCGACCGCGCCGATGGCGAGGCCCTGCCCGAGGCGATGCGCCCCTGGCGGCTGGTGGTGCCCGGTGAAGGGCGCCCGACCCGCTGGGTGTGGAACCTGGAGCGCCTGCGCGTCGTGACGCCCTGAGCACCCGGTCGGCCCGGTGCCGCCCTCAGTCGGGCGCCGCCTGCCCCCGGAAGCGGGCCGCATCTGCCTGGAAGCGCGCCACCAGCCAGTCGCAGACCGCCCGCACCCGCGGCACATCTCGCAATTCGCGGGCCATCGCCATCCACATCTCGCGCCCCGGCACGGTCGCCGGCAGACGCTGCAGGGCGGGCCGGGCGTCGCCGAGGATGCACGGCAAGAGGACCAGCCCGGTCCCGGCGACGGCAACCTCGATCAGGGCATCGAGGGCATTGCTGCGAAAGACGATGCGCTCGGCGTCGATCCGCTCACCGAGCCAGCGCATCTCGGGCAGGTCCATCATGTCCCGCTCGTAGGCGAGCCAGCGGTAGGCCGGGTCGAAGGGCCAGGCGGCCGGTCCCCCGTGCCGGTCCCGCGCGCCATAGACGCCGAAGGCCATCTCGCCGAGCCGGCGGATCACCAGATCGCCCCGTGAGGGCCGCGCCAGGCGAATCGCGATGTCGGCCTCGCGGCGGCCCAGATCGAGATTGTGGTTACCGGCGACGATCTCGAGCACCAGGGTCGGGAACCGGGTCCGCGCCTCGGCCACGAGGGGGGCCAGGTAGTGGCTGACCATCGAGTCGACCGCGGTGATCCGCGTGATGCCGCGCAGCTGCGCATCCACGTCGCCGGCAAGGTCGGCCAGCGCCGCCATCTCCCCCTCGACCCGGCGGCCATGCTCGAGCAGGCGTTCACCGGCACCGGTCGCCACCAGTCTGCCCAGACGGCGCTCGAACACCTGCACGCCCAGGCGCCGCTCGAGGGCCTTCAGACGGCGCGAGACGGTGGTCTGGTCCACGCCGAGTTCGGCCGATGCCCCGGCGAGGGTGCCATGGCGGGCCACCGCCAGCACGAAGCGCACCTCGTTCCAGTCGAAGCCGGCTGCAAATGTGCCGCTGCCTGCTGCATCCTTGTGCATCGAAAGCTGGCCTCCCGTCGTTATCTTGGGGCCTCTCAGAACCCACCGGAGCCCCTGCCATGAACCGCCCGCACACCCTGCGCGAAGTCGCCGGCCTGCCTGCCGCCCTGCCGTCCCTGCGCGATTGCGCACTGGTCCTCGTCGATTGCCAGAATACCTACCGCCACGGCCTGATGGCCCTCGACGGCGTCGAAGCGGCGCTGGACGAAGCCGCCACCGTCCTCGCCCGCGCGCGCGCGGCCGGCAGCCCGGTCTTCCACATCCAGCACGACGCCGGGCCCGGCAGCCCCTATGACATCCGGGCCGAGATCGGGGCGATATCCGCGCCGGTCGCCCCGGCTAACGGCGAAGCCGTGATCACCAAGCACCTGCCCAACGCGTTCGCCGGAACGGACCTGGCCGGGCTGATCGCCGCGACGGGTCGCACGGACGTCGTACTGGTGGGCTTCATGACGCACATGTGCATCAACTCGACCGCCCGGGGTGCCTTCACCCTGGGCCTGCAGCCCACCGTGGTGGCCTCGGCCACAGCGACCCGGCCCCTGCCCACTGCGGCGGGCGGCGTCGTGCCCGCCGATGCCCTGCAGGCCGCCAGCATTGCCGCGCTGGGCGACCTGTTCGCGCGGGTCGCGACCGACAGCGCCGCCCTGCCGGACTGATCAGGACTTGCGGAACTGCAGGGCCTTGTACTCGAGGAATTCCTCGATCCCGGCAAGGCCCTGCTCGCGCCCGTTGCCGGACTGCTTGTAGCCGCCGAAGGGTGCCTCGATGTTGAAAAGACCGCCATTGATCGCCACCTGGCCGGTGCGCAGTCGGCGTGCGACGCGTTCGGCGGCCGGATCGTCGGCCGCCCAGACGCCGCCCGACAGGCCATAGGGCGAGTCGTTGGCGATCCGGATGGCATCGGCCTCGTCCTGAAAGGGCATCAGCACCAGCACCGGGCCAAAGATCTCTTCCCGTGCAACCAGGTTGTCCTGGGCCACGTCGCCCATGAGGGTCGGGAGCACGAATGCGCCGGCGGAATTCAGCCCCGCCGGCGCGCCGTCACCGCCAACCAGCACGGTCGCGCCGGCCTCGCGCCCGCGCCGGATATAGTCCAGCACCCGCGACTTCTGCACCTGCGAGACCATAGGGCCGAGGTCGGTCTGCGCATCCATGGGGTCGCCCAGGCGCAGACCGCGCACCGCCGCCGCAGCGAGCTCGGCAGCGAGCGCGTAGTGGCGCGAAGGCACGAGGAGACGGGTCAGGGCCGAACAGGTCTGACCGCCGTTCAGCATGCAGGCCTGCACGACGGCTGGCACCGCGCGGTCGAAGTCCGCACCGTCGAGAACGATGCCGGCAGACTTGCCCCCCAGCTCGAGGGACACGCGCTTGACCGTAGCCGCCGCCAGTTCGGACACCCGACGGCCGGCGCGCGTGGACCCCGTGAACGAGACCATATCCACGCCGGGATGGCGTGCCAGCGCCTCCCCGACCTCGGGGCCCGTCCCGGTCACCAGGTTGAACACGCCGGCCGGCAGACCCACCTCATCGATCACGTCGGCCAGCAGGAAGGCGTCCCCGGGGGTCAGCTCCGAGGGCTTGAGGACAACCGTGCAGCCGGCTGCCAGCGCCGCACCCACTTTGGCGATGACCTGGCGGAGGGGGAAGTTCCAGGGCGTGATCGCGGCGACCACGCCGACGGGCTCCCGCAGCACCCGGGAGTGACCCACCCGGGACTCGAACTCGAGGTCCTCGACCAGTCGTGCGAATGAGGACAGCAGCGCCAGTGGTGAGGCGACCTGCACCCGGCGCGAGAAGGCGATGGGCGCCCCCATCTCGCGCGTGATCGTGTTTGCCAGCATCTCGCTACGCTGCTTGAGGCCCGCCTGGATTCGGGAGAGCCACCCGGAGCGCTCAGCGGGGCTGGTCTGCGACCAGGCCTCGAAGGCACGGCTGGCGGCCGCTACGGCCTTATCCACGTCGGCATCGCAGCCGGCCGGCACCCGCCCGGCCCGCGCACCATCCGCCGGAGAGATCAGGTCGATGAACGCGTCGCCGATGGGCTGCGCCCAGCGCCCATCGATGTAAAAGGCGTCGCGAACCGTTTCCATGTCCCGTCTCCTGCGCCGGCGCGCACTCTGAACGACCAGTCTAAGAGGGCGACAGCGTTCCCGCCAGAGTCTCGTGGCCCCGTCCTGTGCCGGCCATGGGAAGGTCAGCACCCACGGCGTGATGCCTCGATTTCCATCGTGCGGTGCCTACAGGCGTTCAGGTCCTCTTCGATCGGATGCCCCTGCCACGCGGATCGAAAGGCCGATGGAGACGAGCCTGGCAGCAGTGGGGACGAACGCGCCTGCGCCCATCCCCGTTTTCACTGGCTCAGAACTTGTGGCGGAGGCCGAAACCCAGCGAGGTCGAACCATCACCTGCCTCGCGAGCAAACACGCCGCGGCTGGCGTTGTCGTCGTTCATGGTGCGGTTGGCGAGCGCATAGACGGTCGTGCGCTTGGACAGGCCGTGGGTGTAGCCCACCGAGACGGAGGTGGAATCGTTATCGTCGTTCTCGTCGTCCGAGAGCTTGGCGATGTCGAACACCACCTTACCGCTGCCGACCGGCGCTGTCGCACCGAAGTAGGCCACCGAGGCGTCGACCACGTTGTCTTCCTTGGCAGTCTGGTAGCTGGCGAAGAGCTCGACCGCGCCCAGGTCGTAGGAGCCGCCGACGTAGATCTCGTTCAGGTTGTCGTCGGCACGCTTCGAGCGGTGGTAGGCCACGCCCGCTGCGAAAGGGCCACCGCCATAGACGACGCCAACGCCCAGCTTGTCATCGTCGGTCCGGTCGTCGCCGCTCTGGGTGTCCTGGAACGAGTAGATCGCCTCGGCGGCGAGGCCGGACTTGCCACCGAAACGGTAGCGCAGCGAGTTGTTCCAGCGCGCGTCGGTGCCCGGGTGCATGGTGGCGCCCGGAATCGAATTGGTCAGGAAAGCCTGGGAGTTGAACACGCTGCCCGGCACGGCGGCCGAGAGGCGGCCGGTATAGCCATAGCCCGGCGCGTACTGGCGACCCAGGCTGATCGTGCCGAAGCTGCCCTTGATGCCGGCCCAGGACTGGCGGTGGAACTGGCGGCTGGTGCTCGACGGCGCGCCGGTGCCGACGCTGAAGCCCTGCTCGAGGACGAACACGGCAGAGAGGCCGTTGCCGAGATCTTCGGTGCCCTTGAAGCCCAGGCGGGGGCCGGACAGGACGCCATCGATGACGCCGGTGAAGGTGGTGTCGCCGGCCTTGCCGTAGCCGATGCCGACATCGGCGATACCGTAAATCGTGACATTGGACTGTGCCATGACCGGGGCGGCCAGCAGGCCAGCCACAGCAGCGGCGATCAGTTGCTTGTGCATGCAGGTTTCTCCAAGCGAGAGTGAGTGCCATGCCCGGGAGGGCGGCCCGCAGGCTAGCATCCGCATGCCTTGCCACAAATATGAATTCGCCTGCCGAAAGCGGATGCGCGCATCGGACACCGCTGCACAGGGCTCCGGGTCGCCGGGTCCTCGCAAAGGGCCTATGCTGCACGCTGATGCGAGAGCCAACGGGGGGAGACAGTGACGCTGGATACCAAGCACATCGACTGGTCGGAGCGATACGAACTCGGCATCCCCGAGGTAGATCTCCAGCACCATTACTTCGCCGATCTGATCAATCGCCTGCTGGAAGAGCTGGGAACAGCCGACGCCAGCTACCAGAAACGACTGATCCGGGAGCTGGATGCCTATGCGCGCTTCCACTTCATCAGCGAGGAGAACCTGATGTTCCGGGCAGGCTATCCCCAGCTGGAGACCCACGCCCGACACCACTTCGCGCTGATCGACGAACTCAATGTCCGCGAGACCCGGTTCGCCAGCGGCCAGATCTCCGCGACGGACATCACGGATTTCCTGATCAAGTGGTTCCTCGGCCACACAGCCCACGAGGACCGCAGCTTCGCCGAGTTCCTTCACGGCGACACGAGCGCCTGAGGACCCGCCGGTTCACGGTGTGATCGGAAGAACCCGCCCCAGCGGCGAGAGGTCGTAGCCGCCAAGAGCGCCGGCGACCCGCAGGATCGGCGCACTGGCGACCGTCTCGAGCAGGTGCTGGAAGAGCTGGCGGAAGAACACCGCCCGGGGCAGGGCCAGATCGAGCGACTCGACACCGAGCGGGACGAACCCCAGCCCGTGCTCCGCCGCCGTGCCGCGAGGCCCGGGGCTGCAGTCGGCCAGCCCGCGGGCGAGCGCGGTGGCGGCCGAGCGGGTGGAGCGCACGGCCAGAGGCTCGCCGCAGTCCTCAAGGCGGAAACCCGCCGCCTCGACCGCCAGTTGCAGGCCGTAGCGGCTGCCGCTGCCCGGTGGCTGCAACACCCAGCGATAATCGTAGGCCAGCAGGGTCTGCAGGTCGGCGACATCGAGGCCCGGCCGCAGCATGACGCCCACGTCGCGCCACGCCAGGCGCACGCAGGTCCATTCCTCGTGATGCCGCTGACGAACCAGCAGCGCGGATTGCTGCCGGGCGCTGGCCTCGGCGGGCCCCCAGTGGAAGGCACAGGCATCGAGCCGGCGGGCAGACAGCTGGGCCAGCCCAGCCGCCGAGTTGCCGGCGAGGCAGCCCACCAGGGCGTCGTCACCCAGCGCGTCGGACAGGGCGAGCACGGCGGCCTCCAGGATCGGATCGGCGGCGCCGCCCACCAGCAAGCGGTCCGCAAACAGGCCTCCGTGGGCCTGCTCCATCAGCCATTGATCGAGCAGCACCCTCGGGAACAGCCACTTGCCGCCCACCCGCGCAGCGGGCACTTCCCGCGCGTTGGCCAGTTCGTAGAGCTTCTTTTCGTTGATCTGGAGGTAGGCCGCGGCCTGCCGCGCGGTCAGGTGGGGGCGATCGGCCGCATCGCTCATCGCCGGGTGTGCTGGGCCAGCTCTTCCGGTGTATTGATGTTGCTGAAGGCCGCGGCCTGGTCACTGAAGTCCACCTCGACGGTCCGCAGTTCGCCATACCAGCGGTCGATCTTTCTGCCCCCTCCGGCGAGGAAGGCGGCGAGGTGCTCGGCCACGTCTCGCCGTACCAGGCTGAACACCGGATGGGGCTGGTCGAAGGTGCGGGCCACGGCCAGCTGCGCGTCGCTGGTATCCAGCGCGGTCCGCAGTCGCTCGACCAGGTCCTCGGGCAGGAAGGGGGAATCGCACGGTGCCGTCACGACCAGTGCGGTCGTCGCCGCCGTCAGGCCTGCATGCAGTCCCGCCAGAGGCCCGGCAAAGCCCTCGACCCGGTCCGGCACCACCGGATGGCCGAGGGCGCCATAGCGATCGCCGTTCTGGTTGGCGTTGATGATCAAGTGCTCGACCTGGGGGTGCAGCCGCTCGACCACCCAGGCCACCATCGGTCGCCCGTCGAGTTCGGCCAGGCCCTTGTCGACGCCACCCATGCGCCGCCCCAGGCCGCCCGCCAGCACCACGCCGGTGACATCCTGCCCACTCGTCTTCATCGCTCGAACCGCTCCCGGCCGGTAAATAACAGGTAGTGCTTGCCCTGGGCCCGGCCGATCATCGTCATGCCGACCCGCGTCGCCAGCTCGAAGCCCATCTGGGTGAGACCGGAACGCGAGACCAGGAAAGGAATGCCCATCTGGGCCGTCTTGATGACCATCTCCGAGGTGAGGCGCCCCGTCGTGTAGAAGATCTTGTCCTCGCCGCCGAGGCCGTCCAGCCACATCTGACCGGCGATGGCGTCCACCGCGTTGTCGCGCCCCACGTCCTCGACGAACATCAGGATCTCGGCGCCACGGGCCAGCGCGCAGCCATGGACCGCGCCGGCCTGCTTGTAGATGGACTCGTGGTGGCGGACCGCGTCGAGCAGGCCGTACAGGGTCGCCTGCTCGAGGCGCCGTTCGGCGGGCAGGCGGATCGCATCAATGTCCGCCATCAGGTCACCGAACACCGTGCCCTGGCCGCAGCCGGTCGTGACGGTGCGCTTCTCGACGCGCCGCGGCTCGACGCCGGTGCCGGCGTGGGTCGTCACCGCGACCGCGTTCACTTCCCAGTCCACCTGGATCGCTGCGATGTCGTCCACCCCATTGACCAGCCGCTGGTTGCGCAGGTAGCCGAGGGTCAGGGCTTCCGGTGCGCCGCCGAGGGTCATCAGCGTGACGAGTTCCTGGCGGTCCACATAGATGGTCAGGGGGTGCTCGCCGGCAATCCGGGTCGGCACGGCCTCGCCGTGCTCGTTCACGGCATCGATCGTGAAGGTCAACGGTCGTCGGGCATCGCTCAGTCGGGGTCGCGCCACGGGGTCCTCGGCAGGCAGGTGATCCAGCGATTGTGGCACGCCTGCCGAAGGCGGAAAAAGCGGCACGCGGGCCGCTGGCGGCGGGCGGCGCGGTCCCGGAAGCACGCCCGCCGGGGCCGCCAGCGGTTCGATCTGACCCAACAAGGGCATTTCGACCCAACACATGGTGTTTCCGCCAACATCAATCGGACTTTTGGTAATTTCTGGTTCGTTTTATCCGAATATGCAGGGCACGTCCAATGCTTCTGAGAATGCAGTTGCAAATGGCCGCCGCCGCGCTAAGCTCGGTCAAAACACAATAAGCCCTCCGGAGACACCGTCTGACTGCCTGCCACCCGATCCTCCCGGTGCCGTCGTGCACCGCCAGGGGCGCCCTGTGAGCGCGCCCGCCACCGCCTTGCCCGCGCCGCCGCACGAGCCCGAGGTCGGCGAAGATCTCTGGCCCGTCCGCGTCCGCTTGACACGTCGCCCGGTGGGCAACGGCCTGTGGGAGTGCGACAGCTGGTCCGTGAGCGAGATCCACAGCGAGCGCGAACGGTCGCCCTCCGAGGGCATCACCTGTCGCGAGGCCGCGGACGACCGCATCCGCCATTACGACTGGTCCGGCCTCCCCCTGGCGCTCCACCGGGACGAGCGGGCAGCCTATCGCTTCAACCTCGATTCCCGGGCCCCGCGCCTCTTCGTCCAGTGCGATCCGGACGATGACGGGCGGATGGTGCCCACCCTCGTGACCGCCAGCCAGGACGTGGCGGCCAGCTACATGGATGGCGGCGACGAGCACGTCTTCTCGATTGCGATGCCGGCGGCACTGCAGTGTTGGATCGAGGCCTTCATCGGACGCCATGGCGAACCGGAGATCTTCCTCGGCAAGAGCCGTCGCCGCCAGCGGGGCAAACAACATAAGGATGCGGACCGCCATGATTGAGCCGCGCGATACCGACCCGGCCGCGGAAGGCTTCCTGGGCCGCTGGTCCCGCCTCAAGCGCAGCGGCGGCCACAGCGTCGAAGCCCCCCGCCCGCCCGCGCCGGCCGAGGCGACCGACGAGGCCGCAGCGTCAGCCGAGCCGCCGCTCCTGACCGATGCCGACATGCCCCCCGTCGACACCCTCGACGAGGCCTCCGACTTCAGCGGCTTCCTCTCCGCCGGCGTGTCGGACGCACTGCGCCAGCAGGCACTGCGCAAGCTCTTCGGCCTGCCCATGTGCCAAGTGCTCGACGGGCTCAACGACTACGACGACGACTTCACCAAGCTGGAGCCGCTGGGCAATACCGTTACCTATCAGATGAAGCAGTGGGCCGAACGCAAGGCCCGAGATCTGGCCGAGAGCGACCCTCAGATGCGCCACGATGCGGTCACCGGCGAACCCGCCCCTCAATCGGCTGTCGCCGCATCGGAAGCGGAACCTGCTGTCGACGACTGCGGCGACGGCGACCTGGACTGCGACGCCTGATGCCGACACCGGACACCATGACCCCGACCGATACCAACCGGGCCGCTCGCACCAGCGCCCTCTCCGCCCTCGGCAGCGCCGCCAACCTGGCGCACGTGTCCGTCGGCTTCGAATCCGCCGGTCGCACCCTGATCCTCGGTCCGGAGCACCGCATCCGCCGGGTTGCGGCGGCGCTGGGCGACGACATGGCTGCCTGCGGCCTGCTGACCCAGGCCATGCCGGAGCACATCACACCCGAGATCGAGGCCGCGGCCGAACTGGCGCCGGACCTGACCCTGGTTCAGGCGCCGCTGCGCTCGCTGACCGGTTATCTCGGCCGCTTCGACGCCCAGGTGGACATCGACGGCAAGCCCGCTTCGCTGGCCCAGCTGGTGTTCAAGCACGACGCCTGCGATCTCGTCATTGACCTCAACGATGCGCCGACACTGGCGGTCGAGCTACCGCCGGCCGGCTATCTGCACGCCGGCCACGATGACGGTCTCGACGCAGTCGCCGAGCAGGCCCGCGAGTTGGTCGGCGAGTTCGACAAGCCCCGCTACGCCCACGTCAACAACGCAATCTGCGCCCACTCGGCCAACGGCAAGACCGGCTGTACGCGCTGTCTCGATGCCTGTCCGGCCGACGCAATCCGCAGCGTCGCCGGGCGGATCGAGATCGACAGCCACCTGTGCCACGGCGCGGGCGGCTGCGCCACGGCCTGTCCCACCGGTGCGATCCACTACGACCTGCCCGAGCCGGCCGTGCTCCAGTCGCGCCTCGAGAAGTTGCTGGCGGGCTACCTCGCCGCCGGCGGCGCGACACCGCGCCTGCTGCTGCACGACGCCGACGCCGGCGCCGCCTGGGTCGCGCGCCATCTCGACACCCTTGACGGCTGCTGGCTGCCGCTGCGACTCGAGGAACTCGGTGCCGCCGGGCTGGACCTGTGGCTGCAGGCGCTGGCGCGCGGCGCGAGCGAGGTGGTGCTGCTGGACAGCGGCGTCAGCGACACGATCCGGCGCGATCTGCAACGGGAGTTCGCGCTCGCGCACCCGATCCTCGCCGCGCTCGGCACCGGACACCGGGTCGCGCTGGCCGAGGGCGATGCGCTGCTGGCCGGCTGGTCGCCCGTTTGTGCGCGCCCACTGCCGCCCCTCTCCGGACGGGCCGGGAGCCAGGGCAAGCGTGAACGGATCTCGGCCGCCACCGCCCACCTCTATCGCAACTCCGGTCTGCCGGTGGCCGACCTCGCTGTCGCGATGCCCGCCGGGGCGCCGTTCGGCACGCTGGCGATCCGCGCCGACGACTGCACCCTGTGCAACGCATGCGTATCCACCTGTCCGGCCAAGGCCCTGGGCTCGGGGCGTGACCGCCCGCTGCTCTCCTTCGTCGAGGACAAATGCGTGCAGTGCGGCCTGTGCGTGGCGTCCTGTCCGGAGAAGGTGCTGAGCCTGGAGACGCGCTACCAGCTCGACCCGGACATCCGCGCCGGCGCGGTGACGCTGAAGGAGGAGGCGCCCTTCGAGTGCATCCGCTGCGGCAAGCCCTTCGCCACCCAGAGCATGATCCGCACCATGCAGGCGCGCCTGACCGGACACCACCTGTTCTCGGGCACCGCCGCCGAGCGGCTGAAGATGTGCGCCGACTGCCGCATCGTCGACATGGCCACCCACGAGCAGGACGCCGGCCTGGTCGGCCTCGGCGAGGCCGTCCGCAGCCAACGGAGCCCCCACTGATGAGCACCCTGCAGGAGACCCCCGTCCCGATGGCCCGACCCCACGACGGCTTCGACGTCTTTCGCGCCGACACCTACGCCCTGCTCGGCTCGCTGCTCGCCGCCCCGCCGGAGCAGCGCCTGCTCGACTGGCTTGCCGAGCTCGAAACCGACAGCGAGGGAGGCAGCCGCCTCGCCGAGGCGTGGGACACGCTCCGCGAAGCCGCTTCGGAGGCCATCGCCGGCCAGGTCCTCGACGAGTTCAACAACCTCTTCATCGGGCTCGGCAAGGGCGAGATCGTGCCCTACGCGTCCTGGTACAAGACCGGCTACCTGATGGAGCAGCCGCTGGTCGAGCTGCGCCAGGATCTGCGCGGGCTGGGGCTCGAGGCGGACGAGTCGACCCACGAACCGGAAGATCACCTGGCCGCCCTGTGCCAGGTGATGTCGCTGCTGGTGCGCCCCGAGGAGGGCTACTCGGCAGCGCAGCAAAGTCATTTCTACATGCGCCACATGCACGACTGGTGCGGGCGCTTTTTCAAGGACCTCCAGCACTGTCCCTCGGCGCGCTTCTATCGCGCCGTCGGGGTGTTCGGGGTCACTTTCAGCGGCACGGAATCGCTTCGCTTCGAAGCCTGACCGCAGACGTTGCCATGCAAGAGGAGGAAGCAGGTATGAACCGCAAACCCGAGACAAAACCGGTCGATGCCGCACGCCGCGGCTTTTTGCGCAAAGCCGGCCTGGCCAGTGGCGCTGCAGCGGCAGCCGTTGCAACACCGGCGCTGGCACAGCCAGCCGCCGAGCCGGCATCCCAGCCTGAAACACAGCGTGGCTACCGGGAGACCGAGCACGTCCGCGCCTACTACGACACGGCAAGGATCTGAGATCGGACGCTGCCGCACCGATGAGCAGAACACGGAAAAGGTGACAAGAACATGAAACTGACTCGCAAATCCCGATCGCTCGCGACCGAGCAGGTCGACGCCGCACGCAAGACCGGCCTCTCCCGCCGCAGCTTCCTGGCCAACAGCGGGATTGTCGCCGGCGGCGTGACCGCCGGCTCGCTGATGGCCCCGTCGATGATCCGCAAGGCCGAGGCCGCCGCGCCGGCAGCCGGCGCCAAGACCGAAATCAAGCGCACGATCTGTACGCACTGCTCGGTCGGCTGTGGCATCTACGCCGAAGTCCAGGACGGCGTATGGACCGGCCAGGAGCCGGCCTTCGACCACCCGTTCAACCGCGGCGCCCATTGCGCCAAGGGCGCCTCCGTGCGCGAGCACGGCCATGGCGAGCGCCGCCTGAAGTACCCGATGAAGCTCACTGGCGGCAAGTGGCAGAAGATGAGCTGGGACCAGGCCATCAACGAACTGGGCGACAAGATCCTCAAGATCCGCGAAGAGTCGGGTCCGGACGCGGTGTATTGGCTCGGTTCGGCCAAGCACAACAACGAGCAGGCCTACCTGTTCCGCAAGTTCGCCGCCCTGTGGGGCACGAACAACGTGGACCACCAGGCGCGTATCTGCCACTCCACCACGGTGGCGGGAGTCGCGAACACCTGGGGCTACGGCGCGATGACCAACTCGTACAACGACATGCACAATTCGAAGGCGATGATCCTCATCGGCTCGAACCCCACCGAGGCGCACCCGGTGGCGATGCAGCACATCCTGTATGCCAAGGAGCGCAACAAGGCCCGGCTGATCGTCGCCGACCCGCGCTTCACGCGCACCGCCGCCAAGGCCGACCAGCACCTGCCGATCCGTCCGGGTTCGGACGTGGCCTTCGTCTGGGGCCTGCTGTGGCACATCTTCGAGAACGGCTGGGAAGACAAGGACTACATCAACCAGCGCGTCTTCGGTCTCGAGGAAATCCGCGAAGAGGTCAAGCGCTGGACGCCGGAAGAGGTGGAGCGGGTCACCGGCATCCCGGGCGACGACATGTACCGCGCCGCCAAGACCCTCGCTACCAACAAGCCCGGCACCGTCGTCTGGTGCATGGGTGGCACCCAGCACACCACCGGCAACAACAACACGCGCTCCTACTGCGTGCTGATGCTGGCGCTGGGCAACATCGGCAAGAGCGGCGGCGGCGCCAACATCTTCCGCGGTCACGACAATGTGCAGGGCGCCACCGACCTGGGCGTGCTGTCGCACACGCTGCCGGGCTACTACGGCCTGGCCGAGGGCTCGTGGAAGCACTGGGCGCGCGTCTGGGACCTGGACTACGACTGGATCGCAGCGCGCTTCGACCAGGGCAGCTACGAGAAGAAGGGTGACAAGGACCTCAAGCCGATGAACACCAACGGCATCCCGGTCTCCCGCTGGGTGGACGGGGTGCTCGAGGACAAGGCCAACGTCGCCCAGAAGGACAACATCCGCGCGATGGTGTTCTGGGGCCACGCACCCAACAGCCAGACCCGCGGGCCCGACCAGAAGAAGGCGATGGAGAAGCTGGACCTCATCGTCGTCATCGACCCGTATCCGACGGTCACCGCGATCCTGCCCGACCGCCAGGAAGGCATGTACCTGCTGCCCGCCTGCACCCAGTTCGAGACCTACGGCTCGGTGACGGCATCGAACCGCTCGCTGCAGTGGCGCGACAAGGTCATCGAACCGCTGTTCGAATCCCTGCCCGACCACACCATCACCTACAAGCTCGCCAGGAAGTTCGGCTTCGAGAAGGAGCTGTGCAAGCACATCGAGGTGAAGAATGACGAGCCGGTGATCGAGGACATCCTGCGCGAGATCAACAAGGGCATGTGGACCATCGGCTATACCGGCCAGAGCCC
>JAGRGD010000018.1 GCA_020445665.1 Rhodocyclaceae bacterium
GTCACCGCCGTCGTCGAGGATCATGTTCGAGAAGCCGCCGTCGGCCCACTCGAAGATGCGATGGGTGTAGTCCCAGTAGTCGGCCAGCGACTCGCCCTTGACGGCGAAGACCGGTACTCCGCTGGCGGCGATCGCGGCGGCGGCGTGATCATGAGTGGAGAAGATGTTGCACGAGGCCCAGCGGACCTCGGCGCCGAGCGCGGTCAGCGTCTCGATCAGCACGGCGGTCTGGATCGTCATGTGCAACGAGCCGGTGATGCGGGCGCCCTTGAGGGGCTGGCTGGTGGCGTATTCCTCGCGGATCGCCATCAGGCCGGGCATTTCGGTCTCGGCAATGGCGATCTCGCGGCGGCCCCAGTCGGCCAGGGCCAGGTCGGCAACGACGAAATCGGTGAAATTGTCAGCCACGGTGTTCATGTGCACTCCTAGAACGGTGTGGCCGGGAAAGGGGTGTGGCAGGGCCTGCAGCGTCGCGGCTCACCTCGGCACCCCGTGCCCGGCACGGGTTAAGGTGAGCGCCGTTCCATCGATCCAACCGCCTTGCGCGTGTCGGGGCCCCGAGCCTGGGGGACGCAGACGCGTCAGCCTCGCAGCGCTCCTCGGGAATCTAAGAGTATATCGCAAGCGGGTGAACGAGAAAACGGGCTCCGAGAAGGAGCCCGCTCCAGTACCTACAGTCTTCGCATGCCAGCGCTGTCGTCCAGTGCCTCGGGGTAGCCGTCGCTTCCCGCATCGCCGCTACCGAGGTGGAGCGCACCGTTGGTGTCGATATAGGCGAGATCCCTGGTTTCGCCGGAACGCGAAAAGTAGTCACCGACGAAGGTCAATCCGTTTAGCACGAGGCTACCGCCAACCGAAATGTTGGCATCGCTGCCAGTGGTCACGGTGACCGTGGTGGCTGACACGATGGTCGAATTGAAGCTCGCATTCTTTTGCCCGTCGATGTGCCAACTGTTGGCGCTGTGTCCGTTTTCATAGGTGCCAATCGAGTTCCCCGTGCAGGAGATGTCGGCCGGGTCGAAAAATTCCTCCCTGCGGCTGAAGGCCAGTTGGTCGTCGGCGGTCTGGGTCAATGTCAGCGTGACGATCTGCCGGACGTTGCCGGCTGGGGCGCTCACTTCCCCGTTTTCGATGCAGTCCGAGACGTAGACGCCGGCCAGCTCGGCGGCCGTCAGGGCGCTGCCTTCGCTGTCCGGTTGGTCGCCAGTGCCCCCGGTACCGCTGCCGCCAGCCGACGTATCGGTTCCGCTATCGGCATCTGTGTTGTCGCTGGCTTCGGCCGTCGTGTCGGTGCCGCTGTCAGCATCCGCACTGTCGCTGCCCCCTCCACCTCCGCCGCACCCGCCGAGCGAGAGACCCAGCGTGAGGATGGCCATCGAGAGCAATCGGGATAGGCGCAGTTCGGATGCGCTGTTTTTCTTGGACATATCGTCTTCCTTTTTTTGGCGTGCGAGTCGCGGGACGCCGGGTCCCGTGCGAGGGGCAGACGATAGTCATGACAAAGGGCTATGACAATAGCCTGATCAAAAGATATGTAAATAGAATGGCTACGACTCGCGACGCGCGCGCACGGTGTGCCTCACGAAGCTGACCGTCAGCGTCAGCGCGGTGAGCGGCAGGACGAAGAGCAGCATCACGCCGGAGAACATCGGCAGCATCTCGTGGTGCTGGGCCGAGAGGATCAGGTAGGCGGTGTAGGCCGCGTAGTAGCCGAGGAACAGGGCCCCCTCCCAGCGGCGGATCTCGCGCCGGGTCAGGAAGATCGGCAGGCACGCAAAGGCGACGGCGAGCATGACCCACAGGTCGAAGCTGCGGGCGGCCTCGGGCACCAGCAGGCCGACCGGCGAGACGATGCCGGCGGCGCCGAGGCAGGCCAGGATGTTGAACAGGTTGCTGCCGACGACGTTGCCGACCGCGATGTCCCGCTGGCCCCGCAGGGCCGCCATCATTGAGGTGGCGATCTCGGGCATCGAGGTGCCGATGGCCACCACGGTGAGCCCGATCACCAGGTCGGAGACGCCCAGCGCACGGGCAAAGGTGATCGCCGAATCGACGAGCCAATCGGCGCCGAGGACGAGCATGCCCAGGCCGGCGAGGACCAGCCCGACCTGGACCGCCCAGTGCCGATCCCAGCGGGTGTCCTCGGGCAGGTCGGCTTCGACGTCGGCACGCATCCGGGCCGAGGCCTTGCGGGCCTGCAGCGTCAGGAAGGCCGTATAGCCCACGCTCAGCAACAGCAGGCCGGCGGCCTCGGCGCGCGAGATGTCGCCATCCAGGGCCAGGGCCACGAGCAGCAGGCTGACGCCGATCATCACCGGCACCTCCTGGCGGACGATCTGCTCGGCCACCACCAGCGGCGCGATGACCGCCGACAGGCCGAGGATCAGCAGGATGTTGGCGATGTTGCTACCGACGACGTTGCCGATGGCGAGCGAGGGATTGCCGTCCAGCGAGGCCCCGACCGCGACTGCGATCTCGGGGGCGCTGGTACCGAAGGCGACGACCGTCAGGCCCACGACCAGCGGCGAGATGCCGAACGACAGGGCGAGTCGGGAGGCGCCCCGAACCAGGGATTCGGCGCCCATGGCCAGGAGTCCGAGCCCGGCGGCGAAGAGGAGTAGTTCAGCGAGCATGCAGAGGAAAACGTCGGGTGGTGCGGGTTTCGCGTGATTGAGAGTGCATCCGGCGCGGCAAGTTCGATCCGCTCACGAATCCTCGCTGCCCGCCGGTAGCCGGCGCCTGGCGGTCAGTAGCAGCGCGCCATCGTCCCGCGCGGAAAGACCGTCGGCACAGGCCTGGCGGAACTGGGCCAGGGCGGCATCGCCAAGGGGCGTCCGGAAACCGGCGCTAGCGGCGCAGGCCATGGCGAGCGACAGGTCCTTGGTCAGGATTCGGCACTCGGCGCGCGGTTCGAAGTCGTCTGCCAGGGCCCGGCTCATGCGATCCTGCTGGATCCATGACTGGCCGGAACTGCTGGCGGTGATTTTGAGCAGGGTGCGCGCATCGAGGCCCAGGTGTTCAGCCAGCGCGAAAGCTTCGGCTGCCGCGGCCAGATGGATGCCGGCGAGCAGGTTGTTCATCAGCTTGGCGCGGGTGCCGTCGCCGACCCGTGAGCCGACGGCGACCACGCGGCTGGCGAGCGCCGCCAGGACCGGCCGGGCCAGATCAAGTGCGGTCGCGGCGCCGCTGGCCATTAGCGTCATGCTGCCGTCGCGGGCCCGGGCCGGCCCGCCCGAAATCGGCCCGTCGATGAAGTCGATGCCGCGCTCACCGAGGCGCTCGGCCCAGCCGGCCATGTCCTCCGGCGACACCGTGCTGCAGACCATCACCACGCTGCCCGGCGCGAGGTGCGCGGCGGCGCCGTCGGTTCCGAAAAGGATCGAGCCCACCTGGTCCGCGTCGACGACGACCAGAATCAGCAGGTCGACCTCGGCGGCCATCTGCGCCGGACTCGCGAAGACCCGGGCGCCGGCATCGGCCGCGACGCGCTCGGGGGCGTCGCGGAGATCGCGCACGCCGACCGGGAGGCCGCGCTCGAGCAGGTTCAGGGCCATCGCCAGGCCCATGTTCCCGATGCCGACGATGCCGGTGCGCGGCTCTGTCACGTCAGGAAAGGTTGCCCGGGACGAAGTTCTGGCCGATCCATTTCAGCATGTCGCGCCAGATGGCCTGCTGGTCCCGGGTCGATGGCATGCGGGTGGCGTGGGGCAATTCGATGGTGATCACCGGCACGCCCTTGAAGACGCCGCCGTAGTTGCCGAGGGATCCGGGATAGACGCCCAGGCGGTTGAGGCGGAGGCGTCCGAAGCGCTTTGGTTCCTCGGCGGGGCCGTCGAAATCGAGCACGCCGTACGGGGCGTGGATCGAGACGATCACGTCGGGCGCGAAGTCACGGATCTCCCGCTGCAGCCATTGGGTCTCGGGCTCCGATACGGGCTCGTGACCCGGAAAGCGGCGTGGGTCGCGACGGGTTCGCCCCTCCCAGTAGGCCATCGCCTTGCGGCTCCAGTCCGGCGTGTCGAAGTTGCGGTTGAGGTCCACGCCGCGGGCGTTCATGCGCTGGGAGGGCGACATCAGCAGGCCATCGGGATTGGCGAGCGGTATCACGCGCCAGTGGATGTCGGCACCTTCATGGGCCTCGAGGCGCTCGAGCCATTTGAAGACGATCGAAACCGAGGTCAGTTCGTCGCCATGAATGCCCCCGATCATCATCACCCGGGGCGCCCGGGTGCCGTTGCGGCTGGACGCGGTCTGGCGCGGGCCCGGTGCGCGATCGAGGCGCACCAGCGCACGCCCCTCCACCGAGGGACTGTCGCCCGGTTGCAGGCCGAGACCCTTGCAGAAGCGGGCGGATACGCTGAAGAGCCGATTGCCGACATCGTCGCACCAGGCTTCCACTCGCGCCTCGCTCGGGAGGGGCGCGGCCGGCTCGGCCTGCGCCGCGCTGTGGATGAGCAGCAGTGGCAGGATCAGTCGGCGGGCGAGGGGAGCAAATCGGCCAGGCATTTTCGCTGATATTAGCAGGTAGCCTGCAGTCGGTCCGGCGCCGCATGTGGCGCCGGACCGATCCTGAGCTCAGAGTCCGGCTGCGCTGCGCAGTGCGTCGGCCTTGTCGGTGGCCTCCCACGTGAACTCGGGTTCGTCCCGGCCGAAATGACCATAGGCAGCGGTCTTGGTGTAGATCGGCCGCAGCAGGTCGAGGCTGGCAATGATGCCCTTGGGCCGCAGGTCGAAGGTCTCGCGGATCAGCTCGACGATGCGCGCGTCCGCCACCTTGCCGGTGCCGAAGGTGTTGACCATCAGAGAAACGGGCTGCGCGACGCCGATGGCGTAGGCCACCTGCACTTCACACTTGTCTGCGAGGCCGGCGGCGACCACGTTCTTGGCGACGTACCGACCCGCGTAGGCGGCCGAGCGGTCCACCTTCGAGGGATCCTTGCCCGAGAAGGCGCCGCCGCCGTGATGGGCCGCGCCACCGTAGGTGTCGACAATGATCTTGCGTCCGGTCAACCCGCAATCGCCGTGGGGGCCGCCGATCACGAAGCGGCCGGTCGGATTGATCAGGAATCGCGTTTCCGGCGTCAGCATCTCCGGCGGCAGAACGGGCTTTACGACCTCCTCGATGACCGCCTCGGCCAGCTGGGCGTGGGACACGTCCGGGTGGTGCTGGGTCGATACCACGACGGTATCGATGGAGACCGGCTTGCCGTCCACGTAGCGGACCGTCAGCTGGCTCTTCGCGTCGGGACGCAGCCACGGCAGGCGACCGTCCTTCCGAACCTCGCTCTGGCGCTGCATGATCCGGTGCGCGTAGTAGATCGGGAACGGCATCAGCTGCGGCGTTTCGTTGCACGCATAGCCGAACATCAGGCCCTGGTCGCCGGCGCCCTGGTCCAGGTCGAGGCCTTCACCCTCATTGACGCCCTGGGCGATATCGGGCGACTGGCGGTTGATCGCCGTGAGCACCGCGCAGGACTTGTAGTCGAAGCCGATGTCGGAGTCGCTGTAACCGATGCGGCGGATGGTGTCCTGCACCAGCTGCCGATAATTGACGTGGGCGGTGGTGGTGATTTCACCCGATACGACGACGAGCCCCGTCGAGACCAGGGTCTCGCAGGCGACCCGGGCGCGGGGATCCTCGGCCAGGATGGCATCGAGAATGGCATCGGAAATCTGGTCGGCGACCTTGTCCGGATGGCCCTCCGAGACGGACTCGGAGGTAAACAGGAACTCCTGGCTCATGGGTACTGGCTCCAAAAACAAAAATCCCCGGGGGCTCTGCGTGGCCGGCTCCGGGGATTCTGTCGAGCAGACGACGCTTTAGCAGTATTTGCTCCGATGTGCGGATCCGCCCTGCAAGTTGTCGAGTTAACTCGGCGGAAGACGCTATTATAAACGCGATTCGCATCTGCCGGCTGACTTCGCCCCGTCAGCCGCGTGTCCTGGGTCACGTTCCTCGCCTTGATCGCTCGGCTCTTCCGACTCCTTTCCCGGCTTCCGCTCGGCGCCCTGCACCGCTTGGGCTGGCTGGCGGGCTGGGTGACCTACGCCGCATCGCCGACGTATCGACGGCGCCTGCGCGCAAATCTTGAGCAGGCGCTGGGTGCGCCCCTGCCCGCCGGGGCGCTGGCAGACGCGGTTGTCGGGGCGGGTCGCCAGGCCCTGGAGCTTCCCTGGATCTGGCTGCACGACAACGATGCCGTGGTCGCGCGGGTGGTTCGGGTCAGCGGCTGGGAGCACGTGGAGGCCGCCTGGGCCGCCAATCGCGGCATCCTGTTCCTGACGCCCCACCTGGGCTGTTTCGAGATCTCGGCCCGCTACTACGCAGCGCACCGCCCGATCACGGTCCTCTATCGGCCACCCCGCCGCGCGGAGCTGCAGCCGCTGGTCGAAGCCGGGCGTGGAGGCGACAGCGGCATCGCCCTGGCACCGGCCGATCTGGGCGGCGTGCGCAAGCTCATGAAGGCACTGCGCGACCGGCAGGCGGCCGGCATCCTGCCCGATCAGGTGCCGGCCCGCGGCGAGGGGATGTGGGCACCGTTTTTCGGTCGCGACGCCTATACCATGACCCTCGCCGCACGGCTCGCGGGGGTGGGGAACGCCCAGTTGATCCTCGCCTGGGCCGAACGGCTCGAACCCGGGCGCGGGTACCATCTTCACCTGCGCCTCCCGCGCCGCCCGCTGTCCGGTTCGATCGAAGAGCGGGTCGTCGCCATCAACGGCGAGCTCGAGGCGATGATCCGCGAGCGGCCGGGTCAGTATCTGTGGGGCTACAACCGCTACAAGAGGCCGGCCGGTGCGCCGCCGGCGCGGAAGAACGAGGCATGAAGAAACTTCTCTCGGATGGTGCCACCCAGCTTCTGGTGGGGGCGCTGTGGCTGCTGCACTGGCTGCCGTTGCCCGTGCTGGCCACCATCGGCCAGGGGTTCGGGCACCTGCTCTACCTGCTGGTGCCCGGGCGGCGGCGGGTGGTGCGACGCAATCTCGAGCTGTGCTTCCCCGACTGGGCGCCGGACCGGCGCGAGACCGTGGTTCGGCGTCATTTCGGAGTCCTCGGGCGCAGCCTGCTGGAGCGGGGGTTGCTGTGGTGGGGTAGCCGGGAGCGGCTGGCACGGCTGGTCGAGGTTCGCGGCGTCGACCGTCTGCAGAATCTGCTCGACGGCGGGACGCCGGTGATCCTGCTGGTGCCCCACTTTGTCGCGCTTGATGCGGCCGGCACCCGCACCGCGATGAACTTCAACTGCGTCAGCATCTACGCCCGGCAGCGCAACGCGATCATCGACCACTGGCTGCGGCACGGCCGCAGCCGCTTCGGCGACCAGCTCCTGCAGCCGCGTCACGAGAGCATCCGCGGCACGATCAAGGCCATGCGCGCCGGGAGACCGTTCTTCTACCTCCCGGACATGGATCACGGCCGCAAGGAGTCAGTCTTCGTGCCCTTCTTCGGCGTTCCGGCCGCGACCATCAGCGGTCTGCCACGCTTCGCCAAAATGGGGCGCGCGGTCGTCGTACCCGTGACGGTGCGGATGCGCCCGGGCGGCGAGGGTTACCTGGTGACCTATGGAGAGCCCTGGACGGACTACCCCGGCGACGATCTCGAATCCGATGTGCGGCGGCAGAATGCCGTGATCGAGGCCATGGTGTCGGAGATGCCGGAGCAGTACTACTGGGTGCACCGCCGCTTCAAGACCCGCCCCGAGGGGGAGCCCGGCGTTTATTGAGTTGGCGGTGCGGGGTTGTCGGCCGCGGCCAGACGCTGGAAGACGATCGGGAAGAGCCCTGAGCCCACCAGCGCGACCGCCGAGACGAGCAGCACGATGGCCGTGCCATCGGCGGCCAGCAGCGGGTGCCAGGCGGAGACGAGGTCTGCGGCGACGGCACTCCCGGCGAGGCCACAAACCCCGCCCAGCGCCAGCAGCAGGCGGGCATGCCATGGCACCGGCGGCGCGTTGCGGCGGTCAGTAGCGGGTGAGGATACGGACATTGTCGGGCGCCTCGCGCACGTAGCCGATGGCGCCCGGCGTGCGGGCCACGAAGGCCGCGACTTCGGCATCACCCCCCTGCAGCTGCGGGGCGATCAGGCCTTCGCGGAATGCCTTGCGCGTCCAGTGGGACTCGTAGCGGACTTCGTCCATGCCCAGCGCCCGATTGACGAATTCGGGCCGGAACGCCGCATTGTCCGCCGGGCGCAGCAGCACGTCGCCGGCGAACTGGCGCTCGCCGCGGTAGACCTCGGCAACCTCCTCGCGGCTGAGCTGGACGTCACGGTGGGCGATCACGAACAGATCGGCGGCCGCGGCCGGTGCGACGGCCAGGGCGAGCAGGGTCGGGAGGAGTCTGCGGGAGAGGGGTTTCATGCCGTGTCGTTCAGAACCGGATGGCATATTGCACGAAAGCCTCGTTGCCCCGCTCGTCGCGATCACTGTCTTCATCGACGACGAGCTGTGCCAGCTCGAGCTTGAGGGCGGCCGCCGCCGTCACGTCGACGCGCAGGCCGAAGGCCGCGCGGCGATAGGAGCGCCCGCCGCCCAGGGCCGCGAAATACGGGTCGGCGTCGTCCAGCGAGGTGCGCTCGAGGCGCACGAAGGGCGTCACGCGGCCGACGGCGTAGGCCCCCTGGAGGAACCAGGCCGTACTTTCCCGAGAGCCGGCGCCCGTGGTGTTGTCGTTGTCGAAGTGGTAGCCCTCGGCGATCAGTTCGACCGGGCCGTCCAGATAGGCGGCGAAGCCGCCCAACATGCGAATCCTGCTGTCGCTGCCGTCGGGCAGATCCGCCCGGGTCCGCAGGCCATGCAGGCCGACTTCGAGGCCCCTCACCGCGGCGGGTTGCCAGGCCAGGGTCAGGCCCGTCGACGCGCGGAAGCCGTCGCGCCCCGCTGCGTGGACATCGAGCACACCCTCTTCGTTGACCGAGGGCGCATTGGCCATGTAGGCGTGGTAGCGCAGGCGCTCGTCGCCGGCATCGAGCCGACCGGTGGCCCACAGGCCGACGCCATGCATGGGCAGGATGCCGCCGTGATCCTCGAAGGCCAGAAAGCGCGGTCGGGTGATGGCGGTCTGCAGCTGCGCGCCGTGATGGAAGGCGGTGTTCCAGTAGCCGAAGGGGTAGTGATAGCGCCCGGCCCAGAGGGTCAGTGCATCGCCGAAGGCGTAGCCGATCTGGGCCCGCTCGATCTCGGCGATGGATTCGCCGTCATGCTCCATTTCGAACACCAGCTCGACGAGGCTGCGCACCTTGCCGCCCAGGTCCGGCGTCAGGTAGAGATCCAGGTTGCCGACCGCGAAGCCTTCGCTGCCGTCATGGTGGTTGCCGCTGCGATGGGCGCCGACCACATCCGCAAAGCCCCTCAGCGGCGGGGCGGCGCTGGTGCGAAGGGGGGCGGCCGGCGCGACGCGCACCGCAGGCGCGGCTGCGACGGGCTGGCGCTCCGCCTCCAGCGCCTCGACCTTGCGTTGGAGCGCCTCGATCAGGGTCAGGCTCCTTTCGAGCTTTTCCTCCAGCGCGCGGATCCTCGCGGCGTCGTCGGCGCAGGCGCTGTTCGACAACAGGGGCAGACAGATCGTCAAACCGGCGAGGAGGGCGTGCTTGATCGTGCCGCGCACCATAGGGGCTCCGCAGATTGGCCTTGGGGCATCGCCGGAACTATCGGCAAGCCATGACGATACTTTACCCGACCGGGGCAGGCGGCCCGGTAGACGCGGCCGGCCGGCGTCGGCGAGAATCGCCGGGTCACGATGGCCTGCGGCGCGAACCCGCGATGGCCGCAGAACGCTCCCGGATTCCCATTTGATGCCCCTGAAGTTCACCAAGATGCACGGCCTCGGCAACGACTTCGTCGTGATCGACGCGGTGCGCCAGCCCGTGTCGCTGTCGGCAGACCAGGTCCGTTTCCTGGCGGATCGCCATTTCGGCGTCGGCTGCGACCAGCTCTTGCTGGTCGAGCCGGCATCGACCGACGGCGTCGACTTCCGATACCGCATCTTCAACAGCGATGGCGGTGAGGTGGAGCAGTGCGGCAACGGCGCGCGCTGCTTCGTGCGCTATGTGCATGACAAGGGCCTGACGGACAAGCGCGAGATCCGTGTCGAGACCTGTTCCGGGGTGATTGCCCCGCGCCTCGAGCCCGATGGCCAGGTCACCGTCGATATGGGGCGCCCGGTCTTCGACCCGCCCTTGATCCCCTTCGTGTCTGATTCCGACGCGGTCGTCCAGGCCCTGGACGTCGCCGGCGCGACGGTTCTGATCACGGCGCTCAGCATGGGCAACCCTCACGCCGTGCAGGTGGTGGCCGACGTGGATGCCGCTCCGGTCGAATCCCAGGGGCCGCTGATCGAACACCACGCCCGTTTTCCCGCCCGCGTCAATGCCGGCTTCATGGCGGTGGTGGACCGGGGCCACATCCGCCTGCGTGTGTTCGAGCGGGGCGCGGGAGAGACGCTGGCCTGCGGCACCGGCGCCTGTGCCGCCGTCGTCGCGGGTATCCGGCGTGGCCTGCTGGACTCGCCGGTGCGGGTCGAGACCCGTGGCGGACAGCTGTCGATCGCGTGGGCGGGGGGCGACGCGCCGGTGCTGATGACCGGCCCGGCCGTGAGCGTCTTCGACGCCGAAATCGAATTGCCTTGAAGGACCACTGATGACACCGCAAGACGTTGCCGCCTACCTCCAGCAGCACCCGGATTTCTTCGACGAGAACGCCGAGCTGCTCGCTCACCTGACGGTGCCCCATCCCGACACGGGCGAGGCGATCTCCCTCACTCAGCGCCAGATGCACGCCCTGCGCGCCAAGATCGGGCAGCTTGAGCACAAGTTCGCCGAATTGATCCGTTTCGGGGAGGAGAACGACGAGATCGGCGAAAAGGTCCATCGCCTCAGCCTCGACCTGCTCACCACCGAGAGCTTCGAAGACATCCGGCAGGTCGTCATGACCCACCTGCTGGAGGACTTCGCGGTACCGCATGTCGCGATGCGGATCTGGAACAGCGTCCTGAAGAAGGACGGCGACGAATTCGCGCCGGTGTCCGAGAGCGTCAGCTTCCTCGCCGGCGACCTGCCCCGCCCCTATTGCGGCACCCCCCACAACGACGAGGTGATCGGCTGGTTCGGCGAGTCCGGGCCACGTCTGGGCTCGGTGTGCCTGGTGCCGCTGCTGCGCGACAGGACGCCCTTCGGGCTGCTCGCCCTGGGCAGCGAGGAGCCCCAGCGCTTCTATCCGGAGATGGGCACCCTGTACGTCACCCGTATCGGCGAGCTGGTGGCCGCCGCGGTGCTCG
The DNA here is from genome assembly GCA_020445665.1 of Rhodocyclaceae bacterium. GTDB lineage: Bacteria > Pseudomonadota > Gammaproteobacteria > Burkholderiales > Rhodocyclaceae > Cognatazoarcus. The sequence goes on from JAGRGD010000018.1 coordinate 11,272, forward strand.
GCGAACTGGGCTGAACGGGGCGCCCGCGATGACCGCCGGTGATCCGGTCGATGCCTGCGAATCGACCGCCGCCTTCCTCCGCCAGCTCACCCATGAGCGACGGGCCAGCGCCCATACGCTGAAGGCCTACCGGCGGGATCTGGCGAGTCTGCTGCGGCTGGCGGACGGCCGCGCGCCAGAGTCTCTGGTGTCCCACGATATCCGGCGTTTCGTCGCGCGCCTGCACGGTGAGGGGCTCGGCGGGCGTTCAATCGGTCGGCAACTGTCGGCGTGGCGAGGGTATTACCGCTGGCTCGTGCTGCACCGGGGGCACGCCAGCAACCCGGTCGAGGGCATCCGCCCGCCCCGCACGCCGTCGCGCCTGCCCGGCGTGCTCAGCCCGGACCAGGCGGGGGCCCTCCTCGACCGGACGCCAGAAGACGAACTCGAAACCCGGGACCGGGCGATGTTCGAGCTGTTCTACTCCAGCGGGCTGCGTCTGGCCGAGCTGGCGAGCCTCCAGGATGCGGTCATCGGCGACGAGGTGACCGTCACCGGCAAGCGCGGCAAGACCCGCATCGTGCCGGTTGGGGAGGCGGCGCGGACGGCCTTGGCCGTCTGGCGCGAGGTGCGTGGCTCGCTGGCGGCGGCCGGGGAGACCGCGCTCTTCGTGAGCCGCCAGGGCCGTCGCCTGTCGGTGCGCGCGGTCGAGGCGCGGCTTCAGCGCTGGGCGCAGCGCTGTGGCCTGGGTGTGGCGGTGCATCCGCACATGCTGCGCCACAGCTTTGCCAGCCACCTGCTGCAGTCCAGCGGCGATCTCCGCGCTGTTCAGGATCTGCTCGGGCACGCCAGCATCCGCAGCACCCAGATCTACACCCACCTGGATTTCCAGCATCTGGCGCGTGCCTACGACGCCGCGCATCCGCGGGCACGCAAGCGCTGAACCGGCGCGGCGCTGTTCCGGTCGTGACGCTGCCCGCAAAAATGCCATATCCTTGCGACCCCTGTCTGCCTGACCGGAGTCGCCCATGCCCGAACTGATCCTCAAGCCCGGCAAGGAGCGTTCGCTCCTGCGCAGGCACCCGTGGATCTTCGCCGGGTCGGTGGCGCGCACCGAAGGGCGACTGCGGCCCGGCGACACCGTGACCGTGCTCGACCACGACCACCGGCCCCTGGCCCGCGCCGCCTGGTCGCCCCACTCGCAGATCCGCGCGCGGGTCTGGAGCTTCGAGCCTGCGGCGCCGGTGGATCATGCCTTCTTCAAGCGCAGCATCGCCGCAGCGGTCGCGCGCCGGCAGTCCCATCCGTGGCTCGCAGGCCAGGACGGGCTGCGCCTGATTCATGGTGAATCGGATGGTCTGCCCGGGCTGATCGTCGACCGCTACGGCGACGTGGTCGTGATCCAGCTCACCAGCGCCGGCGCCGACAAATGGCGGGGCGCCATCATCGATGCGCTGGTCCAGGCGACCGGCTGCCGGGCGATATACGAGCGCTCCGATTCGGAGGTGCGCGCCCTCGAGGGCCTGCAGGCGGTCTCCGGTCTGGTACATGGCGAGATGCCCGCGGGACCGCTCGTCATCGACGAGCACGGCGTGCGGATGGTCGTGGACGTGGCCGTCGGCCACAAGACCGGCTTCTATCTCGACCAGCGCGAGAACCGGGCCCTGACGCGCGCCCTGGCCCGCGACCGGCGGGTGCTCAACTGCTTCTGCTACACCGGCGGCTTTTCGCTGCAGGCCCTGGCCGGGGGCGCGGCCGAGGTTCTGTCGATCGACTCCTCCGGCCCCGCCCTCGAGACCGCCCGTCAGAACCTGTCCCTCAACCCGCAGTTGCCTGCGGCACGGGCGGAGTGGCGCGCGGCAGACGTCTTCGATGCCCTGCGCGCACTGCGCGGCGAGGGGCGGCGCTTCGACATGATCATCCTCGATCCGCCCAAGTTCGCACCGTCGGCCGCCCATGCGGAGCGGGCGGCCAGGGCGTACAAGGACATCAACCTGCAGGCCTTCAAGCTGCTCGAACCCGGCGGCCTGCTGATGACCTACTCGTGCTCGGGGGGCATCGGCGTCGAGCTGTTCCAGAAGATCGTCGCCGGCGCCGCCTCGGACGTGGGCGTCGAAGCGCGCATCCTCCATCGCCTGCAGGCCGCGCCGGATCACCCGGTGGGGCTGGCCGTACCGGAGGGCGAATATCTCAAGGGCCTGGCCTGTCAGCTGGCCTGAACTCGCGCTGGCGGCAAGAGGGCCTGCAGCGCGCACCACAGGACCAGGGCGTTGCTGAGATGCCAGCCAAAGTGGGTGCCCAGGGGCCACAGTTCGCACAGGACCATGTCCAGGCTGCGCAGGGTCACCGACAGGGCGAACACCGCCGTGGCGCGCCATAGCCAGCAGCGGGGCGCCGCCGGCCGGGTCATGGCGGCGAGGGTGCCCAGGGCCAGCCACGGGCCGAGATAGAGCTCCGAGCCATTGAGCGGCGGCCAGCGGACCGACAGGGCCAGCGCCGCGCTGAGCGCGATGACCACCGCCACGCCGACGCCGGCGCGCCGAGCACTCCAGCCATGCAGCCGCACCAGCGCCCGGTGCACGAAGATCACCACGAAGAGGGCGATGAAGGCCACGTCGAGGAGGCTGGCCCACACCGTCGCGACGGTGTGGAACACCCCGCTGCCGATGCCGATCAGCCCCAGCAGCGCGAGCAGCGCCCGCAGGTCGGCATCGAGTCGACCGCCATGGCGACGGGCGATCTGCGCGGCTGCGACCAGGAAAGCCAGGTTGGTCAGGGCGTTGAGCGGCTCCGCCAGCAGACCGCTGCCGAGGCGCTCGCAGTAGATGTCGACCGAACGGGTCCACTCCATGGGCATGGCTCAGAAGCGGGAGAAGAAGCGCCAGATCTCGACTGAACCGTCGATCTCGCGGCTCACCCGGCCAATTCGCGCCTCGGGCAGATACTGCAGGCCGGAGGGCCAGGTGTGGCCGGCGCCGACCATCTCGTAGAGGACCAGCGGCGCCTCTCGACAGCCGGTCCACTCGGTGCGGACGACCTGCGTCCCGTCGTCTTCGGCGTCCAGGGTGGTGGCGGTGTAGGCGGCGACCGGACAGTGGTGGCGCGCCTTCCAGAGTCCGAGGGTGTCGGCCAGCGACAGGACGGTGCCTCGCGGCTCGCCACCCACGCTCAGGGCGCCCCCGGCCAGCGGCACGATGGGGTCCTCGGTACCCACAAGCAGCGCGAGGGGCAGGGGTGGGCCTTTGGCACAATCATCCGCGAGATAGTCCGGTAGCGTCATCGTGACTGCCGCGATGGCGCGAATCAGGCCGGGGCGCTTGCAGGCGAGAAAGAATGCGGCCTTGGCGCCGCGGGAGTTGCCGGTCATGAAGACCCGCGCGGGATCCACCGGGTGGGCTGCGGACACATCCCGGATGAGGGCCTCGAAGTAGGCCAGGTCGTTTCTCGGCGGGTCGAAGTGTTCTCCGGCCCCCCCATCGCCGAAGTCCCACATCCGCTCGATGGCCTTCGGATAGACCACCAGAAAGCCATCCCGCTCGGCCTGCTTGTGAAAGCCGGCTGCGGTGAGCTTGACCATGCCGTAGTGAGAACCGCCGCCGCCGTGGGCCACCAGCACCAGCGGCCGCGGTCCTGCAGGCAGCTGTTCCGGGACGTAGGCGAGGTAGGTCCGAGGGACCCCGCCGACATCGATTGTGTTTTCCGTCAGGTCGGCCGTGGCGAGGCCGCTGAGGGCGAGCAGGCCGGTGGCCAGCCAGTGGCGAAGATGCTTTGCAGCGGCAGTGTGGGAAGTGCTCATGGCTTCACTCGCTCACCGGACTGCCGCGCTCGCGCCAGCCGGGGGTCGGGCCGGACTCGCCGGACATCAGGGCGCCGAAGATCAGCGCAATCGCCAGCGCCAGCGCAGCGAAGTAGCGCAGGTGCCAGGCGTGGGGCTTGTGTTCCTGGATGCCGCCACCGAAGGTCTTCAGGGCGACCACGCCAAGTACCGCAATCAGCAGCAGGCCGGCGCCGAGCAGGCGCGCGGACCAGCCGGTCAGATGGACGCCGATCGACGGATCCCAGCGCCCGGGCATGAAGAAGCCCCGGCCCGTGACCAGGTACAGGCCCATGACCAGGCACAGGGTGATGATGAAGACCTGAATCGCGCGCACGCGCCCTCAGTCGTCGCGCAGCAGGTCGGACACGGTCTCGCACAGGGCATCGCCCAGCGTGATGTGCTGATCTGCGTCCAGGTGCACGCCGTCGGTCAGGCTGGCATGGATGACTGCGCCGGCGTCGAAGACCGGACAGCCCAGCTCGGCCGCTACTGTGCCCAGCTGATCCGCGAGGCCGACGCATTTGGTGTCGGCGCCGCCGAACTTGTCGGCCATCGTGCCGGCCGCGGTGCCCACCGGCGGGGGCGCGACGATCAGCACCGGCGGGACCGGCATGCCAGGCTCGATGGGGGCGCTGCGGATGGCGCCGACCAGCGCCGCGACACCCTGGGCGGCGTGCCAGGCGTTGTGGGGGTGCATGGACTGGAAGTCGTTGTTGCCGAGCATCAGGATCACCAGCGCCAGGGGGCTGTTCACTTCGATCCGCTGGGCCAGCCCCTCGATGCCGGCGCGGCCGGCCTTGAACGGATCCTCCCACACGGTCCGGCGACCATTGAGGCAGTCCTCGATGATCCGCACGTCGTGCCCCGCCTCCTGCAGGCGCAACTCGAGCCGACCCGGCCAGCGGACCGCGAACGGATGCCGGCCGCGGGTGCCGGGGATGATGCCCCAGGACAGGGAATCGCCGTAGACCAGGATCTGCTTCATGGTTCTCCTCCTCGTAGGGGCGTGTCGTCAGTCGCCGCCGCAACCGCTGCTGCAGCCGGAATCGCCACCGCAACTGCTGCACGATGAGCAGCCGATACCGCTTGCGCAATAGCTGCCGTTGCCGGTGCCGCCCCGGGCGAGGCAGTCCAGCTCGTAGCGGAAGCCGTCGGCGAGGCCGAGTTGTCCGTCGATGGCGAACAGCAGCGGGAGTGCGGCCGGCGCGCGGGGGTCGATGCCGCCCTGCCGGCAGGCCAGCTTCCAGGTGCGCTTCAGGCCGTCGCTCGCCTGGGTCGGCGAGGCCATCGCCTCCGCCGGCACGTGATGCAGGAATCGGCCGAGGGCCTGGTGGCAGAAGGCCTGATAGTTGCGCGTGAACAGAATGAACTCGTGCCACGCGTCATCGACCGCCTGGGATGGCATCGATACCTTGCGGCGGCCTGCCAGCAGGCAGACGGCGAACCACGCGCGCAGGCCCTCGAATACACTCCGGCGCTGCCGGGCGTCCAGTTCGGGGTGGCGCCTGGCGAGGCGCTGGTCGAGCAGGCCTGCGAAGTCGAACCCCGCCAGGAAGTGTTCGCGCCGGCGTTGCCGCCCCTTCGTCCAGAGCCCCAGTGCGAGCAGCGCCGAGAGGGCTGTCAGGAAGAGCGCGACGGGCAACCACTCCCCCATGGATCAGTTGCCGAACAGCCCGCCATCCGCGCGCGGCGGCGTCAGCCCGAAGTGCTGCCAGATGGCGTGGGTCGCGATGCGCCCCCGGGGCGTGCGCTGGAGGTAGCCCTGCTGGATCAGGTAGGGCTCGAGCACATCCTCGATGGTGTCGGTGGACTCGCCGATCGCTGCGGCGAGGTTGTCCAGCCCGACCGGTCCGCCGCCGAACTTCTCGAGCACCGCGCCGAGCAGCTTGCGGTCCATCAGGTCGAGGCCGAGGGGGTCCACGTCGAGCATTGACAGGGCCGCGTCGGCGACGCCCGTATCCACGTGTCCGGCGGCGCGCACCTCGGCATAGTCGCGGACCCGGCGCAGCAGGCGGTTGGCGATCCGTGGCGTCCCCCGGGAGCGCCGCGCGATCTCGAGGGCGCCCGCATCGTCGATGCCGACGTTGAGCAGTCCCGCCGAGCGGCCGACGATCCAGCCGAGTTCCTCCGGGGTGTAGAACTCGAGCCGCGCGACGATGCCGAAGCGGTCACGCAGCGGGTTGGTGAGCATACCGGCGCGGGTCGTCGCGCCGATCAGCGTGAAGGGCGGCAGGTCGAGCTTGACCGAGCGGGCGGCCGGTCCCTCGCCGATCATGATGTCGATCTGGTAGTCCTCGAGGGCCGGGTAGAGGATTTCCTCGACGACCGGGCTCAGGCGGTGGATCTCGTCGATGAAGAGGACGTCGTGGGGCTCGAGGTTGGTCAGCAGGGCCGCCAGGTCGCCGGCCCGCTCGAGCACCGGGCCCGAGGTCTGGCGCAGGTTGACCCCCATCTCGGCGGCGACGATATGGGCCAGGGTGGTCTTGCCCAGCCCGGGGGGTCCGAAGAGGAGCAGGTGGTCGAGGGCCTCGCCGCGGTTGCGGGCAGCGGTGATGAAGATCTCGAGCTGCTCCCGGATCTTGGCCTGGCCGACGTACTCGGCCAGCCGCTTGGGTCGCAGGGCCCGCTCGATCGCGTCCTCCTGCCGATCGCCGGATGCCGCCGAAACGAGGCGTTCGGTCGGTGGGGCTGAGAGGCGGTCGGTCTCGATCATGGCGAGAGTCTAACGGAATGCGCCCCGCTTGCGCGGGTCGCGCATCTGCCCGCACACTGTGCCTCTTCTGCCGGACGGCAGCAGGCATCGGGGGCTGGATGAAGCTGGATCGGAACGCGCGTGCCATCCTCGGCGCGCTGGTGGCAGACGCGGCGTCGCTGGGCCTGCACTGGCTCTACGACGGCGAGCGGCTGGCCGACATCGCCCTGCGTGGCGAGCCGGTCTTCCTGCCGCCGGATCGCGCCAATTACGAGGATGCCAAGGGGGTTTTCGTGCACGCCGCGCGGCGCTGTGGCGACTTCTCCTTTTACGGTGAGGCCTGCGCGCTGATGCTGCGTCAGCTGGCCGAGGCCGACGGCCGCTTCCAGCGGGTGACCTACCAGAGCATGTACCGGCGCCACTTCGGCCCCGGCGGGGCCTATATCGGCTACATCGACAAGCCGACCCGGGGCACGCTGATCCGCCTGATGCCCCACGAGGATTCGTCCACCTATCCGCAGCCCTCCGGCGTGGACGACGATCAGCTGCCGGCGCTGGCAGCGATCCCCCCGATCGTCGTCGCGGCCTTCCGCTGCGGGCGGGAGGATGCCAGCCTGTGGGACGAGATCGAGCACGTGGTGCGCGTCACCAACAACAACGAGCGGGCGGTCGAAGCCGGTCGCGCTGCCGGACTGCTGCTGGTTGAGCTGCTGCGCGGCCGCAAGCCGGCGGATGCTGTCGAAGCCGCCGCGTCCCGCGTCGAAGAGGCGCTCGCGACACGGATGCGCGATGCGATCCAGGGCGACCGGCTCGATGCCGTCTCGGCTGCGGCCCGCTTCGGGGCCGCCTGTCACGTGGAGCAGGGCCTGCCGGTGATCTGCCACATCGTGACCCATGCCGGCAGCTACCGCGAGGCGGTGATCGCCAACATCATGGCGGGCGGTGACAGCTGCGGCCGGAGCATCATGCTGGGTGCGGCGATGGGGGCCCGCGACGCGGTACCCCTCGGGTGGATGGCGCGGATGAACCGTCTGGCCGAGGTGCTCGACCTGGTGGACCGACTCGAAGCCGCGCCCTGCTGATCAGCCGGCGTTGCCGCTGGGTTCGCCGCCCTGACGACTGCCCCCACGGCGTGAACGCTTGCGACGTCCCTCGCCGCTCGGGGCGCTGCCGCCTCGGTCCGGCTGCGCGGCATTGCCGCGGGGGCTGCCGCCGTCTTCGGCGCCCCGGTTGCGGCCGGTTGCACCCCGTCTGCGGCGCTTGCCGCCACCACCGGGGCCGCCATTACCGGGATTGCCGTTCCCATTCCCCCCACCGCCATTTCCGCCGCCGCCCGACTTGCCCGCAGGCATGGCGCGATTGCCATCCACCTCGGGGCGCTGTCGCACCCGCCGGCCGGTCGGGTCGATATCCATCCGGTTGAAATTGACCTCTTCGATCTCTTCATCGTCGAGCATCATCAGGCCGGGGGGCAGGCTGTTGCCACCCGCACCGTAGTTGGCACGTGGGTCGATCGGCTGGCCGCCCTCGGTCTGGCGTCCCTTGCTGCCTCGTTTGCGGGCATTGCGCCCTCCGCCCGCGTCGGCGCGGTTGCCATTGCCGTTGCCCTTTTCGGGACCCCGCTCACGCGGTGGCTTGCTTTCCTTCTGCGGCTTGCCTTCCCGCGGGGGCTTACTCTCGCGGGTGGCCTTGCCGTCGGCCTTTTCGCGCGGCTGGCGGGGCTGGCGCGGCGGCCGGGGTTCGCTGGCGGGGTCGGCGCCCTCGGCGCTGGGTACGAAGTCGGCAGGCATGTCACGTCGCTCGATCTGTCGGTTGATCAGGCGCTCGATGGCCGAGAGAAGCTTTTCCTCCTCCGGGTCCACCAGCGAAATGGCTTCGCCCTCGCTGCCTGCCCGCCCGGTCCGGCCGATGCGGTGCACGTAGTCTTCGGGCACATTGGGCATATCGAAGTTGACCACGTGGGGAAGTTGGTCGATGTCCAGGCCCCGTGCCGCGATGTCGGTGGCGACCAGTACCTGGAGCTCGGAGTCCTTGAACTGGGCCAGGGCCCGGGTGCGCGCAGACTGGCTCTTGTTGCCGTGGATCGCGAGGGCCGGCACCTCGTGCTTGCACAGATACTCGGCCAGCTTGTTCGCGCCATGCTTGGTACGCGTGAAGACCAGCACCTGGAACCACTGGTTGCCGCGGATCAGGTGGGCGAGAAGTTCACGCTTCTGCTTCTGGCCGATCGGGTAAACCGCCTGGTCCACCAATTCCGAGGCGGTGTTGCGGCGCGCGACCTCGACGCATCCGGGGTCGTGCAACAGGCCATTGGCCAGGTCGCGGATCTCGTCGGAAAACGTGGCCGAGAACAGGAGGTTCTGGCGCTTCTCGGGGAGCAGCGCAAGGATCTTGCGGATGTCCCGGATGAAGCCCATGTCGAGCATCCGGTCGGCCTCGTCGAGGACGAGGATCTCGATGCCCGACAGGTCGATGGTCTTCTGCCCGACGTGGTCCAGCAGGCGGCCCGGCGTCGCCACGAGGACGTCCACCGGCTCGGCCAGGCGCTCGATCTGAGGATTGATCGAGACGCCGCCGAACATCACCATGGAAGTCAGGGGCAGATGCTTGCCGTAGGTCTGGACCGATTCCTCGACCTGGGCGGCGAGCTCCCGCGTCGGCGCCAGGATCAGGCAGCGGGGTCTCCCCGCCGCCGGTGCGTCGAGTGGCGTGGCGGCCAGGCGATGGAGCAGGGGCAGGGTGAAGCCGGCGGTCTTGCCGGTGCCGGTCTGGGCCGCGGCGAGGAGGTCGCCGCCATCGATCACCATCGGGATGGCCTGGACCTGGATGGGTGTGGGGTGCGTGTAGCCGGTATCGGCAATGGCACGCAACAGCGGTTCAGCCAGCCCGAGGCTGGCAAAGCTGATGTCGGTCTGCAAGTTTTGGCTCCAGCGGCAGCCTGTCACTCGGGCCGAGTGACACCAATCGAGGCGGGCGGGATGCGGCCGGCGCGCGGCGCTCGGCAGAGGTTTAAGGTCAACGGCCGGTGCGTTGATTGGTAGAACGCACGGATCATGGGATTGTACAAAATCTTTCTTCGGAGGAAAGGGATTTTCGTCATCTGCGCGAGGATGCCGTGACAGGCGTGGCAATCGTGCTATAAAGTGCATATGCACATAAATGCCGGCCCCACCCTCGATCCCTTGCCGTGCACGGGCGCGCGCCTGCGTCGGCTGACGCGGCGGACCACGGCCTTCTACGAGCACTACCTGCGGGACCTGGATCTGCGGCTGACCCAGTACTCGCTGCTGCGGCATCTGGGCAGCGCGCCCCAGGCGCTGACCGAACTGGCCGACCGCCTCGAGATGGATCGGACCACGCTGACGCGCGGGCTGCGGCCGTTGATCCGGCAGGCCTGGGTCGAGGAGAGCCGGGGCAGCGACGCGCGGATGCGCCTGTACCGGCTGACGCCGGACGGGGTCGCGATGCGGGAGCGTGCCGAGGTCCGCTGGGCCGAGGCGCAACACGCCCTGGAGCAGGCCCTCGGACGCGAGTTCACCGATCAACTGAATCAGCGCCTGGAAGAAGCGCTGGCCCTGCTCAAGCCAGCACTACCCGAGAACAACTGATGCCGACCACCGCGCCCTCTCACAACCGATTCTGGCCGCTGGTGCTGCTCGCGGCCGCGATGATGATGGTCACCATGGGCGGCCGCCAGTCCCTCGGGCTGTTCGTATCGCCAATCAATACCGACACCGGATTGGGCATCGCGACGATCAGCTTTGCGATGGCCGTGGCGCAGTTCGTCTGGGGGGCGATCCAGCCCGTGGCGGGCGCGGTGGCGGATCGTTACGGCCCGGGGCGTGTGCTCGCCGCCGGCCTGGTGGTGATGGCCGCCGGTACGGCGCTGACGCCCCTGCTGGCGTCCTCCGGATGGGGGCTGAGCTTCGCGATCGGCCTCCTGTTCGCGGCCGGTGCCGGGGCGAGCAGCTTCTCGGTCCTGATCGGCGCCGCGGCCCAGCGCCTGCCGGCCAGCCGGCGCGGCATGGCGTCCGGCATCATCAATGCGGGCGGTTCGTTCGGGCAGTTCGTCTTCGCGCCGCTGCTGCAGAAGCTGATCGGCGCCTTCGGCTGGATGGGCGCCATGTACTCGCTCGCCCTGATCACGCTGGCCGCGCTGCCCATCGCCGGCGCCCTGCGCGGCCGGCGGGAGCATGCCGAGGCGGCGGCCGCGCACGCGGCCAGCGAACATCCGGGGCGCGAGGACAAGGGCCTGCGCCACGCCCTGCGCGAGGCAATGGCCGACCGCAGCTATCTGCTGTTGCATGCCGGCTTCTTCACCTGTGGTTTCCACATCGCGTTCCTCGTGACGCATCTTCCGGGCGAGGTCGGTCTGTGCGGCCTGCCGGCCGACGTGGCGAGCTGGTCGCTGGCGATCATCGGGCTGTCGAATATCGCCGGAAGTCTGGCGGCCGGCTGGGCCGTGCAGAACTACCGCAGCAAGTACGTCCTTTTCTGGATGTACGCCTCGCGGGCCCTGCTCGTCGCCCTCTATCTGGCCGCGCCGAAGACCGCGCTGACCTTCTACCTGTTCGCCATCGGCCTTGGCTTCACGTGGCTCGCGACGGTGCCGCCGACGGCCGGCGTGATCGGCAAACTGTTCGGCACCCGCTACCTCGCGACCCTCTTCGGGCTGACCCTGCTGTCCCACCAGATCGGCGGCTTCCTGGGCGCCTGGCTGGGCGGGCTGGCGATCGTCGCGAGCGGCGACTACACGTGGATGTGGTACGCCGACATGGCGCTGTCCGCCGCCGCCGCGGTGTGCAACCTGCCGATCCGCGAGGCGCCGGTCCGGCACGCACCGGCCGCGGCCTGAGGGCGTTGCCGTGAGGCCGGTCACGGCCGGCCGGCGGGCGCCGATCAAGGTGGCGGCGCGACGGACGTGAACCGGAGGGACGCGCGCCCGCAGGCGTGCCAGCCGGAGCCCTCCCCATTCCCCTGTCCCGCGTCCGCTTTGCTGAGCTGATCGGCTCCCTGAGCTACGCCCTCGATCTCACCGAAGGCCAGCCGCCGGGCCACTGCATGCGTTGCTGCTGGATCGGTACCCACGTGGGGATGCGTCTGGGGCTCGGGCCCGAGGCGCTCTGGGAGCTCTATTACACGCTGCTGCTCAAGGACCTGGGCTGCAGCAGCAACGCGGCCCGGATCTGTGAGCTCTACCGGACCGACGACCGCCACTTCAAGCGCGACTTCAAGCAGGTGGACGGCAGCCCGTCCCAGGTCCTGCGCTTCGTCTTCGGCCACACCGGCGTCGGGGCGCCCCTGAAGGCCCGCCTCGGGGCCGTCCTCGGCATCCTCGCCGACGGCGATCGCATCGCCCAGGAGCTGATCCAGACCCGTTGCCAGCGCGGCGCCGATATCGCCCGCTCGCTGCGCTTCGGCGAGCGCGTCGCCGAGGGCATCCATGCGCTGGACGAACACTGGGACGGCGGCGGCCGGCCGGACGGTCTGAAGGGACGCGGCATTCCCCTCTATGCGCGTATCGCGCTGCTGGCCCAGGTGATCGATGTCTTCCACACCGCCGATGGGAGGGACGCCGCGCTCTCCGAGGTCCGCCACCGCGCCGGCAGCTGGTTCGATCCGGAGCTGGTGCGCATCGTCGAGTCGCTGGCGCACGAGGAAGCCTTCTGGCGCCGCCTCTCGGCCGATGACCTCGACGACCATGTGGTGGCGCTCGAGCCTGAATCCCGTGACGTGGCGCTGGATGAGGACTACCTGGACGCGATCGCCGAGGCTTTCGGCCAGGTCGTCGATGCCAAGAGCCCGTATACGGCCGGGCACAGCACCCGTGTCGCCCACTACACGGAGCGCCTGGCGATGGAGCTGGGCGTATCGCCGACGCGGCGTCGCTGGCTGTGGCGGGCGGCCCTGCTGCACGACGTCGGCAAGCTCGGGGTCAGTAATGCGATCCTCGACAAGCCGGGTCGGCTCGACCCCGACGAGTGGGAGGCGGTCAAGCGCCATGCGGCATTGTCCGAGGAAATCCTGCGCCGCATCCCGGCCCTCGAAGCGCTGGCGGCGACCGCGGCCGGCCACCACGAGCGGCTCGATGGCGGTGGCTATCCACGCGGCCTGTCGGGGGCCGATATCTCGCTCGAGACGCGGATCATCACGACCGCCGACATCTTCGACGCCATTACCGCCGAACGGCCTTATCGGGGCGCGATTCCGGTCGGCAGGACCCTCGAGATCATGGCCGAATCGGTCGGCACGGCGATCGATGCGCGTTGCTTCGAGGCCCTGAAGGCCGCCCTCCGCGACGAAGGCACGGCTGCGGCCGGCAACCCTGCCCTTGACGCCGCTGCTGCCGCTCGGTAAGTTGCGCACATGAACCCGCAAACGGCCCGCCTCGATGTGATCGCCACGTCGCCCCTCCTGTCCGCCTCCGCCGGACTGGGCCTGCTGCTGCTGCGCGGTCCGCGCAGCTAACTTTCACCCCCCTCCTGTTGATTGCCTGATCCCGTTGCCGCGAGCGTGGCGACGCGAATCGATGCCGTATTCCGTTCACCCCGACGAGCCCTGACATGTACACGATTCTCCGACTTCTGCTGCGACTGCCGACCGGCGTCCGGACCGCGTAGCCCCGCGGCCGTCCGGACGTCTCCGCCGCTCACCCGACAGCAGACAGAAAGGAGTTCCCCATGTTGAAACAACCCGCCACCAAGTACCGCCCATTCACGCCCTTCGCCGGAGCGGCCCGGCTCGAGCAGCGCCGCTGGCCCGATCACCGCATCGAACAGCCGCCGGTCTGGATGAGCACCGACCTGCGCGACGGCAATCAGGCCCTGTTCGAGCCGATGGACAGCGAGCGGAAGCTGCGCATGTTCCAGATGCTCGTCGAGATCGGCTTCAAGGAGATCGAGATCGGCTTCCCGTCCGCCTCGCAGACCGACTTCGACTTCGTCCGGACCCTCATCGAGGGCGGACACATCCCCGAGGACGTGACCATCGAGGTCCTCACCCAGGCGCGAGAGCACCTGATCGAACGGACCTTCGAGGCCGTAGAGGGCGCGCGCCGGGTGATCATCCACTTCTACAACGCCTGCGCCGAGAACTTCCGTCGCATCGTCTTCAACGAGGACGAGGCCGGCGTCCGGCGGATCGCGATGGAGGGCGCGCGGATGATCCGCGAGCACGCCGCCCGGCATCCGGAGACCGAGTTCGTCTTCCAGTACAGCCCGGAAGTGTTCTCCGGCGCGGAACTCGGCTTCGTGCGCGACGTCGTGGATGCGGTCACCGCGATCTGGCAGCCCACCGCCGAGCGCAAGTGCATCATCAACCTTCCGGCCACGGTCGAGATGAGCACGCCCAACATCTACGCTGATCAGATCGAATGGATGCACCGCAACCTGGCACGCCGCGAGGGCATCGTGCTGTCCGTGCATCCCCACAACGACCGGGGTACGGCCGTCGCCGCGGCCGAACTGGCCCTGATGGCGGGCGCGGACCGGATCGAGGGCTGCCTGTTCGGTCACGGCGAGCGCACCGGCAACGTGGACCTCGTGACCCTGGCCCTCAACCTCTACAGCCAGGGCGTGCATCCGGGCCTCGACTTCTCGCGCCTCAACGAGATCGCGCGCACCGTGGAGCACTGCACCCAGTTGCCGATCCATCCGCGCCACCCCTACGTGGGCGATCTCGTCTTCACGGCGTTCTCCGGTTCACACCAGGACGCGATCAAGAAGGGCTTCGCCGCGCAGGATCCGGAGCGCAGCTGGGAGGTGCCCTATCTGCCGGTGGACCCGGCCGACCTCGGCCGCACCTACGACTCGATCATTCGCGTGAACAGCCAGTCCGGCAAGGGCGGCATCGCCTACCTGATGGAATCCGAGTACGGCGTCGCGCTGCCGCGTCGCCTGCAGGTGGAGTTCTCCGCCGCGGTCCAGGGGATGGCCGATGCCAGCGGCAAGGAAGTGCTGGCCGCCGACATCTGGCGGTGTTTCGAGACGGAGTACCTGGCCGCCGCGGAGCCCGTCGGCTTCGTCGAGCATCATCTGTTCGAGCAGGGCGCCCAGCAGGGCATTGCGCTCACGGTCGCCCTCGAGGACCAGACCTGCGTCCTGCGCGGGGTCGGCAACGGCCCGATCGATGCCGCCATTCACGCCCTCGGCGCGCGGGTGAGCCTGCTCGATTATGAGGAGCGGGCGATCGGTCACGGCTCCGATGCGCGAGCGGCTGCCTTTGTCGAACTCGGGGTCCCCGGCGTGGCCGGCACCGTTTTCGGCGTCGGCGTCCATTCGAACATCGTCACCGCGTCGATCCTCGCCATCGTCTCCGGCGTCAACCGCATCGCGGCGCGCTGGCCGGACGCCCTGGTATTCGCCCGCACCGGCACCGGGGACCGCTGATCCGCGCGAGGTGCCGGCCGGGGTGGCGACCATCGCCACCCCGGCCGGAACACGTGCATCATCCGGGCATTGTCCTGACGGTGGCCCCATGCACGCCCGAGCGCTCCCCGACTACCTGCAGCAGACCTACCGCTGGGCCTATCTCGACCGCCGCTGGCTGGGCTGGCTCGACCGGCCGCTGGTCGTCTCGACCATCCTCTGGGGGAATGCCGGCCGGCTGATGGACCGGGCCATCGCGCATTTCGCGCCAGGGCAACAGGTGCTACAGGCTGCGGCGGTCTATGGCGATTTCTCCGATCGTCTGCTCAACCGACTGGGGGCGTCCGGTCATCTGGACGTGGTCGATGTAGCGCCCCTGCAGGTTGCCAATCTTCGCCGCAAGCTTCGCGGCCGGGCCAATCTGTCGGTGCGTGTCGGCGACCTCGCGATCCCGCGGGGTGCGTGCTATGACGGAGTGTGCTGCTTCTTCCTGTTGCACGAGGTGCCGCCGGCGGTCCGGCGCCAGATCGTCGATAACCTGCTCGCCATGGTCGGTGGCGGCGGAAAGGCGGTCTTTGTCGATTATCACCGGCCGCGGCGACGCCACCCGCTGGCCTGGCCCATGCGCTGGGTGTTTCGGCACTTTGAGCCGTTTGCCGAGTCCCTGACCCGCCAGGAGATCCGCAGCCTTGCAGGGGATGGCGCGCGCTTCACGTGGCGCAAGGAACTCGTTTTTGGCGGGCTGTACCAGGTCGTGACTGCGACGCGCGACGAGGGAACAGAATTTTGCGAGCCAGGACCCGGGCCTGCAAGTGCTTGAATGGGCGTTCGATTGGCCGAGGGGGAAATGCTGTATGTATAGCCACATGTGGTATCTCTTGGCGGGTATCACTTAAGGACGATTTCTTCTTTCAGATGAAGCGGTTAGAGTAAAGGGTATGAGCGATGCCAAGGCGGTGCCGGCAGCCGGGGGGCTGCGGGCTCCCACGCCCATCCG
The DNA here is from genome assembly GCA_020445665.1 of Rhodocyclaceae bacterium. GTDB lineage: Bacteria > Pseudomonadota > Gammaproteobacteria > Burkholderiales > Rhodocyclaceae > Cognatazoarcus. The sequence continues at coordinate 27,123 of JAGRGD010000018.1, forward strand.
ATCCCGCGAGCAGACCTGGCTCACGATTGGCCTGACCCTTCAGGCCGCCGCGGGTCTGATCGGGTTGTCCGCCGTGATCGTGGGCAGCCTGGCGCTGGGTCTGTGGCTGGCCTTCTCCGGCGGTGCCGGCTACTTCCCGCTCAATATCGTCCTGGCCCTGGCCGTGCTGGGGACGGCGGCCTACCTCCTCACCTGGTTGTGGCAGCCCCCCAGCGAGGTCTCCGGCGTCCTCGTGGTCCGGGAAGACTCGCCGCAACTGTTCAAGGTGCTGGACCGATTGAGCGCCGCTTACCGGGTCGGCCCGATCGATCGGGTCATGATCGGCGCCGACATGAATGCCGCCGTCGTGCAACTGCCGGAACTCGGCCTGTGGGGACGTCTGCGCACCACCCTCGTCATCGGCCTCCCGATGCTCTACAGCCTCAATCCCCAACAGGTGCGGGCCATTCTGGCCCACGAGATGTCCCACCTGGCCTTCCAGCGGCGCACGGTTGGAGCCTGGGCGGCGCAGTTGCGGGCGTGGTGGCACCGTGTGCTGGCCGCCATCGACGACGATGCCAGCCTGCTCGGGCGTGCCGTCTCGGCGGTGCTGAACACGCATGCCGACGCCCACCTCTATCGCAGCGTCGAGTTGTCGCACTTCGAGGAGTTCGAGGCCGACATGGGGGCTGCCGGGCTGGTCGGCGCCGAGATGCTGGCCGCGTCGCTGCTGGAACTCGCGATGAAGGAGCGCTACCTTCGCGAGGAATACTGGGACGCCGTGATGAGCCAGTTCGAATTCCCCGACGACGGCGAAGGCATCCTGCCGTTCGGCACGATGGGGATCGGGGTTTCCCTTGGATTCCAGCGCTCGGAGCAGTGCGGCCGCATGGGAGAACTCCTCGAATTGCCCCATGGCCTCGACCTGCACCCGAGCCTGCCCGAGCGGTTGATTGCACTGCGGGTCGGTATTCATTCGCCGGTGCGACAGGGCCCGTCTGCCGCCCAACTCTATCTGGGTGACGCGGCCGAGAGTCTCGCCTGCCGCCTCGATCGCGCGTGGTGCATGGCCATCGCGCCCTGCTGCAGCCGGTAGGGCGGTTCGCCAGCTGGCGTGGGCGTAGAATGCGCTCATGCACCGTCTGCTTTCCCTGTTTCGCTGGACTGCCTGGCCGCTCGCTGCCGCCCTGATCCTTGCGGCCACGCTGCAAGGGGCTGTCCACAGCGCGGCGCCCGGATCGCCACTGGCGGAAATCTGCACGGCCAGTGGGCCGGTTTCGCTCGCCCTGCCCGGCGAGGAAGACGATGGTATGGGCCAGGGGCCGATGTGCCAGCTGTGCCTCTCCTCCGTTCAGGCCTGGCCCTCCGCGGGGAACGACGCAGCGCCGGGCCTCCCGCCTCCCCTGGCAACGCGGGTCGAGGCCCGGGTTCCGTCTGCGCTGATCCACTGGCAACTGGCGTGGCATGCTTCGCCCAGAGGCCCTCCCTCCGCATCCTGACCATCCGCCCCCTGGTGGATTGCGCTTTCGGCCGGCGACGCCGGCCGCTCAGAACAAATCAGAATACGGAGAAGTACGCATGATCCGATCTATCGTGGTCGCAAGCTGCCTGTCGATCTGTGCCATGGGCACTGCGCAGGCGGACATCACCGTCAGTGACGCCTGGGTGCGCGCCAGCCTGCCCCAGCAGCGGGCGACTGGGGCCTTCATGACGATCTCGGCCGGCGCCCATGGTGCGCGGCTGGTCGGGGCGCGATCGACCGTCGCCGCGGTGACCGAAGTGCACGAAATGAAGCTGGTTGACAACATCGCGCGGATGGGACGGGTCGAGGCTGTCGATGTGGGACCCGGCCAGGTGGTGGAACTCAAGCCGGGCAGCTACCACATCATGTTGATGGAGCTGAAGCAGCCGGTGCAGGTGGGTGATACGGTGGAGCTCGAGCTGATTTTCGAGCAGGGTGGTGCCACGCGCAGCGTGCCCGTCACGGCGGTCGCCCGGCCGTTGACCGGGGCCCCGATGAAGCGGCATCACTGAACCTGTGTGCCGCCCCGGCGAGGGCGGCACACGCTGGCCGGGATCACCGGAAGAAGGCGTCGGTGTCCGTGTCGTAGCCTTCGATCGCGCGCTCGATACGGCCGTCCGGGCCCACCCGCAGGATGCGCAGGTCGAGCAGCAGGTCATCGTACTCGTAGCGGTAGTTGACCCCGAGGTTGGCGGCGACGAGGGCGGTGTCCGTCGCGCTGGCCCTCAGGAAGTGCCAGTTGTCGCCGCGGATGCCGCGGTCTTCGCGGTAGGCGGCCCAGGTCGCCGGCGTGTCCTTGTGGGGCTCGAGGCCGATGATGACGAACTCCACGTCCTGCGCGAGCCGTTCCGCGGCCACACCGACCGCCCGCAGGCGCCGGCCGGTGCTCGAGCAGATCGCACTGTAGGTGCTGTGGTCCATGGCCACGACGGTCCGCTTGCCGCGCCAGTCGGCCAGGCGCCGCTCGCGGCCGTGCTCGTCCACCAGCCGATAGGGCAGGGCATAGACGTCGATCTCACTGGCAGCGCGGGCAGCAGGCGCCGCCAGCAGGAGCGCCAGCAGCCAGACAGCGAGGAGGCATCGTCGAGGGGATGGCATGTCGCCACGCTACCCCAGTGCACCTGCCCGGATCAATCCCGGCCCGGGGCCGGGCGTCGTTCGCGCGCTGTCGCCAGGTGCCGGCAGACCTGCTCGGCGCCGTCGAGAATGCGCGGCGTATGGCGCTGCAGCAAGTCGGGCGGCACGAAGAACAGGTTGCCCCGGCGGACCGCCTGCATGCCGGACCAGCGGCGCCAGTCGTCCAGCCACTCCGGGCGGGCCTCGTCCATGCCGCTCGCGATGATCGCCTCCGGGTCGGCCGCGAGCACCGCTTCCTCGTTGATCGTCGGCGCCAGCTGCGCCAGTTCGCCGAACACGTTGTGGCCACCGCACAGGCGCAGCACATCACCGATCAGGTGGGCGTCGTTGATCGTCATCAGCGGTGTATTCCAGACCTGGTAGAAGGTCGGGACGGGGGGCTGGCCGGCGTAGCTCGCCCGCAAGCGGTCGCGGCGCGCCCGGAATGCCGAGGCCGCCTGTGTCGCGGTCGGCCCGGTGCCGGCGAGCTGGCCGATCATCTCGAGGCTGTCGGCGACCGCGCCCAGGTCGCGGGCCTCGCTGACGAAGAGGGGAATGCCCAACGCCCGGAGCCTGTCCAGGTGGCCCTCGCGGTTGCCGCTCCGCCAGGCGATGGCGAGGTCCGGCCGGAGCGCGGCGATCGCCTCGAGGTCGAGGGCGTTGTAGCTCCCGATGCGGGGCAGCCAGCGCGCTGCGGCGGGATAGTTGCTGTACTCGACCGCGCCGACAACGCGGTCACCGGCACCGGCGGCGAACAGCAGCTCGGTGATGTGGGGCGCGAGGCTGACGATGCGTCGGGCTGGCGCCGGCAGGACCACCTCGCTGCCGCTGGCATCCTGCAGCCGCAGTTCGGCACGGGTCGGCAAGGCCGCCGCCAGGGTCAGGCAGACGAGCGTCGCGAGGCGTCGCAGGGAGCTGGCGTTGGTCATGGGATAATCCGCGGCCCGGGTGTATCGCCCGCCGATTCTAGCCGATGACCGAATCCCGAACCCTGATGGTCCAGGGGACCACCTCCGATGCCGGCAAGAGCATCCTCGTCGCGGGTCTGTGCCGCGTGCTCGCGCGACGCGGCGTGTCCGTCGTGCCGTTCAAGCCGCAGAACATGGCCCTCAATTCGGCCGTTACCGCCGACGGCGGGGAGATCGGCCGCGCCCAGGCGCTTCAGGCCGAGGCGGCCGGCCTGGCCCCGCACACCGACATGAACCCGGTCCTGCTCAAGCCGAGTTCGGATACCGGTGCCCAGGTCATCATCCACGGACGGGTCGCTGCCGACCTCTCGGCGGCCGACTACCACGCTTACAAGCCCCGGGCGATGGCGGCGGTGATGGCGAGCTGGCGCCGGCTTGGCGAACGTTTTGACGAGATCGTCGTCGAGGGCGCCGGCAGCCCGGCGGAGATCAACCTGCGCGATCGCGACATCGCCAACATGGGCTTCGCCGAGGCCGCCGACTGCCCGGTGGTGCTGATCGCCGACATCGACCGGGGCGGCGTCTTTGCGCATCTGGTTGGCACCCTGGCCCTGCTGTCGCCCTCGGAGCAGGCACGGGTATGCGGATTCGTGATCAACCGCTTCCGCGGCGACATCAGCCTGCTGCAGTCGGGCCTCGACTGGCTCGAGGCCCGCACCGGCAAGCCGGTGATCGGCGTCCTGCCCTACCTGCACGGGCTCTTCCTCGATGCGGAGGACGCGCTCGCGACCAGCGCTGTCGACAAGCAGGCCGCCCGCCTGCGGGTCGCGGCCCTGGCGCTGCCCCGCATCTCCAACCACACCGACCTCGATCCGCTGCGTCTCCACCCCGAGGTGGACTTTCGCTGGGTGGGGCCCGGCCAGCCCTTGCCGGGCGCCGACCTGGTGGTCGTGCCGGGGTCCAAGAACGTGCGGGCAGACCTGCACTGGTTGCGCGAACAGGGACACGAGGCCGCGCTGCTGCGTCATCTGCGCTATGGCGGCCGGGTGCTCGGCATTTGCGGAGGGTTCCAGATGCTCGGGCGGCACATCGGCGACCCCGACGGGCTCGAGGGCCCGGCTGGCGCCTCCCGTGGTCTCGACCTCCTTGACGTGGACACCCACCTGGCGCCGGACAAGCAGTTGCGCAATGTGGCCGGGCATGTGGCGATGGCTCCGGACGTCCTGGTGCGGGGCTACGAGATCCACTTGGGGGTCAGCGACGGCCCCGGGCTGGCGCGACCCCTGCTGCACCTGGCGGATGGCCGCGAGGACGGAGCGGTATCCGGCGACGGGCAGGTGATCGGCAGCTATGTGCACGGCCTGCTCGACACGCCGGAGGCCCTCGCCTGGGTGCTGGCGTGGGCCTCCGGTGGCGAACACTTCGCGGCGGTGGATAGCGCCGCACGGCGGCGCGCGGACATCGACCGGCTGGCGGATGCCATCGAAACCCATCTGCATCTCGAGCGATTGTTTCCTCATCTGTGTGCGACCGATGACTCGGCGCTCGCGCGGCCCGGCTTGACCGGCTGTTGACCCCTCTCTAACATCGCGCCATGGATCCAGAACTCTCCCTTCTCGAGCAGCAGGTCGATCAGCTGATGAGCCTCTATGAGGCCATGAAGAGCGAGAATCGCGACCTGCGCTCCCGTCTCGCGAGCGTCGAGGCCGACAACCGCCGGCTCCGCGACAAGGTCGAGATCGCTGCGGCCCGTGTCGAGGCCGTCCTCGAGCAACTTCCCCAGGCCTGATCATGGAAACCCTCGAAATCACGCTGCTGGGGCGCGAGTATCGCGTCGCCTGCCCCGCAGAGGAGCGCGAAGGCCTGTTGTCGGCCGTGCGTTTCCTCGACGAGAAACTCAACGACCTGGCCGGTAAGACCAACTCCGCGGGCGAGAAGCTGGTGATGATGACCGCCCTCAACATCACCCACGAATATCTCCAGTATCAACGGGCCGGCGGGTTTGACATGCCGGGCATGAAGCGTAGAATCGATTCCGTCAACGAACGCCTCGGAGAGATTCTCGGGCAGCAGGAAAAGCTGTTCTGAATCAATGAGTTGTTCGTGCAGGTCAATCCCCTGCAGTGTTCGTGCTGGCCGTAGATTCCTTGAACCAATGTCTTCGTGACTTGGTTGCCGACCGATGATTTTGCTGGTGTGCGGTCCCCTCCGTCGGGAACGCCTGATGCAACAGGAAGGCGACCTCCCTGAACCCTCGGTTCAGGATGCCCGGCCAGGGCGGCACGCGCGGGGGGCCAAACAGAAAAGGCGTGGCGAAAGCCGCGCCTTTTTTCTTGCTTGCGGGGCGCCGTCAGTCGCCGTCGCAGGGCCGCATCGTGATGCGTCCGTCGGCCGGTGCGCCGCCGAGCCAGGCGGTGATGGCCTGGCAGCGCCCATCCGCACAGAGGGTGTATTCGGGCTGTCCGCCGCCGCTCGACAACAGGATTTCCGGCAGTCGTCGCGGTGCCCGGTAGTGCCATACCCCATCCCGGAGCACTGAGCCCTCCGGCGGATCCATGCCGGCGCCGCTGCCCCGGATGCGCGCCTCGACCAGCACCAGCGCCGAGCCGTCGATGCGCCAGTCCTCCTGCCACAGGATGTGCTCGACGGAGTGCGCCCACTGCAGGGTGAACAGGGCGCCGGCCAGCGTCGAGGTGAGGCCGCCGCCAGCCAGACACAGCAGGCTCACCCTGTGGTCCCTGCTGCGATCGCTACACGGATTCGCCACGAGTGGGCGAAAATGGCGTGCAAGCCCCTCTTCCTCCTGTTGTCCCGACGGTACCGAAGTATGCGCTACTGGCTGATGAAGTCCGAACCCGACGAGTGCTCGATCGACGACCTGGCCGCCGCGCCGGACCAGACCGTGCCCTGGACCGGCGTGCGCAACTATCAGGCGCGAAATTTCATGATGAAGGAGATGGGCATCGGCGACGGCGTCCTGTTCTACCATTCGAGCTGCCCGGCGCCGGGGATCGCCGGGCTTGCAAGGGTGGCGAGCGAAGCCTACCCGGACGAGACCCAGTTCGACCCGGACAGTCCCTACTACGATCCGAAGGCCAGCCGCGACAAGCCGCGCTGGTACCACGTGGATGTCCGGTTCGTGAAGAAGACGCCGCTTGCGGGTCTGCCCGCATTGCGCGCCCGCGAGGAACTCGCCAACATGCGCGTCCTGGCGCGCGGCAACCGTCTCTCTATCACGCCGGTCGAGCCGGACGAGTGGCGATTCCTGCTGCGCGAACTACTGGATACTGAAGTCGATGACGTTCAATGAATGGTGGTTGGCCTACCTGCCGCTGGGGGCCTTCGTGGGATTCTTCGCCGGACTGCTGGGCGTGGGCGGCGGGGGCATCATGGTGCCGATGCTGACGACCCTGTTCGTTGCCCAGGGTTTCCCGGACGACAAGATCGTGCATGTCGCACTCGGCACCTCGATGGCGGCGATCGTCATCACGTCCATCTCCAGCCTGCGCGCCCACCACCGCCATGGTGCAGTGCGCTGGGACATCGTCCGCGGCGTCACGCCGGGCATCCTGCTCGGCACCTTCGGCGCGACCTTCATCGCCTCCCACGTGGACTCCAAGCCGCTGGCGATCTTCTTCGCCTGCTTCACGGCCTACGTGGCGGTCCAGATGCTGCTCAACATCAAGCCCAAGCCCTCGCGCGAGTTGCCTGGGAGTGCTGGCCTGACCGGCGTGGGGCTGGGCATCGGCGGCATCTCGGCGCTGGTGGCGATCGGTGGTGGTTCCCTGTCGGTTCCATTCATGACCTGGTGCAACGTCAAGATGCAGAATGCCATCGGCACCTCGGCGGCGATCGGCCTGCCGATTGCCGTATCGGGCACCGTGGGCTATCTCGTGAACGGCTGGGCCGAACCCGGCCTGGGAGCGCTCGACCTGGGCTACATCCACCTGCCGGCCCTGGTGCTCGTCGCCACCTCCAGCACGTTGACCGTGCCTGTCGGAGCGCGACTGAGCCACCGTCTGCCCGTGGCGACGCTGAAGAAGATCTTCGCCGGCGTGCTGGTGCTGCTGTGCCTGAAGATGCTGCACAGCGTGTTCGGCTGAATCAGGCCGGCGCCGCCTCGACCGCGGCGGCGCGGGCCGGCAGGCTCGCGACGTGCACCGTCCGGGTCGGGAAGGCGAACTGGACGTCGCGCTCGGCGAACTGGCGTACCAGCGCCAGGTTGATGGCCTGCTGGATGTCCATGTAGCGGGCGTAGTCGGCCGTCGTCACGTAGTACACCACCTCGAAGTCCAGCGACGACGCGCCGAAGGCGTGGAAATGGGCGCGGTCGAAGCGGGTCTCGTCGACCCCCTCGACGATGGACTTCACGAGCCCCGGGATTGCCTCCAGCACGTCCGGCGGCGTGTCGTATTCGACCCCGAAGGCGAACGCGATGCGCCGTTCCTGCAGACGCTTGAAGTTGCGGATGCGGCTCGACAGGATGTCGCCGTTGGACATCACCACCTGCTCCCCCGACAGGTTGCGGATGCGGGTGGTCTTCAGGCCGACATGCTCGACGGTGCCCGAGATGTCACCGACCACGATGAAATCGCCGATCACGAACGGCTTGTCGAGGGCGATCGAGAGGGAAGCGAAGAGATCGCCGAGGATGTTCTGGACGGCCAGCGCCACCGCGACGCCGCCGACGCCGAGGGAAGCGATCAGGGTCGTCACGTCGAAGCCGAACTGGTCCAGCACCAGTACCAGCACGATCGACCACAGGGCGAGCCGGATCGTGAAGCCGGCCACGGCCAGCGCCGTCGCGCTGGCCCCGTCATCGCTGGCCTCGCGCGCGGCGATGCGCCGCTGCAGCCAGAAGCGGACACCCTGGCTGGCCCACAGCCCGGCCTGCAACAGGATCAGCGCCATCACCGCCTGGGTCAGGCGCGCCGACAGGGCATCGGGCAGGTCAAGGTAGTTGAGGGCCAGCAGCAGCGACAGGCCGGCGAGCATCCAGTTGCGGGTGCCGGCCAGCACGTCGACCACCAGGTCGTCCCAGGCCAGTGAGGTGGCCGAGGCGAGCCGGCCCAGGCGGGTGCGGACCAGGCGGCGCAGCAGCGTCAGGGCGATAAAGCTGGCGATGGCCATCGTCGCGGCCAGCAGCCAGGCTTCGGTGTCATTGTGTTCGAGCAGGTAGGTGAGGGATTTCATCGGTCCGTTGCGGGTGAAGGGTTCCTGGGTCCGAGCCGGGGAGGGGACTCAAGTTCCATTCGGCATCGGGGCACAGGGCTCAGCGACCGTGGAAGCGGGGCTTTCGCTTGGCGAAGAAGGCGTCGAGGCCCTCGCGGTAGTCGTCGGTGGCGAGAAAGTCGAAGGCCGCGCGTTTTTCGGCCTCGTCGAGGGGGCGCCCGTCCATCAGGCGGTGCACCCACTGCTTGTGCCAGCGGGCCACCAGCGGCGCGCCGGCGCAGATCCTCGCTGCCGAGGCTTCGGCCTCGACCACCGCCTGGCCGTCGTCCACGAGGCGGGTGAGCAGGCCCTTGGCGAGGGCTTCGGCGGCGTCGAGGATGCGCCCCTCGAGGAGGATCTCGAGCAGCACGGCGGGGCCGACCAGGTCGAGCAGGCCGGCCATCTCGCCCGGGTACATGGAGAAGCCGAGGCGGTTGATCGGCGCACCGAAGCGGGACGAGCGGCCAGCGATGCGCAGGTCGCAGCAGCCGGCGATCTCCAGGCCGCCACCGACACAGGGGCCCTCGATGGCGGCGATGGTCGGCACGGGGCAGTGGCGGATCGCGTCGAGGGCCGCGGCGACCCACTGGTCGTGATACGTGAGCGCTTGCTCGACGGTGGCCCGCACCCGCGGGAATTCCTCCAGGTCGCCGCCCGCGGCGAAGGCCTTCTCGCCGGCGCCGCGCACGATCACGCAGCGCAGGTCGGGGTCGGCGTTGAGTTCGGCCATGTGGCCTCGCAGCGACTGCCACATCGCCGAGTCGATGGCGTTGAGCTTGTCCGCGTTGTCGAGGACGAGGGTGGCGATCGTGTCGACACGCTGCAGGACGACCTGGCCGGGCATGATGGCTCCATCGGGTAAGGGTCTCCCGATGGTATCGAATTCGGCCCTCATGGCACGGTCGGGTGGGGCAAGTGGCACTAAACTGCCGGCTGGCAAGTGACGCGGGGCGACCATGGCGAAGGGGCGATGGCTGGCGCGGTGCCTGGCCGGGCTGGCGCTGTTGCCGGCGACGGTGGCGGCGGGCGATGGGGTGGCGCTGGTGCTCTCCGGCGGTGGCGCGCGCGGCGTCGCACACCTCGGGGTGCTGAAGGTGCTCGAGGAACTGCGCGTGCCGGTGGACTGCGTGGTCGGCACCAGCATGGGGGCCATCGTCGGCGCCAGCTACGCCTCGGGCGTGACCCTCGAAGCGCTCGAGCGAAGGGTCCGCGAGGCGGACTGGCCTGCCCTGTTCTCGAACACGACACCCCGCGACGAGCAACCCTTCCGCGAGAAGCAGGATGCCGCCTCCGGCCACAGCGCGATCACGATGGGCTTCGGCGACGGGCGCGTCCTGATGCCCCACAGCGCCATCGCCGGCCAGCAGCTCGACCGTTTCCTGCAGGAACTGGTCGGCGCGTCCGAGGCGCTGTCCACCTTCGATACGCTGGCCCTGCCCTTCCGCGCCATGGCCACCGACCTGGTCACGGGCGAGCCGGTGGAGCTGGCGAGCGGCCCGCTGTGGCGAGCGATGCGCACCAGCATGGCGGTGCCCGGCGCATTCCTGCCGATCGCCCATGGCGACCGACTGCTGGTCGATGGCGGCCTCGCGATGAACCTGCCGGTCTCGGTTGGGCGCCGTCTGTGCGGGCCCCACGTGATCGCGGTGGATGTCGGCACGCCGCCGCTGCCCCGCGAGCGGCTGCGCTCGGCTGCCGACATCGTGCTGCAGGCGATCCACCTGGCGCTGGGGCACAACGTGGCCGCCGAGCGGGCCCAGCTGGGCGCCGGGGACGTGCTGGTGGAGGTGGACATCGGCGACATGGTGTCGAGCGACTTCGACCGGGTGCTCGAGACCATCCCGGCCGGCGAGACGTCGGCTCGGGCGATGGCCGCCGAGCTGAAGCGTTTCAGCGTCGACGAGCGCACCTACGCGTTGTGGAAGCGCCAGCGCGAGGCCCGCTGGCATCTCCCGGAGCCCGTCATCCGCGCCGTTCGGCTGCCGCCCCTGCGCTTCGTCTCACCCGAGGCGATGCGCGCCAGGCTGGGCGATCTGGCCGGCCGTCAGCTCGACGTCGACGAACTCGAGCAACGGCTCTCGAGGCTCTACAGCGATGGCGACTACGAGCGCCTGCGCTACAGCGTGGTGCGGGACGGCGCAGACGCGGATCTCGCGATCGAGGCCATCGAGAAATCGTGGGGGCCCACCTATCTGCGCTTCGGCGGCGGCCTCGCATCGGATTTCGACGGCGGTGGGGTCGTCAGCCTCTACGCGGGCCTCTCGCGTCACTGGCTCAATCGCTGGGGGGCGCGCGCCGACGTGGATCTGGTGCTCGGCACCAACAACAGCCTGCGGGCCGAGTTCTATCAGCCGCTGGGGCTGAAATCCAACTGGTTCGTGGCGCCGCAGCTGCGCATCTCGACCCAGGCCGTCCCGGTCTATGTGGATGACATCCGGCTGGCGGAATACAAGGTGCGCCAACGCTCGGCGGGGCTCGAGCTGGGCTACGAGCTCGGCGCCTGGGGCGAGCTGCGGGCCGGTGTCCATCGAGGCAGCCTGCACGCGGATCTGCTCACCGGCCTGCCGCTCTACCCGGCAGTGAATATCGACGATGGCTGGGTCGGCGCCACGGCGATCCTCGACCGCCTCGACAGCCCCTTCTTCCCGCGGCGCGGCTACGGCGCCCGCATCGAACTGCAGCACCATCACCCCGACTACGGCAGTGATCTGTCGTTTGCGTTCTCGGTGATCGAAGGCGACATGGCGTTCTCCTACGGTGAGCACAGCCTGCGGATCGGCCTGCTGGCGGCGGGCAGTCCGGACCAGGACCTGCCGGCGGCGGCGCGCTCGCTGATTGGCGGGCCGTTCGCGCTCTCCGGTTACCGCTACGGCGAGCTTGCGGCGGATCAGATCGTGCTGTTGCGCAATGCCTACTATCGCCGCGTGAGCCGCCTGCCGGACAGCATCGGGCGGGGCGTGTACCTCGGCGCGACCTACGAGTGGGCCGATCTGTCCAACTACGCGTCGGGTGCGGAAGATGAGGTGGGGCAGGCGACGTCGGTGTCGCTGTTCGCGGGCGCCGACACGGTCATCGGGCCGCTATACCTGGGCGCGGGCTATGCGCCCGAGGTGGGGGAAGTGCGCTTCTACCTGTTGCTCGGCGAAGCCTTCTGAGCGGTCGCGGCGCTGCGTGGCTTCAGGCCGCCTGCTCCCGCGCGGCGGCGATCCGGGCCAGGGCGCTGCGACCACCGGCGATGTGTTCGCGCATGCGCTGCTCGGCGGCCTGCGGATCGCGGGCGAGGAAGGCGTCGAGGATCAGACGGTGCTCGCCGAGCGACTGCTCGAGGCGGCCTTCGCTGAACAGGGAGTGGTGGCGCGACAGCTTGACGACCTTGCGCAGGTCCTCGATGCAGTGCTGCAGCCAGCGGTTGCCGGTGATCTCCTGCAGGCGGGCGTGAAAGGCCTGGTTGCCCTCGAAGAACTGGTCGATGTTGCCGTCGCGGGCTGCCGCCTCGAGGGTCTTGTGCATGGCAACAAGCGATGCGATTTCGTCGTCCGACGCGTCGCGGGCAGAGGTGGCCGCGCACTGCCCTTCGAGGAGCGCCAGCACCGTGAAGATTTCGTCCAGATCGGTCTCGGAGATCTCGGTGACGTAGCAACCGCGGCGGGGCTTGAGGGTGACCAGCCCTTCGGACGCAAGGACCTTGAGGGCTTCGCGCAGGGGCGTGCGGGAGATGCCGTACTGGTCGGCCACGGCCTGCTCGTCGATCCAGGTGCCCGGAGGCAGCTCGTGCGAGAAGATGCGCTCGCGCAGGCGCTCGGCCACTTCCTGGTAGAGCGCCAGGGGGGCAATGCGGTTTGCGTTCATGCGGATCATTGTAAGCCCAAAAACAGCTCTTGCATTCATAATTATGGATAAAGTATCATTTTTTGCGCTGCAGGAAAGGTCGAGCGACGGCAGGTAAGAGGGAGGCGTCTGTTCCCGGTCCCGGCAGTGAAGGTCGCAGCAGCCGGGCGAGCGATTCGCCCGGCTGCTACGCTGTAGGTTTAACCCCATATCATTCGAGGCGGCGCCAAGCCGCCCGACCGTACGCCGAGGTGAAAGTATGTCGAGCAACAAGGCACCGGAATTTCCCGAGGTCGGCCTGGACGCATGGACGGCCGCCGCCGAGAAGTCCACCAAGGGCCGCGGCCTCGATTCGCTGACCTGGACCACGCCCGAGGGCATCCAGGTCAAACCGCTCTACACGGCCGCTGACACAGCCGATCTGCCCTACAAGGACACCCTGCCGGGCTTCGAGCCCTACGTGCGCGGCCCCCAGGCCACCATGTATTCGGGCCGCCCCTGGACGATTCGCCAGTACGCTGGCTTCTCGACCGCCGAGGCGTCCAACGCCTTCTACCGCAAGGCCCTCGCCGCCGGCGGTCAGGGCGTGTCGGTGGCCTTCGATCTGGCCACCCACCGCGGCTACGACTCGGACAATCCCCGCGTCGTGGGCGACGTCGGCAAGGCCGGCGTGGCGATCGACTCGGTCGAGGACATGAAGATCCTCTTCGACGGCATCCCCCTCGACAAGATCTCCGTCTCGATGACCATGAACGGCGCCGTGCTGCCGATCCTGGCCGGCTACATCGTGGCGGCGGAGGAGCAGGGCGTCGAGCAGGCGCAGCTTTCCGGGACCATCCAGAACGACATCCTCAAGGAGTTCATGGTCCGCAACACCTACATCTATCCGCCGAC